>CACZQN010000060.1 GCA_902783375.1 uncultured Lachnospiraceae bacterium | reverse complement strand
CTGGCCAATACCAGACATGAGACCTATGACTATGAAGGCATCAAGATTCACAATTTATCAGACTGGCTGCTGAAGATTGAATAAAGGTAGCAAGAGAGTGAGAGAACGATCATGCTTGACAATGATCCTGAAATGACAGAATTTCAGTTTTTGGTGGATGGAGATATAAAATCATGGAGGGAAAGATGAACCAGGAGAAGGAAAGACCGGAAGAACTCTTTGAGAAGGAGAAGGACCGGCCGGAACTGAGGAAGTACCATATCGAGAAGGAGATAAAGGATCCGCTCCTTAAGGAGATTGACGGGCTCTACGCGGATGCAGATGCTCTGAGCATGTACTATGCGGAGAAATACCGCAGGATTCTCTTCGGACTCTCCCTCGCAGGCACACTGCTGTCGGTTTCATTTCTGCTTTATGATGAGATTAATTTTCATGGGATGATTCTGGCCTGTGGTGTGTTCATCGTGACGCTGTTTGCGGTGAACAGAGTGGCGGATCGTCTTCATTGCCACAGAAAGTATCTGGAATACCGTCTCCTGGCAGAAGGCGCCAGGGTCCAGTATTACCTTGCCAGGGCTGGTATCAGGGAGAGTGTCACAGATCTGATGCCGTGGCCGTGGAAGTTTGATGTGCCGTGGACAGTTGCGGTCCTTGAACGGTTCAGGGGACGATCGGTGACAGAACAGAAGAAGGATGGCCCTGCAGCCTCGCTGCTTGACATCTGGATCATCGACCAGAAAGCGTATCACCAGAGGGCATATATCACCACGGAGAAAAAGGAACATGATGATGGAAGATTCACGCAGACAGCCATGATCCTTGCCGTCATCACCTATATCGCGGCGCTGGTGTTTGAGATTGTTTTCGGCGGCCTGTTCGGAGCACCTGCCTTTCTTTCTCCTGAGAGGATGGAAACGATCCGGGTGATCCTGAAAGTAGCCATGGGAACCTTTTCTGCGGTCACAGTATTTACCGGAAATTATTACGGGAAACTGTCCCTGGAAGATGTGGAGCAGGATCACCGCAGGATGGCCGCTCTCTATGAAAAGGCGGAGAAGGAGATCCGGAAAGAGGGAGAGAGCGAAGAACTGTTATTGAATCTTGCCAGAGAAGAACTGAATGAGAACAGCAGCTGGTACGCCTATCAGAAGAAGAACAGACCGGAAGTGAATATTTAGGATGACATGCAGAAGCAGGTAATATATATTCGATATTTCACATATCGTGAATGCTGAAAAACCTTGCCACTCCCTGACAGATCTTCCGATTGAATATCTCCCACTGAAGTGGTATACTGATGAACAGTATACTGACAGTGAGAGATTTTTTATGTAATACAGAAAAGATAAACACGGAAAGGCTGATGATCGGGTGATTGGAAGGAGAGCGTGTCATGGCAAAAGAGAAGAAATCATATCTGTGGCAGAGTAGAAAGCGGAATTGCCTTGGACTGCCATGGAGCTTTACCAAGTATTCGCTGGATGAGGAAAAGCTGTACATCAATACCGGCTTCCTGAACAGCACAGAGGATGAGATCCGTCTGTACCGCATCACGGATGTGACGCTGAAGCGCAGTTTCGGACAGAAGCTGTTCGGCCTCGGGACGATTCACTGTGACAGCTCGGATGTGACAAAGGGGAATTTTGATATTATCAATATCAAGAATACCAAGGAAGTCAAGGATATGCTGTCGAAGCTGGTCGATGAGGCCAGAATCCGCAACCGCGTCTTCACCAGTGAGAGCGTGGGCAGCCGTCCGCATGATGACCATGACGGACATGCCGGCATGCCGCCGGTTCATCCGGATGAGATTGACCGCACCGATGCCAACGGCAATGGTGTCCCGGACATATTTGAGAAGTGATGATGGGAAAAGAGATCTTTCAGAGAACGGAGAAACTTCTGGGGGAGGCTGCTATGGAGAAACTGGCGGCCTCCCGTGTTGCCGTGTTCGGCGTCGGCGGTGTCGGCGGCCATGTGGTGGAAGGTCTGGCGCGCTCCGGGATCGGTGCACTGGATCTGATCGACAAGGATGTGGTCGATCCCACCAACATCAACCGGCAGATTGTCGCGCTGACAACGACCATCGGAAGGCCAAAGGTCGAGGTGGCGAAGGAGAGGGTGCTTGCAATCAATCCGGACTGTGTGGTGCGCACTTCACAGATGTTCTTCCTGCCGGAGACACAGGATGCGTTTCATTTTGCAGACTATGATTATGTTGTCGATGCGATCGACACGGTCAGCGGAAAGATCGCACTGATCATGGCTGCAAAAGAAGCCGGCGTACCGGTCATCTCCTCGATGGGAGCCGGCAATAAACTGGATCCGACAGCCTTCCGGGTGGCGGATATCTATAAGACCAATGTCTGTCCGCTGGCGAAGGTGATGCGCAGGGAACTGAAGAAAAGAGGCGTCCGCTCGCTGAAGGTGGTGTACTCGGAGGAACTGCCGATCACGCCTGCAGAAGAGCCCAGAACCCCGGGATCGGTTGCATTTGTGCCATCGGTCGTCGGTCTGATCATCGCCGGTGAAGTCGTGAAAGACCTGTGCGGAAGATGACAAAGGCATGTTCTCAGAAAGTAAAATTTCCTCTTGACAATGTGATCTTTGTTTTGTATAATTGCTAAGTCTGTTGGGGCAGAAGACCTTTTGCCAGATCAGATACCGGGGTGTGGCTCAGTTTGGCTAGAGTGCCTGATTTGGGATCAGGAGGTCGCAGGTTCGAGTCCTGTCACCCCGATTGTACGAAATTTAGATCTTTACAAATCAGGGAATTTCGTATATATTAGACATAGTTCTTTCGCGGGTGTGGTTCAATGGTAGAACTTCAGCCTTCCAAGCTGGTAACGTGGGTTCGATTCCCATCACCCGCTTTTCTTATGTCCTGAAACCGGACATGGGAGAGGTTTGTGCCAATAGCTCAGCTGGATAGAGCAACGGCCTTCTAAGCCGTGTGTCGGGGGTTCGAATCCCTTTTGGCACATTCAGAGAGTTTTCTCTGTTGTCAATACTCATGGTGGGTATAGCACAGTTGGTTAGCGCGTCAGATTGTGGCTCTGAAGGTCCTGGGTTCGAGTCCCAGTACCCACCCTCATTAGATGCAAAGGTCTGACGGCCTTTGCATTTTTCATATCAACAACTTTTTCAGGACCGTCTCGGTTCTGTCTTTTGGGCCATCGCCAAGCGGTTAAGGCACAGGACTTTGACTCCTGTATTCGGCGGTTCAAATCCGCCTGGCCCAGCTTTTTCCTGCGCGGGCGTGGCGGAATGGCAGACGCGCTGGATTTAGGTTCCAGTCCGCAAGGGTGCAGGTTCAAGTCCTGTCGCCCGCAGATAACCGGGGTTCACATGCGAACCTCGGTTTTTTTAGAGGGTTCTTGCTTTCCTGCCGGATATTGTTTATGATGAAGGTCAGGGATTGCGGATGTGATGACCTGAAAAGATAAAAGAGAATCTGGAGGATGGAGATGAGCAGACTTGTATATCTGTTTCTGGCAGATGGATTTGAAGAAATTGAGGCACTTACACCGGTAGATCTGCTTCGGAGAGCCGGCGTGGAGGTACAGACCGTTTCCGTGACGGGGAAGAAGGAAGTCATGGGATCGCACAAGATCCCGGTGATTTGTGACACAACATTTGAAGAAATCAATCCGGAAGATGCAGATGTTCTGGTGATCCCGGGCGGACTGCCGGGCACGACAACGCTTGCAGCACATGAAGGTCTCGGCGAGGCATTCAAGGTTGCCGCGGCCAATCCGGAGAAGAAGGTCGCTGCCATCTGCGCAGCACCGTCGGTTCTCGGAGGACTCGGCATCCTGAACGGCAAGAGAGCGATCTGTTTCCCGGGCTGGGAAGACAAGCTGACCGGTGCACAGATTATCGAAGGTGCGCGGGTTGTGGTCGATGACAATGTGACCACCAGCAGAGGAATGGGAACCGCTTTTGATTTCGGCCTGTCGCTGGTAGCCCAGCTTGTTTCCGAAGAAAAGGCTGAGGAACTGGCGGAAACAACACAGTTCAGTTAATAAATCAGGACCGACAACCAGATGGCATCCCATGGATGAAAGCTTGCTTTCAAATCCATGGGAGACCATCTGGTTACCGGCCGGATGGCCGGGGCTTATAGACAGGAGTTGCGAAGCAACGAATAGCCGCGAAGCGGCGGTCTATAAGACACCTGGCCTGAATATAATATAAGAGGATAAAGACAATGGGAAAGTATTTCGGTACGGACGGCTTCCGTGGGGAAGCGAATGTTAATCTGAGAGTGGACCATGCATTCAAGGTCGGGAGATTCCTGGGACATTATTATTCTTCGGGCGCGCACAGGGCGAAGATCGTGATCGGAAAAGACACCAGACGTTCCAGCTATATGTTTGAATATGCCCTGGCAGCCGGCATTACCGCGAGCGGAGCGGATGCCTATCTGCTGCATGTCACCAGTACCCCGAGCGTCGCCTATGTGGCGAGAACGGAAGACTTCGACTGCGGAATCATGATCTCCGCCAGCCACAATCCGTTCTATGATAATGGAATCAAGCTGATTGATGATAGCGGCCACAAGATGTCTCCGGAAGTGGAGGCCAAGGTCGAAGAGTATATCGATTCTCCGATGGACACCATTCCGCTGGCGACCAGAGAGAATGTCGGAAGAACCGTTGACTATGTGATCGGCAGAAACCGCTACCTCGGATATCTGATCTCGCTGGCGACCCGCTCCTTCAAGGGCATGAAAGTCGGTCTTGACTGTGCGAACGGATCCGCTCATCAGACAGCAAAATCTGTCTTTGATGCACTGGGTGCGAAGACCTATGTGATCGGTGATGAGCCGGATGGAACCAATATCAATGCAGGTGTCGGCTCGACACACATCGAGAACCTCCGCAATTTTGTGCTGGAGAACGGGCTGGATGTCGGCTTTGCATTCGACGGGGATGCAGACCGGTGCATCGCGGTCGACGATGTCGGGGATATTGTCGATGGGGACCGGATTCTCTATGTCTGCGGCAAGTATCTGGCATCGAAGGGTGAGCTTGCAAGAAATACGGTCGTGACGACGGTGATGTCAAACCTCGGCCTCTATAAGGCACTGGAAGAAGAAGGACTCAAGTCGGTGAAGACCGATGTCGGTGATAAGTATGTCTCCGAGTGCATGGTGAAGGAAGGCTATACGCTCGGTGGTGAGCAGAGCGGTCATATCATTTTCAGCAAATATGCAACCACCGGTGACGGTGTGCTGACCGCGCTGAAGGTGATGGAGGCAATGCTCGAATCGAAGAAATCCCTCGCAGAACTGATCAGCGGCCTGACGATCTATCCGCAGAAACTGGTGAATGTGCCGGTGGCTGACAAGAATGCCTGCATGCAGGATGCGTCGGTGCTCGAAGCGGCAAAGAAAGAAGAAGAACGCCTTGCAGGAGACGGAAGAGTCCTGCTTAGAAAGAGCGGGACGGAACCGCTGGTCCGTGTGATGGTGGAAGCAGGCACCGATGCGATCTGTGATGAGGTGGCAGGCCGGATCGTGGAAGCAATTCATGCGGCGGGATACTGAGATTTCCTTTGACACATGGGAAAGCTTATGCTATAATCACTGATTGTGACGCAATATATGAAGGAATGGAGAAATTTGTCATGAGTGTACAGGTTGAGAATCTTGAGAAGAATATGGTGAAGCTGACCATTACTGTCGAAGCTGCCGACTTTGAGAAGGCTGTGGAGAAGGCTTATCAGAAGAGCAAGGGTCAGATTGTGATTCCGGGCTTCCGGAAGGGCAAAGCGCCACGGAAGATGATTGAGAAGATGTATGGGCAGGGTGTGTTCTTTGAGGATGCTGCCAATGAGTGCCTGCCGGATGCATATGAAGCTGCAGTAAAGGAATCCGGTCTTACGATCGTTTCCGAACCGCAGATTGATGCTGTTCAGTTAGAGCCGGGCAAGGATTTCATTTTCACCGCAACTGCGGCAAAGAAGCCGGAAGTCAAGATTGAAGGCTACAAGGGAATCGAAGTTCCGAAGACAGAGATCGTTGTGACCGATGAAGATATCGATGCTGAGATCGAGTCTGTCCGCAAGAGAAATGCAAGACAGGTCAGCGTTGACCGTGCTGCAGAGAACGGCGATACCGCTGTGATTGATTTTGAAGGTTTTGTCGATGATGTTCCGTTTGACGGCGGCAAGGGCGAGAACTACAGCCTGAAGCTTGGTTCCGGCAGCTTTATCCCGGGCTTTGAGGAGCAGGTCGTCGGACACAAGGCCGGTGAAGAGTTTGACGTGAACGTGACCTTCCCGGAGAACTACCAGGCAAAAGAGCTGCAGGGCGCAGACGCTGTCTTCAAGATCGTGCTGCATGATGTTAAGGCAGAGGAGCTTCCGGAAGTCGATGATGATTTCGCATCGGATGTTTCCGAGTATGAGACACTGGATGAGTATAAAGAGAGCCTGAAGAAGACCATCGCTGAGCGGAAAGAGAAAACCGCAAAGACTGCCAAGGAAGACAAGGCAGTGGATATCCTGATCGAGAAGGCTGAGATGGAGATCCCGGATGCAATGATCGAGTCCCAGGCAAAGCAGATGGTCAATGATTTTGCAAATCAGCTCCAGAGCCAGGGCCTGTCCATCAGCCAGTACCTGCAGTTCACCGGTATGACAGCAGAGTCGATGCTGGATACCATGAAGCCGCAGGCACAGAAGAGAATCGAGAGCCGTCTGGTTCTTGAGGCTGTTGCGGATGCAGAAGGCATGACTGCAAGCGATGAAGAAGTCGATGCAGAGATCAAGACCATGGCTGACAGTTACGGTATGGAAGTTGAGAACATCAAGAACTTCCTGCAGGATGCTGATCTCGAGAATATGCGCGAAGATATCAAGGTCAGAAAGGCCCTGGATCTCGTAGTTGCAGAAGCTGTTGAGGTGGAGATGCCTGAAGAGACAGCAGAGGCAGATGCTGAGTAATTGAAGCAGAAGAGATAGACACGAGCTGGCGCTCCGGAAGTTACCGGAGCGCCATGCACGTCCTCGGTGGAAGGTTGCAGCCTTCCGGAGAAGGAGTAGAGAAGATGGCACTGGTACCTTATGTAATTGAGCAGACCAGCAGAGGTGAGCGGTCTTATGACATTTATTCCAGACTTCTGGAAGACCGGATCATCTTCCTGCATGATGAAGTGAATGATGCAACAGCCAGCATTGTTGTGGCACAGCTGCTGTTCCTTGAGGCGGAAGACCCGAACAAGGACATTCATCTGTATATCAACAGCCCGGGCGGTTCCGTGACTGCAGGACTGGCGATCTATGATACGATGAACTATATCAAGTGTGATGTTTCCACGATCTGCATGGGCATGGCGGCAAGCATGGGCGCATTCCTGCTGTCCTCCGGTGCAAAGGGAAAGAGATTTGCCCTGCCGAACAGTGAGATCCTGATCCACCAGCCGTCCGGCGGTGTTCAGGGACAGGCTTCCGATATCAAGATCGTGGCGGACAACATCCTGAAGACCAGAAAGAAGCTGAACCAGATCCTGGCGAACAATACGGGCAGACCGATCGAGGATCTGGAAAGAGATACAGAAAGAGATAATTATATGACTGCGGAAGAGGCCCTTGCATATGGCCTGATTGACGCAATTGTCGATAAGAGAGCCTGAAAGGATTAGTAGCAGATGGCAAAGAGTGGGAATAAGCTGCGCAGGTGTTCATTCTGTGGAAGAACCGAGGAGCAGGTACATAAGCTTCTGGCTGGACCGGAAGGCGTCTTTATCTGTGACCAGTGTGTGGATATCTGTGTCGACATGCTGGAAGAAGAGTACGAAGATTTTCAGTTTGATGAACTGAGCCTGGAGCTTCCGAAGCCGGAGCAGATCAAGGCATTTCTTGACCAGTATGTCATCGGTCAGGACGCCGCCAAGAAGGCGCTGGCCGTATCCGTCTACAATCACTACAAGAGAATCGGTGCGGACAAGGGCTTTGATGTGGAACTGCAGAAGAGCAACATTCTGATGATCGGTCCGACCGGTTCCGGTAAAACCTATCTGGCACAGACCCTGGCGAAACTGCTGAACGTCCCGTTTGCAATTGCAGATGCGACCGCACTGACCGAAGCCGGGTATGTCGGTGAAGACGTTGAGAATATTCTGCTCAAGCTGATCCAGGCTGCGGACTATGACATCGAGCGGGCAGAGCATGGAATCATCTACATCGATGAGATCGATAAGATTACCCGCAAGGGCGAGAATGTTTCCATTACCAGAGACGTGTCCGGTGAGGGCGTCCAGCAGGCACTGCTGAAGATCCTCGAAGGAACGATGGCTTCTGTACCGCCGCAGGGCGGAAGAAAGCATCCGCAGCAGGAGATGTTCCAGATTGATACGACGAATATTCTGTTCATCTGCGGCGGAGCATTTGACGGACTCGAGAAGATCATCGAGTCGAGACTCGGTCAGAAGGCGATCGGTTTCGGCGCGGATATCGTGGATAAGTCCCGCCATGATATCGATGCGCTGCTCAGCCAGGTGATGCCGCAGGATCTTGTGAAGTTCGGTATGATTCCGGAGTTTGTCGGCCGTGTTCCGGTGATGGTCAGCCTGGAGATGCTCGATGAAGAGGCGATGGTCCGGATCCTGACAGAGCCGAAGAACGCGCTGATCAAGCAGTACCAGAAGCTGTTTGAACTCGACGGCGTCGATCTGGTATTTGAAGGAGAGGCTGTCCGTGAGATCGCGAAACTGACGGTGGCGAGAAAGACCGGGGCCAGAGGCCTCAGGGCGATTCTTGAATCTGTCCTCATGGATACGATGTACCGTCTGCCTTCGGATGAGGAAGTGACAAAGTGTGTCATAACTGCGGCAGCTGTCCGCGGTGAGACAGAACCGGAACTGTTCTATGAGAAGGGTAAAAAACGTGATGGAGCAACTGTCGCTGTTTGATGCAGATCATAACAATCATCAAAAGAATCAGTCGAAAGAATATTTCCCTGGGGCCGGTGGCTCCAGGGAAATTGTGCCACTGGCGCAGCGGATGCGGCCGGAGAGCGTCGATGAGATTGCCGGCCAGCAGCATCTGCTGGGACCGGGGAAACTCCTGAGACGGCTGATCGAGACGGATCAGATTTCTTCCATGATCTTCTGGGGACCGCCGGGGGTCGGCAAGACGACCATCGCCAGCGTGATTGCGGAGACGACCCATTCGAACTTCGTTAACTTCTCTGCCGTCACCAGCGGGATCAAAGAGATCAAGGAAGTGATGGCGGAGGCGGAAGCGAGCCGCAGAAGAGGCGTGCGGACGGTCCTCTTTGTGGACGAGATTCACCGCTTCAACAAGGCGCAGCAGGATGCGTTCCTGCCGTATGTGGAGCGGGGAAGTATTACCCTGATCGGGGCGACGACGGAGAATCCTTCGTTCGAGATCAATGCCGCTCTGCTGTCCAGGTGCAAGGTATTTGTCCTGAAGGCCCTGACTGCCGACGAGATCATGAAGCTGTTAAAGCGGGCACTGACCAGTCCGAAGGGACTCGGACATCTCGTCATCGACATCGATGATGAACTGCTGTACGCCATCGCAACATTTGCCAACGGCGATGCCAGAACGGCGCTTGGAACGCTGGAGATGGCCGTGATGAACGGGGAGATGACGCTGGAGAAGACGATCGTGACCAAAGAGATCGTCGAACAGGTGACGAGCAGGAAATCTCTTCTTTATGATAAAGGCGGAGAGGAGCACTACAACATTATCTCTGCGTTGCACAAATCCATGCGCAATTCCGATCCGGACGCTGCGGTGTACTGGCTTGCCAGAATGCTGGAAGCCGGAGAGGAACCACTCTACGTGGCCCGGCGCGTTATCCGGTTCGCCAGCGAGGATGTGGGACTGGCAGATCCGCAGGCCCTGCCGCTTGCTGTCGCGGCATATCAGGCGTGCCACTACATCGGCATGCCGGAGTGCACTGTCAACCTGACACAGGCAGTGATCTATATGGCGATGGCGCCGAAGTCCAATGCCTGTGAGGTGGCTTATATGGAGGCCGCAAAGGATGCACAGGAATCCATGGCAGAGCCGGTGCCGCTGCACATCCGGAATGCGCCGACGAAGCTCATGGAGGATCTCGATTATGGGAAAGGCTATGAATACGCCCATAACTACGAAGAGAAGATGACGAAGATGAAGTGTCTTCCGGAGTCTCTGGACGGGAAAGAATATTATCGGCCGTACGGACTCGGACGCGAGAAGGAGTTCCGCACGAGGCTCGAGGAAATCAAAGAGTTCAAGAAGGCATAAACGATTATGCCTTCTTTTTATTTGCAGATATTGAATGACAATATCATAATACCACTATATCATGCGGTTGCAAATTTTACAAAACGTGCTATAATTATTACGAAATTATTACAGGAGTGTTAATGATTCGTTATGAAAAGCAATCGTAAAGTTTGTATTCTGGGTTTTATATTTGTGATGGCTGCTGCCCTCAGTCTGACCCTTCCGATCCACGTCCTTGCGGCTGAGAATCAGGAAGCGGAAGCAGAGGAGGAGATCGTCCTGAAAGTTGTCGGCGAGAAGATTGCGGAGGAAATCACCGTGATCCAGATCGAAGAGGCTGTTCCGGAAGTGAAAGAAGTTCCGGAAGAGGAAGAGAAGGAAGAAGCAGAACCTTCCGAAGAGCAGGCTGCAGATGAAGATAAAGCTTCCGAGGATGAGAAGGTCATCAAGGCAACTGTCAAGGATGAAGAAGCACTGGGTGAGAAGAAGACTGAAGAGACAAAAGCTTCTGAGACCGAGAAAGCTGCTTCCGGAACTACCAAAGCAAAGACTGCTGCGAAGACAACGGCAGCAAAGAAAGAGACGAAGACAACCACAGCGAAGACGACAGCGAAGGCTTCCTACAGTGCTGCGGATCTGAAACTGCTTTCCTGCATCATCTTTGCAGAAGCCGGCAACCAGTCCTACCGCGGAAAGCTTGCCGTCGGCAATGTTGTCATGAACCGCGTGAAGAGCAATCTGTTCCCGAACACCATCTCCGGCGTTGTCTACCAGAGCGGATACAGCCGTGCCTACGGCCGGACCATCTATCAGTTCTCGCCGGTCGGTGACGGCGCACTTGCAAGAGCACTCGCAAACTACGGACACCGGACCAACCCGATCGAGAAAGCAGCAGAAGAAGACTGCATCAAGGCTGCAAAAGCCGCCCTCGCAGGCATCAAAGCAACCACAGCCGATTACCTGTTCTTCTGCGTCTACAACAACTGGACCGCAACCAACCATCCATACGGCGAGATCATAGGAGCTCACTACTTCTATAATTATTGAGGGAACGACAAGAACTACATTGCAACGATTAGCCGCGAAGCGGCGGTCTATTAGACGGAGTCGGTCCCATACAATCAATACGATTCCAACACAACTCCCTTTATCATCCCGGGCTTCCAGATATCTGGTTGTCCGGGATTTTTCATGTTGAAAATTGTCTTGTTTCTTCCTGTGAAATGTGATAAAGTGTTAGGAGCTGTTTGCAGGAGATGGCAGCAGCGAAGGAACACGATTTGTCAACGGAGGATTGTATGGCAGAGGAAGTTGTAAGCAAAAATTTTATCGAAGAAATCATTGAACGCGATCTGGCAGAGGGAAAAGTCAGGAAAGTTGTCACCCGTTTTCCGCCGGAGCCGAACGGCTATCTGCATATCGGACACGCGAAGTCGATTCTTTTAAACTATGGACTTGCGGAGAAATATGGCGGCCAGTTCAATCTTCGTTTTGATGATACGAATCCGACCAAGGAGAAGACCGAGTTTGTCGAGTCCATCGAGGCGGATGTGCGCTGGCTTGGTGCAGAGTTTGAAGACCGGATCTTCTTCGCTTCCAATTATTTTGACCAGATGTATGAGGGCGCCATCACCCTGATCAAGAAGGGAAAGGCCTATGTCTGTGACCTCTCTGCGGAAGAGATCCGCGAGTACAGAGGCACACTGACGGAACCAGGCAAGAACAGCCCTTACCGTGACAGGAGCATCGAAGAGAACCTGGACCTGTTCGAAAGGATGAAGAACGGAGAGTTCCCGGACGGCAGCAAAGTTCTTCGTGCGAAGATCGACATGGCTTCGCCGAATATCAATATGCGGGACCCGGTCATCTACCGGATTGCCAGAATGACACATCACAATACCGGAGACAAGTGGTGCATCTATCCGATGTATGACTTTGCCCATCCGATCGAAGATGCAGTCGAGGGCGTGACACACTCCATCTGTACGCTGGAGTTCGAGGACCACAGACCGCTGTACAACTGGGTTGTGCAGGAGATCGGCTTTGAGAATCCGCCGCAGCAGATCGAGTTTGCAAAGCTCTACCTTGAAAATATTGTGACCGGGAAGCGCTATATCAAGAAACTGGTCGAGCAGGGAATCGTTGACGGCTGGGATGATCCGAGACTGGTCACCATCGCGGCACTCAGACGGCGCGGATTCACACCGGCTTCCATCAAGCGGTTCATGGAACTGTCCGGTGTCAGCAAGGCGAATTCCACTTCGGACTATGCGATGCTGGAGTACTGTCTCCGCGATGATCTGAAGCTGAAGAAGAAACGGCTGATGGCGGTGCTGGAGCCGCTGAAACTCGTCATTGACAACTATCCGGAAGGAGAAGTAGAGTGGCTGGATGCGCCGAACAATCTTGAAAATGAGGAACTCGGAACCAGAAAGGTTCCGTTCGGAAGAGAACTGTATATCGACAGACCGGACTTCATGGTGGAACCACCGAAGAAGTACTATCGTCTGTTCCCGGGCAATGAAGTGCGTCTGATGAATGCATACTTTGTCACCTGCGTCGGTTATGAGACGGATGAGAACGGGGTGGTCACCGTTGTACACTGCACCTACGATCCGGAGACGAAGAGCGGAAGCGGCTTCGAAGGAAGAAAGGTGAAAGGAACCATTCACTGGGTAGAAGCTTCCCACGCCGTTCCGGCTGAATTCCGCCTCTATGAGAATCTGGTGGATGAGGAGAAGGGCGTCTATGACCCGGAGACCGGTGAAGTCAATGTCAATCCGAATTCGCTGACCATTCTGCAGGGCTATGTAGAGGATTCACTTCGCGGAACAACTGAGGTAGAACAGTACCAGTTTGTACGGAATGGTTTCTTCTGCCTTGACTGTAAGGATGCGACGGAAGAGAAGCCGGTATTCAACCGGATCGTCTCGCTGAAGAGTTCGTTCAAACTGCCGAATGCATGATTGATCGCGACAGGTCACATCGATCTGATCGCCTGAAGACATCAAAAAATCCGATACCAGATGTTCGTGAAGAACAGATGATATCGGATTTTTTTAAATTGGCTGAATTTCGATCAGCCGACGATCTTGGTGACGTTTGCAGCCTGAGGGCCTTTCTCGCCTTCAACAACTTCAAACTCAACGGCATCGCCATCATCAAGGACCTTAAAGCCCTCCATATTCAATGCAGAAAAATGTACAAATACGTCCTCACCCTCTGAATCTGTGATAAAACCGTAGCCTTTCTTTGCATTAAACCATTTAACCTTGCCCGTTCTCATAGAATCTTAACCTCCCCAGGTAAATTGATTGGTGTAAAATTGATTTTAGCATGAATCGATTGAGGTGTCAATTGAATTCTGCTTGAAATCCCTGATTAGATGCGGTATGCTGATAAAAGTCACTGAAATTGAGATGGAGGGTAGTCATGACAAACCATAAATTGTCTTTCAATCTGCCGGATGCATACCGGCTTGTAGAAGTTCAGGATCTCAGCGAGATCAGCAGTACCGGTGTTCTGCTGCAGCACAAAAAAAGCGGAGCAAGGGTCGCACTGGTTCTGAACGATGATGCGAATAAAGTATTTTCCATTGCATTCCGCACACCGCCGGTGGATTCGACCGGTGCAGCCCACATTGTGGAGCATACCGTGCTCTGCGGATCGAAACTGTTCCCGTCGAAGGATCCGTTTGTTGAACTGGTCAAAGGTTCTCTGAATACATTCCTGAATGCGATCACCTATCCGGACAAGACCATCTACCCGATTGCCAGCATGAATGACCAGGATTTCAAGAACCTGATGCATGTATATCTCGATGCGGTTTTTTATCCGAATATTTACCGGAACCGTGCGATCTTCATGC
This sequence comes from uncultured Lachnospiraceae bacterium, assembly GCA_902783375.1. Classification (GTDB taxonomy): domain Bacteria; phylum Bacillota; class Clostridia; order Lachnospirales; family Lachnospiraceae; genus Catonella. The sequence continues at coordinate 45,531 of CACZQN010000060.1, read as the reverse complement.
AGGAAGGCTGGCACTATGAACTGGAGGAGGATGCGGAAGGAAAGAAGCATCTGGAACTGAACGGTGTCGTCTACAACGAGATGAAGGGAGCACTGTCCCAGCCGGATGATGTTCTGGAAGAGAAGATTTTCGAGGCCCTGTATCCGGATACCCCTTACCGCGAGGAATCCGGAGGAGAACCGACACATATCCCGGAACTGTCCTATGAGGATTTCCTTTCGTTCCACACAAGATATTATCATCCGGCAAATTCCTATATTTATCTCTATGGGAATTTTGATCCGGAGGAAAGACTTGCATTCCTGGATGCGGATTACCTCTCTGCCTTTGAAGAGGCTCCGGTCGGGGTCAGAATCCGGGAGGAATCGGTGATCGTCCTGCAGGAACCGGTTGAGGCGGATGTGACGGACACGTATTCCATCGCTGAAAGCGAGAGTGAAGAACATAAGACCTACCTCTCCTGGAATGTGGTGCTCGGAAAAGCGGGCGATCCGAAACTGAACGCGGCAATCCAGATTATCGACTATATTCTGTTTGATGCGCCAGGCGCACCGGTCAAACAGGCATTGATTGACGCCGGGATCGGCGATGAGATTCTCTCTGCCGTGCATACCGGCATTGCCCAGCCGCTGCTGTCCGTGATCGCAAAGAATGCAGATCCGGAGCAGAAGGAGGCGTTCTTAACGATCATCCGGGAGACGCTCGAGAAGATTGTGCGTGACGGGATCCCGGAGAAGAGCCTGGTGGCGTCACTGAACTATTTTGATTTCAAATACCGCGAGGCAGATTACGGGCGTGCACCGAAGGGCCTGCTTTACGGTCTTGCCCTGACCGAAAAATGGCTCTACGATGAGAGCCATCCGTTTACCGTCCTGCTGCGGGCAGGAGCCTATCAGGAACTCAGGAAGGAAGTCGGGACGGATTATTTCACAGAGCTTGTCAGGAAGCTTTTCCTTGAGAACAGACACCGCGCGGTGGTGACCCTCATCCCGGAGAAGGGGAAGAACGAGAAGAAAGATGCGGTACTGCAGGAGAAACTGGATCAGAAGCTTGCCGGCATGAGCGAAGAGGAGATCCGGAAGATCGAAGAAGACTATGCGGCTCTTCGTGCCTTCTCGGATACGCCGTCGACGAAGGAGGAACTGGAGAAGATCCCGATGCTCGACCGCTGCGATATTGCCCACGAGGTGGAAGGCTTCCGCAATGAAGAAAAGAAGATCGCAGGGGTTCCGGTGATTGTCCATGACTATGAAACCAACGGGATCGGATATGTGCGCGTCATGTTCCGGGCAGATGATCTGTCCGTGCGGGAGTCCTGCGTACTTTCCCTTGCTGCAGATCTGATGTCGATGATTGATACAAAGAAACACAGCTATGCGGATTACGCAGAGGAAGTATTCCTGCATACCGGTGGTATTGCACCGGCGACCGGCGTTCACTACATGTACCAGAACCCGGATGAGATGCAGTTCTATATGACCGTGAGCATGAAGGCGCTTGGCGATGAGATCGGTGCCGGTCTGGATCTGACAAAAGAAGTCCTCTTTGAATCCTGCTTCGGGAAAGAGAGCGACAAGCGGATTCTCGAGCTGCTGAGAGAACGCGTGTCCCAGTGCCAGGGAGATATGGAAGCATCCGGGCACAGAACGGCTGCCGGCCGCGCCATGTCGCATGTCTTCTACGGGGCACTGCTGTCTGAGATGACACAGGGAATTGACTATTACCGCTCTGTCAAGGCACTTGCAGAGCATTTTGAGGAAAAGAAAGAAGCGCTTTACGGCGAGATCCGGGCTGTCCTTGAGAAGGTTCTGACCAGGGACCGGCTGCTCATCAGCCTGACCGCAGATGCGGCTGCGGATGCGAAGGCGGAAGCTGCCCTGGCGGCATTCGTCGAAGCGGTTCCTGCTGCAGAGAACCCGGTGAAAGAACTGCCGAAGAACCTGCAGAATGAGCTGAAGCAGCTGCTGAAAGAGCGGGCGGGCATCCGGAAAGAGGCCTTTACGACCTCAGGCCAGGTTCAGTATGTGGCGCGCTGCGGCAGCTACCGCAAGGGTGCGGAGAAACTGCCGTTCCGCGGAGATCTCCGGATCCTGCAGACGATGCTCGGCTACGATTATCTCTGGAGCCTGATCCGCGTCAAGGGCGGCGCATATGGCTGCTTCGGATCATTTGACGATACCGGAAATGCATCCTTCGCATCCTACAGAGATCCGAATCTCTTTGAGACCGATGAAGTCTTCCTGGGGATTCCGGAGTATCTCGCGCAGTTTGAAGTGGATGAGCGGGATATGACGAAGTATATCATCGGGACGATCTCGGATATCGATACCCCGATGTCCCCATACGCGAAGGGAGAGCGCTCCATGGCAGCCCTGCTTCGCGGGACAACCGTCGAGGAGATGCAGAAGACGAGAGACCAGGTCCTTGACGCCGAACTGCCGGATATCCGCGCACTGGCGGTCTATGCGAAGGCCGCGCTCGCGGACAGCTATCTGTGTGTCGTCGGATCGGAACAGACCATCAGAGAACACGCAGATGCATTTGATGAGATTACGAGCCTGCTCGGGTAAGAAGCCCTGAACTGCATCAGAGAAACAACAGGAGTACCAGAATATGATGGATGAGATGAAATCGGGATTTGTCAGCCTGATCGGAAGGCCGAACGTCGGCAAGTCGACCCTGATGAACCAGCTGATCGGACAGAAGATCGCCATTACCTCTGCGAAGCCGCAGACGACCAGAAACCGGATCCTCACGGTCTTTACCGATGAGAGAGGACAGATTGTGTTCCTCGATACGCCGGGTATCCACAAGGCGAAGAATAAGCTTGGCAAATATATGGACGGTGTTGCGGAGCAGACCATGGGGGAGGTTGACCTCGCCCTGTGGCTGGTGGAACCGACCACCTACATCGGTGCCGGAGAACAGCATATCGCCGAGATGCTCGCTTCCCGCGGCGTTCCGGTGATCCTCGTGATCAACAAGATGGATATGATCAAGAAGGAAGAACTGCTTCCGGTCATCGCCACCTACCAGGAAATCGGTGATTTCGTCGCCATTCTCCCGGTCTCCGCGAAGACCGGTGAGAACTGCGAGGAACTGCTGCAGGCGATCTTTGAGACGCTTCCCGAAGGACCGATGTACTATGATGAAGAGATGGTGACGGATCAGCCGGAGCGGCAGATCTGTGCTGAGATCATCCGGGAGAAGGCACTCAGAAGACTTTCGGAAGAGGTGCCGCACGGCATCGCCGTGGTGATCGACCGGATGAAGGAGGAGAAGGATACCTCCGTCCGGCACTCCCACCGGAACATCATGATGATCGAAGCGACCATTTACTGTGAGCGGGATTCCCACAAGGGCATCATCATCGGAAAGGGCGGACAGATGCTGAAAAACATCGGCTCGGATGCCCGCTATGAGATGGAACGTCTGCTCGGCATGCGGGTGGACCTGAACCTCTGGGTGAAGGTCAAGAAAGACTGGCGGGACAGCGATGTGCAGCTGGCGAACTTTGGCTACCAGGTGGACAACGGACCGGAGGAAGAGAGCTGGTAAAAGGAGGTGTTTTCTGTGTCGGATGAGATCGTGCTTCTGGGCGTGGTGGTTTCTTCCATGCCGATCGGTGAGTACGACAAGCGTGTCGTTCTGATCACAGAAACCCTGGGGAAAATCCATGCATTTGCCAGAGGAGCGAGAAGAACCGGCTCCCAGCTGATGGCCGGGACGGAGACCTTTACCTTCGGGAAATTCCATCTGCGGAACGGGAAGAATGCCTATTCGCTGACAGCGGTTGAAGTTGAGAACTATTTTGATCCGCTCCGGAAAGATGTGATCCGCGCCTATTATGGATTCTATTTCCTCGAGCTGGCCGCCTACTTTGCGAGAGAGAACATCGATGAAAAGGAGATGCTGGTGCTGCTGTACCAGTCCTTCCGGGCACTGATTGCAGACAACGAGGCGCTTCCGCCACGGTTTATCCGCGCACTGTTTGAACTGAAGCTGCTGTTCCAGGAAGGCTATCTGCCGAGGCTCGATGCCTGTGTGGCCTGCGGGAATACGGACGATGTGGCTGCCTTTTCGGTGCGGGGCGGCGGACTGGTCTGCCGTGACCATGTGGACCGGTACCCGGACAGTCAGGAGGTGGATGCCTCCGTCGTGCATGCACTGCGCTATATTGCAGCCACGCCATCCGCCCGCCTGTATACATTTTCCCTGGGGGAAAAGGGGAAAACTGCACTGATTCGGCTTGCCGATTCGTACAGGAAGGTGTATACTGATGGGGAATTTCATGCATTGGATATGATAGAGGTGTTAGACGTATGAAGAAATATGTAAGTTTGTTCCTGATCCTGGCAATGATTGCGGTTTCCCTGACCGCATGCGGGGAGAAGAAACCGAACACGAGCGGGAGCGGAAGCACTGCATCCGCGGAGCCGATCGATACGGCACAGGTAGATAAGGCAAAAGTCCTTGAAGCCATCACGACCGATGAGATTGCCGGCGAGACCGTCTTTATTGCAGAAGACGGGGCCATCCAGGTCGGATATGTGGAGGACTTTTCCGAGTCCTACTATGATGAGAACGAACTGAAGGAATTCATCGAGGATGAGCTCGGAAGTGCTGGAAAGCTCGAAGCCATCGATACGAAGGACGGAAAGGTCCGGGTCATCCTTTCATTCAAGGACGCAGATGCGTATAATGCGTATGAGAAGGAGATCGGCAGTGTTTCGGTCGCTGTGATCACGGCGAACGAGGCGATGATGAGCTACAAGGCGACGCCGTTCCATGATGCGAAGAATGTGGCGGCTGCCATGAAGACCGGCCAGGAAGTGATCGATGCAGACAAGTACCAGGCGGTTGTGGTGACCGGCCCGGTGAATGTTGTGACAGCAGGAAAGGTTGCCTGGTATTCCCAGGGGAATCTTTCGGGAGAACGTACACTGACACTTGACGATGGGGTCACGGCTGTGATACTCTTTAGCAAGTGACTTTTGCGGCAGACTCTGCCTGAAAAGCAGGGTCTGCCGTTTTATATCGCAGGGGATACCCCTGAGCATAACTGGAGGTTACCATATGGAAAAATCGATGGACAAGATTGTTGCGCTGGCGAAAGCCAGAGGATTTGTATATCCCGGCAGTGAGATCTATGGCGGTCTTGCGAATACCTGGGATTACGGCAATCTCGGCGTAGAACTGAAAAACAATGTCAAGAGAGCCTGGTGGAAGAAATTTATCCAGGAGAATCCGTACAATGTCGGTGTCGACTGTGCGATCCTGATGAACTCCCAGACATGGGTGGCTTCCGGTCATCTCGGCAATTTCTCTGATCCGCTGATGGACTGCAAGTGCTGCCATGAGCGTTTCCGTGCCGACAAGCTGATTGAGGATTTCAATGCGGAAAACGGCATCGTGATGGAGAAGGCGGTCGACGCACTGTCCCAGGACGAGATGAAAGCATATATTGAGGAGCATCAGATTCCGTGTCCTTCCTGCGGCAAGCATGACTTCACCGATATCCGTCAGTTCAACCTGATGTTCAAGACCTTCCAGGGCATCACGGAAGACAGCAAGAACACCGTATACCTGAGACCGGAGACGGCACAGGGTATCTTTGTCAACTTCAAGAACGTACAGCGGACTTCCAGAAAGAAGATCCCGTTCGGCATCGGTCAGATCGGTAAGTCCTTCCGGAATGAGATCACACCGGGCAACTTCACCTTCAGAACACGTGAGTTCGAGCAGATGGAGCTGGAGTTCTTCTGTGAGCCGGATACCGACCTTGAGTGGTTCGCATACTGGAAACAGTTCTGCATCGACTGGCTGCAGGGCCTCGGCATCAAGCCGGAAGAGATGCGTGCGCGTGATCATGAGCCGGAAGAGCTCTCTTTCTACTCCAAGGCAACAACCGATCTGGAATTCCTGTTCCCGTTCGGCTGGGGTGAGCTCTGGGGAATCGCTGACCGTACAGATTACGACCTTTCCCGCCACCAGGAAGTTTCCGGTGAGCCGATGGAGTACTTCGATGATGTTGCAGGCAAGAAGTACATCCCGTACGTCATCGAGCCGTCGCTCGGTGCAGACCGCGTGACGCTGGCCTTCCTCTGCGGCGCATATGATGAAGAGGAACTGGAAGGCGGAGATGTGAGAACCGTCCTGCATTTCCATCCGGCACTGGCACCGGTCAAGATCGGCGTGCTGCCGCTCTCGAAGAAGCTTGCCGAGCCGGCTGAGAAGCTGTATCAGGAGCTGACCAGGGAATGGAACTGCGAGTATGATGACCGTGGTGCGATCGGTAAGAGATACCGCAGACAGGACGAGATCGGAACCCCGTACTGCATCACCTATGATTTCGACTCGGAGACCGATCACTGCGTGACCGTCCGTGACCGCGACACCATGGAGCAGGAGAGAGTGCCGATCGAAAGACTGAAAGAGTATTTTGCAGGAAAGTTTGCGTTCTGATTCAAAATGTTGTTGATTGTTAGATTATAGATGTGCTATAATCTATTGGATTAAAATTCTGCCCAATCATGATTAGGAGGAAAGATTCATGGCAAGAAAATGGGTATACCTCTTTACAGAGGGTAACGCCAACATGCGTGAGCTCCTCGGTGGTAAGGGTGCGAACCTTGCTGAGATGACCAACATCGGTCTTCCGGTTCCGCAGGGCTTCACCATCACAACGGAAGCTTGTACGCAGTACTATGAGGATGGTCGTGAGATCAACGACGAAATCCGTTCCCAGATCGATGAGTATATCATCAAGATGGAAGAGATCACCGGCAAGAAGTTCGGCGACAAGGAGAATCCGCTTCTTGTATCCGTCCGTTCCGGTGCAAGAGCTTCCATGCCTGGTATGATGGATACCATCCTGAACCTCGGTCTGAACGAGGACGTTGTTAACGTTATCGCTGAGAAGTCCAACAACCCGCGCTGGGCATGGGACTGCTACAGAAGATTTATCCAGATGTACTCCGACGTCGTTATGGAAGTCGGCAAGAAGTACTTCGAAGAGCTCATCGACAAGATGAAAGCTGACCGCGGTGTGAAGCAGGACGTCGAGCTGACCGCTGATGATCTGAAGGAACTTGCATTCCAGTTCAGAGATGAGTACAAGGCTAAGATTGGTTCTGATTTCCCGGATGATCCGAAGGAACAGCTCTATGGCGCTATCAAGGCTGTGTTCCGTTCCTGGGACAACCCGAGAGCAAACGTCTATCGTCGTGACAACGATATCCCATATTCCTGGGGTACTGCTGTTAACGTTCAGTCCATGGCTTTCGGTAACATGGGTGATGACTGCGGTACTGGTGTTGCTTTCACCAGAGACCCGGCTACCGGTGCGAACGGCCTGTTTGGTGAGTTCCTGACCAACGCACAGGGCGAGGACGTCGTTGCAGGTGTCCGTACACCGATGCACATCTCCGAGATGGAACAGAAGTTCCCGGAGGCATTCGCTGATTTCGTAAAGGTCTGCAAGATTCTCGAAGAGCACTACAGAGATATGCAGGATATGGAGTTCACTGTTGAGCACGGCAAGCTCTACATGCTGCAGTGCCGTAACGGTAAGAGAACCGCTCAGGCTGCTCTGAAGATCGCTTGTGATCTTGTTGATGAGGGTATGAGAACCGAGAAGGAAGCGGTCGCTATGATCGATCCGAGAAACCTCGATACACTCCTTCATCCGCAGTTTGATGCTGCTGCCATCAAGGCTGCTACTCCGCTTGGCAAGGGTCTTGGCGCATCTCCTGGTGCTGCTACCGGTAAGATCGTCTTCACCGCTGACGATGCTGTTGCATGGGCAGAGAAAGGTGAGAAGGTCATCCTTGTCCGTCTTGAGACCAGCCCGGAAGATATCACCGGTATGAAGAGCGCTCAGGGTATCCTGACTGTTCGTGGTGGTATGACTTCTCACGCAGCTGTCGTTGCCCGTGGTATGGGTGAGTGCTGCGTAGCAGGCTGCGGCGACATCAACATGGACGAAGCAAACAAGAAGTTCACACTGGCTGGCAAGGAGTTCCATGAGGGAGATTACATCTCCATCGATGGTACTACCGGTAACATCTATGACGGTGAGATCCCGACTGTGGATGCTACAATCGCTGGTGAGTTCGGCCGTATCATGGCTTGGGCTGACAAGTACAGAAAGCTTGGCGTCCGTACCAACGCTGATACCCCGACCGACGCTAAGAAGGCTCGTGAGCTGGGTGCAGAAGGTATCGGCCTCTGCCGTACCGAGCATATGTTCTTCGATGAGGAGAGAATTGCTGCATTCCGTGAGATGATCTGCTCTGATACTGTTGAGCAGAGAGAAGCTGCTCTTGATAAGATTCTGCCATATCAGCAGGATGACTTCGAGAAGCTGTTCGAGGCTATGGAAGGTGATCCGGTCACCATCCGTTTCCTGGATCCGCCTCTTCATGAGTTCGTTCCGACTGAGGAAGAAGACATCAAGAAGCTGGCTGACGCACAGGGCAAGAGCGTAGAGGATATCAAGGCAATCATTGCTTCCCTCCACGAGTTCAACCCGATGATGGGTCACAGAGGCTGCCGTCTGACCGTCACCTTCCCGGAGATCGGAAGAATGCAGACCAGAGCTGTCATCCGCGCTGCAATCACTGTCAAGAAGGCTCATCCGGACTGGAACATCGTTCCGGAGATCATGATCCCGCTGACAACAGATGTCAAGGAATTCAAGTTCGTCAAGGATATCGTTGTTGCTGTTGCTGACGAAGAGATCGCTGCAGCTGGCATCGACCTGAAGTATCAGGTAGGTACCATGATCGAGATCCCGAGAGCTTGTGTTGTTGCTGATGAGATCGCGAAGGAAGCTGATTTCTTCTGCTTCGGTACCAACGATCTGACTCAGATGACATTCGGCTTCTCCCGTGACGATGCTGGTAAGTTCCTGAACGCTTACTATGACACCAAGATCTTTGAGAACGATCCGTTCGCAAAGCTTGACCAGAAGGGTGTTGGCGCCCTGATGGATATGGCACTCAAGAAGGGTCGTCCGGTTAACCCGGCTCTGCACGCAGGTATCTGCGGTGAGCACGGTGGTGATCCGAGCTCCGTTGAGTTCTGCCATAAGATCGGTCTTGATTATGTCTCCTGCTCGCCGTTCCGTGTACCGGTTGCAAGACTGGCTGCGGCTCAGGCTGCTATCGCAGACGAGAAATAAGATTTCAGATCTGATATAAATTAAAGCTGCCGCCTCAGTGATGATTCCAACAGGAATCATTCGCTGGGGCGGCAGTTTTTTTGTGATGCAGATATCAATACTGTGAATAATAGCAGTCGTTGCAGAGTGTATATGGATAATTCCAGGCCAGTTTTCTGCCGCAGATCGGGCAGGTTCTTCCGGTCAGGTTCTGCTCTGCCAGCAGTTCGGTGATCCGATGCGAGATGGCTGTTTTGGTGGTGATGATCTCTGTCAGTTCGTCTTTTCGGCCAAATCGCTCGCAGTAGAAGTAGGCCAGGTCACAGAGACGGTAGGCGGCTTCAAAAGCACCGAGCCGCTGCTCGGAGACGCTGTCCTTCGCAATGGATTCCGCAGTCCTCGGTTCCAGATCAAGCACCGGCGCATAGCTGGAGAATGGAAGATAGTAGCCCTCCAGTTCTGCCCGGAAGAATGCATGCCAGAGCTGGTGCAGTGTTTCGTCATCCTCGGTAAATGGGATGGTGATGAAGTTATAGATCAGTTCTTTGTCGTCCGTCTCATCTTCAAGTTCCAGGGCAAGCTGGATTTCCCGCTGGCAGCTGGCACGCCGGTAGCCTTCATGCGGCGGCAGCGTATCCCAGCGCTGCAGGATATCGGACAGTTTTCCATCGATGCCGATCAGCTGCTCCGGGAAGGCAATGACGGCTTCTGCGATCGTATGGCAGTGCATGTTCAGCCTGCTGCGGATGAGAGAGTGTGTTTCCCGGACGCCGCAGACGAACCCTTCATCATAGATGCCAAAGCGTCCCGCGCGGCCGGCGATCTGCTGGATCTCCTCTGGCTTCAGGATTCTGCGGGTGTGCCCGTCGAATTTGGAGCCTTCCAGGAAGATGATCCGGTGGATCGGAAGATTCAGTCCCATGCCGATCGCATCCGTTGCGACGACGACTTCCGTCTCTCCGGAATTGAACTTTCTGGCTTCTTCGTGGCGCACGTCATAAGGAAGGGAACCATAGATGATGCTGACCTTGAAGTTCCTTGTCTGCAGTTCTGCTGCAACGGCGTGCACGTTCTTGCGGGAGAAGACGATGACCGCATCCCCGGGCTTTACGCCCCCCGGAAAGTGTACATGCCGTCGTTCCATGGAAAGGGGCGTCTGCCGGTCGTGATAGGTGACGGAGACACTGTCGCCGCAGTCCGTGATGATCCGCTTCAGGATTTCTTCCGCATAGGGAGCGGCGCAGACATGGATCTCTCTGGCTCTGAGACCCAGCAGGGCAGCCGTCCAGGCGCCGCCGCGGTCATCATCCGAGAGCATCTGTGCCTCATCGATGACTGCCACATCATATAAGGTATGAAAGTCTGCCATTTCCACGGTGGAAGCACAGAACACAGAACCATCGACTTCGATATGCTCCTCCCCGGTCCACAGATCACAGGGATAACCGTCCCGGTTCAGGGCATCAAACTGTTCAAAGGCAAGCAGACGGAGCGGGGCCAGATAGACGCCGTTGACAGCCTGCCGGAGTGCCTGCATGGCCTGATAGGTCTTTCCGGAATTGGTCGGGCCGATATGCAGGATAAACGTCCGCTTCATCTGCCTGGCCTGCGGATAAAGATCGATGTAATTATCCGGAATCCGGTCCAGGAGATGCTGGTCGAGTTCCCGGTTGGCTGCCTGTTCCCTGTCATAGATCTGGAACAGATTCATGTAGTGGGGATTCTGGCGGATGTAGCGCTCGATGCGTTCCGCGGTAAAATAATTCGTCAGATCCCGCATGATTTCCTTTTTTCCGGCATAGCCCATCTGGTGAACCTGCTTTTTCAGGTCCTTGACGAGCAGTTTCCGGACGGTAGGCGGAAGCGGGGAGACGATGGCGGAGAGATCCTCGATCCATTCAAACAGGGTCTCCGCGACAAGTTTATCTATGCTTGGTTCACCGTTATCGAGCCTGGCAACCAAGGTTTCAGAAAGGCCTCGTTTGGGTGTTCGCCGTTCCTCCGCAAAAGTTTCAATGTAAAATGGAAGCGTTGCAGCGTCAATCTCCTGCGGATAATTGCCCCGGAACGAGCCATCTCTGGTACAGAGATAGAGGAAATGCGTCCGGAGATGATGGCGGAATGCATTCATCAGCCGCTCACGCACCGGATCAGCCGCCTGGCGGATCATGGCATTCATGGAGTGGTTCTCCAGATAATCGTGGAGCTCTTTGGTCGCCAGTTCCCGCAGCATCTGATTCTGTTTCTCGTGGCTGGCATGCCCGGCGCTGCGGGCCCGTTGCTTTTTTCTAGGCATAAAGTGATGTTTCCTTCTGTAAAGTGATTCCGATCTGCACTGCAGGAATCTGCAGACATATACCATGACATCTTATCATGAAAGCCTGCATGGATGCAAGAAGGAGTTCAAACGGATTTCTGACAGAGAACGAAAGGAATGATTTGACGGATGATGCAGAAAATGCTATGCTGACTCTAACTATACATTCCGGGAAAGGACAGAAACAGATGGCAGCATGGATCTGGAAATTTGGAGACTTTGAGAAGTATCACGGCAGGCTTGTCCATACCAGACGGCAGAACTATGGATATCTGGAACCGCCCGTGTGGAAACTGTACAGCCCGGACGCTTGCGTGCGATTCCGGAAGAAGATCCGGACCGAAGGTGGGATGGTTTCCATTCATGCAACAGGCGCGTATACGGTATCCCTTTTCGGGGAACAGTTTCTGCCTTTCGGTGAGCAGAAGCTCTGGGGAAGCTCGTCCATTGCGCTTCCTGCCGGGGAGTATGTGATCCAGATCCGCGTGATGGCAGGGGACACATTTGCCGCATTATATCTGGATGGCGCGATTGAGACGGACCGGGACTGGGAGGCGGATGATACATCCGGCGCCTTCACAGCTGTTGGCTGCTCCAGTCTGTTTCCGGATCCGGAGAAGCCGCCGGTTCAATTCCCGTTTCAGGAGGAAGCGATTGCACCGGCTGCAGAGGAGATGGTGCAGACAGAAGCAGGAGAGAACGGAATCCTCTATGACTTCGGCAGGGAATGCTTCGGAAGGATTGTGATGACAGATCTTCCGGAGAACTGCGGAAAGATCCGGATCCGTTTCGGAGAATCGAGAGAAGAAGCGCTGGATCCCGAATGGTGTGTGATCCGGAGAGAAGAAGTACCGGAGGATGGGACGGTCCGCTGCCCTGCCTGCGCATTCCGCTATGTATTTCTTACGGGAGATGATCCGGTGGCGCTGACGGCCTGCCGGTTCACTGCATGCACGGAGATGCTTCCGGTGAATGTACGGGCGTCCTTCTCCTGTGAGAATGCGCTGATCAACCAGGTCTTTGACGTGGCAGAATATACGTTCCACCTGAACTGCCGGGAATTCATCCTCGACGGCATCAAGCGGGATGGCTGGGTATGGTCTGCCGATGCCTACCAGAGTTTCTTCGTGAATCATTACCTCTACCGCGATCAGGAACTCGAGAAGCGGACGCTGACAGAACTCGGCGGCGGTCTGCCGGTGGTCCAGTACATCAATACAATCATGGACTACAGTTATTTCTGGATCATGAGCCTGTGGGAATACTACAGCGCCTACCGGGACGAGCAGTATCTGCACCAGATCTTCCCGCAGGCGAAGGCTGTGATGGAATTCTGCAATGGAAGAAGATCGGAAGACGGCTTCATCCGCGGCCAGGGAGAAGACTGGGTCTTCATCGACTGGGCACCGATGGATAAGGAAGGTGCGCTCTGCGGGGAGCAGATTCTCCTGGCAAAGGCGATGGATTCCTTTGCAAAGATCTGTGAACTGTTAGGAAAAGATGGATCGTTCTGGAAAGCAGAATCGATGAAACTGAAGGACAAGATTCTGGCCTTTTACAGGATTCCGGAAGAGAGCATCTTTATGGATTCCTTTGAATCGGGCAAGAAAAACATCACACGGCACACGAATACCCTGGCATATCTTTTCCTGGGCCTGGCAGAAGAGGAGAAGTCGGCGATCTACCGGAATGTCATCCTGAATCCGGAGATCCGGCAGATCACGACACCGTATTTCAAGTTCTATGAAAATATGGTGCGTTGTGAGGAGGGTGATCTGGAGGATTTCCTGCGGGATCTGACGGATTACTATGGCGCGATGCTCTCGACCGGTGCGACGACGCTATATGAACAGTTTGACCCATCGGAGTCGGGGGCGGAGCACTACCAGATGTACGGCAGACCATTTGAAAAATCGCTCTGTCATGCCTGGAGCTGCAGCCCGATCTATCTGCTGCAGCGCTATGTGGCGGGCGTGCAGGTCCTTGAAGATGGAAGCGTCATCATCTCGCCTGCCGCCGCTGATCCGGCGGTCCGGAACGTCCTCGGCGTAGACATTCGGTTTGCGGTTCCGGTCCGGGAAGGTCTGGTCCATGTACATCTTGCGGGAGAACATGGCAGCATAGAAGCAGATGCCGGGATCAGGGGAGAAGTAACTCTCGGAAAGAAACATTTCCGGCTGCAGGAAGGAACCCGGTATCGCTGGTAAGACCAGATGGGAACAGCGGAACAGAAAACAGCAGCGGGAAACAGAAACAGCATTCCCCACGAAATATGGAGATGAAATATGGCTGGAATTAAAGATATCGCCAGAGAACTTGGGCTTTCTGTCTCAACCGTCTCACTGGCGCTCCGGGATGATCCGCGTGTGACCGAGCAGACCCGGAACCGTGTCCATGAGAAGGCAGAGGAACTGCAGTATTACCCGAATACGGTCGGCAGGATGCTGAAGGCGGGCAAGATTAATCTGATCATCCTGATTGTCCACGAAGATGCACTCAACTATTATCAGGATCTGGTACGGCGGCTGCGGAAGATCCTGTCCGGATATCAGTACAGTCTTCTGGTCGCGACTGTGAATGATGAGAACCAGGAGGATGCGTACCGGTTCATCACGGAACGCTGGGGAGATGGCGTCATTGTGTTCACCTCCCTGATCCCTGCGGAACTGATTGCCCAGTATGCGACCGATTCTTACCCGATCTACACCATCGGAAAGCCGGAGGTGTATGGGAAGGCCAGGAATTTCTTTGAAGCTTCTGATGAGCAGGGAATCCTGTCGGTGACCTATCTTGCAGAAACCGGGCACAGAAGAATTGCATTTGTCAGAGGACGGTTTGATCTTCCGGATATCCGGCGCAGATATGACGGGTACCTGAAGGGGCTGCGGCAGAACGGACTGAAGTCGGATGAGGAGATTGTCTTTGAAGTGGCCGGTGCCCGTGTCGCGGATGGACGCAGGGCAGCAGAGGAGATCGGGAAGCGATTTCTTGAGAAGCACGATATTGATGCGGTCTTTTTTGCAAATGATGAGCTGGCTATCGGCGGCCTGTTTCAATTTCAGCGGATGGGAATCCGGATCCCGGAGGACCTTTCCGTCATCGGCCAGGGAAATTATGAACTGTCTTCGGTCGTCCTACCGGAACTGACAACGGAAGTTGCCGACTTTTTCACAAATGATGACAGCCTGTCCAACCTGATCGCGGCGATGATCGAACAGATTGAGGGAAGAGACCCGGAAAACTTTATCAAAAAGATACCGGAAAAGCAGAAATACATTTTAATTCAGCGAAATAGTGTGAAATTGAGAGAAAAAAATCTTGACAATCCGTTAAGACAATGATATAGTGTTATTGTAATCGAAACGTTTCGATTACAAGTTCAACCTAGCCCACCCCCAATTCCGCCGGTACAGGAGATCCTTTCTGTGCCGGTGGTTTTTTGTATAACAGGTTACGATTCACGGCCGAACGAATTGGTAATCCGGACCCGTCATGATTTCATGAACGGGTCCGATCACCAATTCGTGTGAGGCCTGTGAAACAGGAACCGCCGCCACAGCCTCAGACAAAAGCGCCGAAGGCGCGGCAGATGTGCGAAGCACAGATGGTCTGAGGCCTGCGGGGGTGGGACCGTGAATCGTAACAATTATATCCATCTTCTCCACATTTCTGTTGAAATCGGGAAGGGAATCATGGTAAAATATGCCTGCTGTATGGAACATGGCGGCGCAGATCGCGCTGCACCATCGTGAAATAGCGGGAGATTATGAAAAACAAACGACCGGAGCAGATCTGGCGGCCCGTCGCCACCCTGCTTCTGATATTATATATTATTGTGATGATCTATCTTTTGTTTCTCTCCGAAACCATGGGGCGTACGGGCAGCCATGAGATCCGGTATAATCTGGTTCCGTTTCGGGAGATCGGGCGGTATTTCTCTCTTCGGAGAGCGATGTGGGTCCTGTTTGCAGTCAACATTCTCGGAAATATCGCCGCATTCGTGCCGCTCGGGGCATTTCTGCCGATCCTCATGCCGCCCGGACTGAAGAGCGGGTGGTTCATCATCACCTGCGGCTGTGTGCTGTCGGCGATCGTGGAGCTGATCCAGCTGATCACGATGACCGGGAGCTGCGATGTGGATGATATCTTCCTGAATACCATCGGGACGATGATCGGATATCTGCTGTATTTCCTGTGCAGAGCGCTGTATATCCATCTGTATCGGAAAAGACGGGCAGGATGAGTTTCAAGATTTGAAAAGAGAAAAAATCTTCTGAGATATCGCTTGCAAAGTGATGGGGCATGCACTATAATTCTGGCAGTGGTGCTGAAATCGATTACATATAACATAAGAAAGAGGTTTACGGCTATGAAGAACGGACTTTTTCAGATCGGCCTGGTAGGCTGCGGTGGTATGGGAAGCGGACACGCAATTGCCCTGCATTACGGGACCGGAACAGCGGTTTATTTCGCTACAGATGTGACCAAGAAGATGTACAACAGCGAGGTCACAACGGATATCTCGAAGATCATGGCACTTGCAGGTGTTTATGATATTGATCCGGAGAGATGCGAGTGGGCAAAGGGCCACGGCATGTTCGTCTATGAGAACTATGACGCAATGCTTGCGGATCCGGATGTTGACGCTATCCTGATTGCAACTCCGAACAACTTCCACAAAGAGCAGGCCATCAAGGCGATGAGAGCAGGCAAGCACGTACTCTGTGAGAAGCCTGTCATGATCACAAGCCAGGATCTTCTCGATGTCATGGCTGTTTCCAAGGAAACCGGTATGGTTTTCTATCCGAGACAGAACCGTGAGTGGGATGAAGATTATCTTGTCATGAAGAAGATCTATGACGAGAAGCTGATCGGCGAGCCGTTCCATGTAGAGTGCAGAATCATGGGTTCCCGTGGTATCCCGGGCGACTGGAGAGGCATCAAGGAGTGCGGCGGCGGCATGATGCTCGACTGGGGCGTTCATATCATCGACCGTCTGCTGAAGATGATCCCGGAGAAGGTCACCGAAGTCTTCGCAAAGTACACCTACATCACCAACAAGGAATGTGAAGACGGCCTGAGAATGCATCTGACCTTCGAGAGCGGCATGACTGCAGTTCTGGAAGTCGGTACCTGCCATTTTATCAGCCTTCCGCTCTGGACCATGTATGGCAATCACGGTTCTGCTGTGATCAACAAGTGGAGATTCGGTTTTGAGCCGATGGATGGTAAGATTGTCCGCCTGACCAGCTGGGAAGATAAGGACACAACACCGATCCTCGCAGGCGAAGGCCTGACGAAGACCATGGCTCCGCGTATGGCAAACTCGATCGAAGAGAAGCCGCTTCCGGAGATCGACTACGACCGTAACGAATTGTACAAGAACTTTGCGATGACCTGCATGGGCAAGGAAGAGCAGATCGTGACCCAGGAGCACGCACTCCGTGTCCTTCGTCTGATGGAAGCCTGCAGCAAGTCGAACGCAGAGGGTGTTGTTGTGAAGTTCGAACAGTAATCGGAACTTCTGCATAGAGAACGAAGATCAGGCTGCCGCCTTTTTTGCGGCAGCCTTTTTTGGGAGAAATGATGAGAAAACCAACGATTCTGATTGTCACGGAAGATGGATTTGACGGTTCTTTCGGCGCGAGACACTTTGTCATCAGCAGAGCCTACGGGGATATGGTTGCCGCATGCGGCGGGATTCCGGTCGTGGCGGCGGATATCCGCGCTCTGGACGAGTACGCCGCGCGGTTTGACGGCCTGCTGCTGACCGGCGGCGGGCGGATTCAGCCTGCCTGGTACGGGGAGATTGTCGAGAATTTCGGGGAACTGGACGGATACTCGAATACCCGGGATGATTTCGACTTCGGTCTCTTCAGGCGGTTTCATGCAGCCGGCAAGCCGGTGCTCGGAATCGGCCGGGGAGCGGAGGTCATCAACGTGGCCCTCGGCGGAACGCTCCTGAAGCATCTGCCGGAAGGGATCCGGAAAGGGGACCGGACGGAAGAGGATCTTGGCGGGAGACTTGCGGAGATCCTGGGGGATCGCCTGGAGACGGTCCGGGATTATGATACCGCGATCGCACAGCTTGCAGAGGGACTTTCTCCGGAAGCGACTGCAGAGACCGGGCTGGTGGATGGTTTTTCGGATGCATCGGGAAAGATCCTTGGCGTGCTCTGGCATCCGGAACGTGCGCATGAGATAGAAGATGGCAAGGGAGTGATTCCTGCGGATGAACGGATCATCCGGGCATGGATTGAAGGAATCAAGTCCGAAGAGAAGGAAGGACTGAACGTCCGGCATCATGCCGGTCAGAATCCGGAGAAGCCGCTCATTCTGGTCAATGGCGGATCGGCGCTTGACCGGCAGTTCCTGTCGAAGGCATTTGTCACGAACAAGACCTATTCAGAGGCTGTTGCCGCCGGCGGTGCGGTTCCGGTCATCTCTGCTTCAGACAGATCCTTCAGCGACTATGCCGATCTCTGTGACGGGATGATTCTCACCGGAAGCTTCTCCTTTATGCCGGATCCGGCAAGGCGGGATGAAGTGCAGGATGTGGAAGGGAAAGAGCGGCCGAAGACGGATGAAGCCCTGCTCGATGCCTTTGTCCGCGTGCGCAAACCATGCTTTGGAATCTGCCTCGGCCTGCAGCGGATGAATACCTATTTCGGCGGAACGCTGCATCCGTATTTCAAGAAAGAGAGCGGGATTGAGCACATGATGACCTTCCATCTGTGCGAGGCCGGGGAGCATTCTGTAACCAGGCCGTTGTTTGGTGAGGAGTTCTATATCAACTCCAGACACAACGTGAAGATCGGTGTTCTGGCGGACAGTCTTGAAGCAACGGCATTCTCGCCGGACGGCGTGATCGAGGAGATCCGGCACAAAGAGCTGCCGGTCTGGGGCGTTCAGTATCACCCGGAGCGCATGCGCCAGGAACACAGAGAACCGCCGGAAGGACCGGATATGACACCGCTGTTTGTCTGGTTTGCGGATGTCTGCAGAGAGAACCACGAAAGACAGGAGGACACGGAGCGATGAAATACATCTCGTGGAATGTGAATGGCCTGCGGGCCTGCGCAGGGAAAGGGGATTTTTACACCTTTTTCAAGGAGATTGATGCAGATGCCTTCTGCCTGCAGGAGACGAAGCTGCAGGCCGGCCAGATTGAACTGGATCTTCCGGGATATCACCAGTACTGGAATTATGCGGAGAAGAAGGGATACTCCGGGACGGCGATCTTTACGAAGACGGAACCGCTGTCGGTCAGCTATGGCCTCGGCATCGAGGAGCACGACCACGAGGGAAGAGTCATCACAGCAGAATTCGCGGATCATTTCCTCGTGACCTGCTATACCCCGAATTCGAAGGAAGACCTCTCCAGACTGTCCTACCGGATGGAATGGGAGGATGCTTTCCGTGCATATCTGAAGAAACTCGAGGAGAAGAAACCGGTGGTATTCTGCGGCGATCTGAATGTGGCGCACCAGGAGATCGATCTGAAGAATCCGAAGACCAATCACCACAACGCGGGATTCACGGATGAAGAGCGGCAGAAGATGACCGAGCTTCTCGGTGCCGGTTTTACCGATACCTGGCGCTATTTCAATCCGGACACGAAGGATGTCTATTCGTGGTGGTCCTACCGCTTCCGCGCAAGAGAAAAGAATGCGGGATGGAGAATCGATTATTTCTGCGTCTCTGATGCCCTCAGACCACGCTTAACGGGAGCCGGAATCCACACGGAAGTATTCGGATCCGATCACTGCCCGGTGGAGGTTGATTTTGAATAAGCAGGAAGTGCAGGAACGGCTGGCGGCGACCGTCCGGCCGATCCTTCTGTGGTACCAGGAGCATGCAAGAGAACTGCCCTGGAGAAGAGACCGGGAGCCCTACCATGTCTGGCTGTCGGAGATCATGCTGCAGCAGACCCGCGTGGAGGCGGTGATTCCATATTATGAGCGCTTCCTTTCGGTCTATCCGGATCTTGCTTCCCTGGCGGAAGGGGACGATGAGACCCTGATGAAGCTCTGGGAGGGACTCGGCTATTATTCCCGCATGCGGAACCTGAAAAAGGCGGCGCAGGCGCTGCACGAGGCATACGGCGGTCATTTCCCGGAGACGGCGGAGGGACTGCAGAAACTGCCCGGAATCGGCGCTTATACGGCCGGTGCGATCGCGTCCATTGCGTTCGGCCAGCCGGTCGCTGCCGTGGATGGAAATGTTCTGCGTGTGTTTACGAGAGTCCTTGCGGACGACCGGGATATCGCGGACATGGCGTTTCGGAGAGAACTGGCAGAGTCGCTGACGGCTGTCTATCCGTCGGGAACCGCTGCCGGTGCCATGACGCAGGGAATCATGGATCTCGGCGCGACCGTCTGTCTGCCGAATGCGGCGCCGGTCTGCCGGAACTGCCCGCTCGCTGCGGCGCATCTCTGCCAGGCGCATGAGCGGGGAGAAGAAGAACAGTTCCCGGTGAAGCGCACGAAGAAGGAGCGGAGGAAAGAGGTCCTGACCGTCCTGATTCTGCGGACGGAGGAGAACGGCGTGGAAGATCAGGAGGATGCGGCCGGCTATATCCTTTCAAGGAGACCGGAGAAAGGCCTTCTGGGGGGACTCTTTGAATTCCCGAATGTCAATGGCAGAATTCCGGTTCAGGAACTGCCGCACCTTGTCGAATCCATGGGCCTGACGCTGCTGCCGGATACGGAAATCGAAGAAGAAGAAGCCGTCCGGCATATCTTTACCCATGTGGAGTGGGAGATGTGGCCGGTGCGGATCCGCGTTGCCCGCCCGGAAAAAGAACTGCCGGAAGGACGATTTGCCGTGACGGAGAAAGAACTCCGGGAGAAAGTTGCACTTCCGACAGCATTTCGAAAGCTGCTGTAAAAAGGAGGGGAAACGGTCAGAAAAACCCTTGACAAGAAAGTGGCAATGGCGTATGATACGAAGTGATTTGCGAAGACTAACTTTTTGTAGAGGAGTAAAACTTTAGTTAGGAATTGCAATTATGTTGCAGTGTCAAAGGAGGAGTCATGATGCCACTTACAGCAGGGAATATCGGAGAATCTTATTCTGTGAAGAAGGTCGGAGGACTGGAAGAAACAAAGCGTTTTCTGACGAATCTTGGCTTTACTGAAGGCGCTGAGATCAGCATTATCTCCCGGATGGCAGGGAATGTGATCGTGAATGTCCGCGATGCAAGAGTTGCCATCAATGAAGATATGGCTCGGAAAATCATGGTCTGACGACAGACCGGGAAAGGGGACAGCACGACATGAGAACACTGAAGGATGCGAAAGTCGGCGAGACGGTGAAAGTAACCAGGATCGACGGCGAAGGCGCGCTGAAGAGAAGAATCATGGACATGGGCATTACCAAGGGAAGCGAACTGTATATCCGTAAAGTTGCGCCGCTTGGTGATCCTGTTGAGGTCACAGTTCGGGGGTATGAACTGACGATCCGCAGAAATGATGCAGAAATCATCGGCATCGGCTGATGGCATATTTTTTTGCAGGAAAGTTAGAAAGACCTAACAAAAGTTATGAAAAATTAATGCGCACTGCGCAGCATGGAGGATGGAAATGGCAGCTAGAATTGCACTGATCGGTAACCCGAACTGTGGTAAGACGACCATGTTCAATGCCCTGACAGGCGCCAACCAGTATGTTGGTAACTGGCCGGGTGTTACCGTTGAGAAGAAAGAAGGAAAATATAAGGGACAGAAGGATGTCGTGATCACGGACCTTCCGGGTATCTATTCTCTGTCTCCATATACACTGGAAGAAGTTGTTTCCCGTGACTATCTCCTGAAAGAGAAGCCAGAAGCAATCATCAACCTGGTGGATGCAACCAATATCGAGCGTAACCTGTACCTGACAAGCCAGGTGCTGGAGCTGGGCATCCCGGTTGTCATCGCACTGAACATGATGGACGTTGTCAAGAAGAACGGCGAGTCCATCGACTCGAAGAAGCTGGCATCGGAGCTCGGCTGTGAAGTGGTTGAGACTTCTGCACTGAAGGGCGACGGTCTGGATGAGGTCGTTAAGAAAGCGATTTCCGCTGCTTCTGCGAAGAAGGCACCGAAGGGGATGAACTTCTCGGCTGATTTTGAAAATGCGATCACCAACATCGAGGGCACGCTTCCTTCGAGCGTGGCAGAGGGCCAGAAGAGATGGTACGCCGTCAAGGTTCTCGAGAATGATGAGAAGGTTGCAGCAGAGTCCGGACTTGCTTCTGCCATTGCAGCAGCGAAGCCGGTCCGCGAAGAACTGGAAAAGAAATATGACGACGATATGGAATCGCTCATTACCAACGAGCGGTATGACGCGATTGTCAAGATTGTCGGGAAGACCGTGAAGAAGACCAAGAACAAGCTTACCACATCCGATAAGATCGACCAGATCGTGACCAACCGGATTCTGGCACTGCCGATCTTCATCGGTGTCATGTTCCTGGTGTACTACTTCTCCATCTCGACCATTGGTTCGATCTGCACCGACTGGGTAAATGATACACTGTTCGGTGAGTGGATTCTCGGCGGCCTTGCTACATTCTTTGAGAATGCCGGTGTCAACGAAGTGCTTGCAAGCCTGATCGTTGACGGTATCGTCGGCGGTGTCGGCACTGTCCTCGGCTTCGTGCCGCAGATGGCATGCGTTTTCCTTTGCCTGTCCATCCTCGAAGACGTCGGCTACATGGCCCGTGTCGCATTTATCATGGACCGTATCTTCAGAAGATTCGGCCTGTCCGGTAAGTCCTTTATCCCGATGCTCGTCTCCGCCGGCTGCGGCGTTCCGGGTATCCTTGGTACCAAGACTATTGAAAATGATAACGACAGAAGACTGACCATCATGACCACAACCTTCATTCCGTGTGGTGCGAAGCTGCCGATCATCTCCATGATTGCAGCCCTGATCGCCGGTGCATGGTGGATCGCTCCTGTGATGTATTTCTTCGGTATTGCAGCCGTTCTTGTCGCTGCCATCATCCTGAAGAAGACCAAGATGTTCGCCGGTGAGGCTGCTCCGTTCGTCATGGAGCTTCCGGCATACCACATTCCGTCCGTGAAGACCGTCCTCCTGCACGTCTGGGAGAGACTGAAGGCTTATGTCAAGAAGGCCGGTACCGTGATCTTCCTGGCCTGTGCCGTCATGTGGTTTCTTTCTTCCTTCGGTGTCGAGAATGGCTCCTTCGGCATGGTCGAGGAGAGTGCAAATTCTCTGATCGCCAGCATCGGCAACCTGTTCGCATGGCTGTTCGTGCCGCTTGGATTCGGCAGATGGGAAGCAGTTGCTGCTTCGATCTCCGGTCTTGTTGCGAAGGAATCCGTTGTATCGACCGTTTCCATCCTTGCAAATCTCTCTGAAGAAGTCGCTGAGGCTGCTGCAGGAGAAGAGGAAGAGGCTCTTACCACGCTGGCTCAGGCAATCAAGGTCTGGTTCCCGAGCGCTGCAGCTGCCATGAGCTTCCTGGTATTTAACTGCATCAACTCCCCGTGTCTTGCTGCCATCGGTACCATCGCACAGGAGATGCAGTCCAGAAAGTGGTTCTGGTTCACCATCCTTTTCCAGAATGTCTATGCTTATATCCTGGCCCTTCTGGTCTATCAGATCGGCATGATGTTTGCAGGTGTCTTCACAATCTGGACCGTCGTCGCACTGGTGATCCTTGTCGCGATGATCTGGCTGCTCGTCAGAAAGAATCCATATGAGAAGACCGTTGCCAGAAGATCTGTTGCTTAAGAAATGATACGATTATGATCAGTACAGAACAGGTCCTGAAAGAAATGAAGAGAGGCGGCATGCGGATTACCCGCCAGCGCCGCCTCATCATTGACACGATTCTGCAGAAAGACTATACTTCCTGTAAAGATATTTACTATCAGGTGCGGAACAGGGATCGGACGATCGGCATCTCCACGGTCTACCGGCTGGTGAGACAGCTGGAGGACATGGGGGTTCTGGAGCGGATCGAGATGATCCATGTGCATGAAAATATGCCGGTATTGCCGGACCAGGAGGAAGAATTGCTATGATGAATGTGATCATCATCGTCGCCATCGTTCTGATTGCCGTATTTGCAATCAGACAGTCGGTGTCCCATTTCCGTGGGGAGGGAGGCTGCTGCGGCGGCGGAGGCGGATCCACTGTGGAACTTGATAAATCGTTATCCGGTCCTGTGGTGCAGGAGAAGACCTTCCATGTCGAAGGGATGAGCTGCGACAACTGCAGGATCCGCGTGAAGAATGCATTGAACCGGATCGACGGGATCAGTGCTGAGGTGAATCTGAAGAAGAAACTTGCGACGGTACGCTACGAGAAGGAAGTTCCGGATGAGGAGCTGATCGAGATCGTACAGGAAGCAGGCTACGTACTGAAGGCATGAACGTGTATGGAGAATTGAACTCCGGGAAGGATTTTCCGGAGTTTTTCTTTTGTTGAGAAACGTTGATCATCTACTGACTTGTGGAGAAAAAACTAACTGTGTTACCCTTTTTGGTGAAATGAAGAGGCGGTCTGAACCGTCTCATCGAGGAAAGGAAGGTAAGTGTTATGAGTATCTGGAGTAAAGTCGGTCTTGTTGCAGGTGGATTTCTGATCGGGACAGCCGGTGTCAAGATTCTTGGATCCGATGATGCGAAGAAAGTATATACAGAGTGCACAGCAGCCGTTCTCCGCGCAAAGGATTGCATCCTGGAGCGGAAAGACGTTCTGCAGGAGAATGCAGAGGATATCTATGCGTCTGCCAATGATATCAATGCGAGAAGAGCAGAAGAGAAGCGCCAGAAGGAATATGAGGACGCGAAGGCTCTGGTAGAGGCCTGTGAGATGGAAGCAGCTGCAGCGGCTGAGGAGGCCTGATTGAAGCTGCAGATTCTGCACGAGTCGGTGGGACGCATCCGCGTTCATCTTTGTACGTATGGAAAGATGACGATGCATGAGGCCGATCTCGTGCAGTATTATTTAGAGAATCAGTCTGCCGTCCGGCACGTCCGGGTCCATGAGAGAACAGGGAATGCCAGCATCCAGTACCGGGGCGGTGAGAAGGCGAAGATGGGGATCATCCGGTCGCTGCAGGAACTGCAGCTGGATGACCAGAAAGTGGAGCTTCTGCTGCCGGATGATACTGGCAGAGAGCTGAACCGCCAGTATGAAAGCAAGCTTTTCTGGCATGTGGTGGGAAGACTCTGTACGAGATTCGTCCTGCCGGCACCGCTTGCCCATGTCATCACGACGGCGAGGGCGTGCTTCTATGTCCTGAAAGGGATCCGTGCACTGGCAGGCGGACACCTCCCGGTTGAGGTTCTGGATGCGACAGCCATCGGTGTTTCGGTCGCAAGAAGAGATTTCACAACTGCGGGTTCTGTGATGTTCCTGCTTGGTGTCGGCACCCTGCTTGAAGAATGGACGCATAAGAAGTCCGTCGCCGATCTGGCCAGGAGCATGTCGCTCAACATCGACCGCTGCTGGATCCGTTCCGGTACGGAAGAGATCGAGATTCCGGTGACGCAGGTGCATGCAGACGATCTGGTGATCGTCCGCAAGGGAATGCCGATTCCACTCGACGGCATTGTCGAAGAAGGCGAGGCGATGGTCAATCAGGCCGCGATGACCGGGGAGTCCATGCCGGTCAGGAAAGAGCCGGGCCTCTCCGTGTATGCCGGGACGAGCATCGAAGAGGGAGAACTTGTGATCCGTGTCCAGGCAACTGTCGGCGAGACTCGCTATGAGAAGATCGCGCGGATGATCGAGGATGGGGAGAAGTTGAAGTCGAATCTTGAGACAAGGGCCTCCAGACTTGCCGACCGGCTGGTGCCGGCTAGCTTCCTCGGTACAGGGCTGACCTGGCTTCTGACGCGAAATGTCACGAAGGCGATCTCGGTCCTGATGGTGGACTTTTCCTGTGCGCTGAAGCTCTCCATGCCGCTCGCCGTTCTTTCCGCGATGCGGGAGGCCGGCTACCACAAGATCACGGTCAAAGGCGGCAAATTCCTGGAGGAGCTTGCCGAGGCTTCGACCATTGTCTTTGACAAGACCGGAACGCTGACAAAGGCCTGCCCGAAGGTAGACCGGGTCGTTCCATTCGGGCCGTATTCCGAGGAGGAGTGCCTGCGGCTCGCAGCATGCCTGGAAGAACATTTTCCACATTCGATCGCAACCGCTGTCGTGCGGGAAGCGGCAGAGCGCGGCATCGTGCATGATGAGATGCACTCCGAAGTTGAGTACATCGTCGCGCACGGCATCGTCAGCACCGTCGAAGGCCGCAGGACGGTCATCGGCAGCTATCATTTTGTCTTTGAAGATGAGGGCTGCGTGCTGCCTGCCGGAAAAGAAGCGGAATTTGACGCGCTGCGCGAGCAGTACTCGCACCTCTACCTTGCGGTCGGCGGTGAACTGGCCGCGGTGATTGAAATCTTTGATCCGCTGCGGGAAGAAGCCCGCACGGTGGTGCAGAGCCTCAGAGACGCAGGATTTACCAAGATCGTCATGATGACGGGCGACTCGGAGCGGACCGCGCGTGCGATCGCAGAAGAAGTCGGCGTCGATCGGTATTATGCAGAAGTCCTGCCGGAAGACAAGGCGCGTTTTATCGAAGAGGAGAGAGCCGCCGGCCGGAAGGTGGTCATGGTCGGAGATGGAATCAATGATTCCCCTGCGCTCTCGAAAGCCGATATCGGCATCGCCATCGGCGACGGCGCGCAGATCGCGAGAGATGTCGCAGACATCACCATCGCGGCGGAGAATCTCAGTGAGCTGATCATCGTGCGCAGGCTGGCGACGCTTCTGATGAAGCGGATCAGCCGGAATTACCGCTTCGTTGTCAGCTTCAATTTCATGCTGATCCTCCTCGGTGTCTTTGGCATCCTTGCTCCCGGAACATCCGCGATGCTGCACAATGGCTCCACCATTTTGATCGGCCTCGAGAGCATGACCGATCTGCTGTAAAAAAACCGATTCCAATACTTGTACCTATTGGTGAAAACTGGTATACTAAATGTGTATCGGAAACCATTGGGGAAGGTAGGGAATTATATGAGTTATATTCGACATAAATCAGAGGAATCCATGGAAGATTATCTGGAGACAATTCTTGTCCTGAGCGGCAAACTCCCGGTCGTCCGTTCGATCGACGTCGCGAACGAACTGAACTTTTCAAAGCCATCTGTCAGTGTCGCGATGAAGAACCTCCGCCAGAAAGAGCTGATCGAAGTCAGTCCGGAAGGCTACATCTATCTGACAGAAGAGGGAAAGAGCCTCGCAGAACGAGTTTACGAGCGTCACACCTTCATCTCAGAATGGCTGATCAGCAAGGGAGTCCCGGAAGACGTCGCCGTGGAAGACGCCTGCAAGATGGAACACGATATGAGCGAAGAAACCTTCGCCGTCCTGAAAAAAGCCATGGAACAGTCGGAGTGAAGAGACGAAGTTCCTTCCATAGCATGATATCAACCCTGAAGATGTGAAAGGCAGTGGGATCAGAACGATCCCACTGCCTTTCTTTTTTCCACAAACAGAAACGCGCCGGGGAGCTAATCCGACGCGTCTCTGTTTGGTATTGGTATGTATGCTTTAGATAAGGAGAATTAAGCAAGTTATGATTGTTAGTTATTCCTAACTGCTGAATATAATATATACTATGGAAGACGATATGTCAAGGGGAAATTTATAGTTTTTTTCGCGGAGGCATCCTGGAAAAGAGAAAAGAGCAATTCAAGATGCTTTTCTATCTGGAAAAGCATCCTGGAAAAGAGAAAAGGGCAATTCAAGATGCTTTTCTATCTGGGAAAGCATCCTGGAAAAGCGAAAAGAGCAATTCAAGATGCTTTTCTATCTGGGAAAGCATCCTGGAAAAGAGAAAAGAGCAATTCAAGATGCTTTTTCCTTGGAAACTATGATGGAGAGTATCTTGGTGGACGGACCGACGCCTGCCAGCCAAGTCCTGCAGACCGCCGCTTCGCGGCTCCTGTCTGCAGGCGTTAACAGAACCGACGGGGGAACGGACCGACGCCTGCCAGCCAAGTCCTGCAGACCGCCGCTTCGCGGCTATCCGCTGCTTCGCGGCTATCCGCTGCTGCGCAGCTCCTGTCTGCAGGCGTTGTCTGTCAGTCCGGTAAGAATTGTTAAAAGAAAGCGCCTTTGAGAGCAAGCTCTCAGGCGCTTTCTTTACCAATTCTTGTCGGTCCTGTCTAGAATAAAAGAATAAGAGGGCAGGAAACTCAGTACCGGGAATCTCCTGTCCTCTTCTCATAAGAACCGATGACAGATCCGGCCGGCTGCTTCCTCAACCGGGGGATATGGTGTCTTCAGTTCCTGCAAACGAGAATTCGTTTGACCACATACACATCATAACACAAATGAATCTCAGATGGAAGATACGAATTGAACGATTTTTACTTGTCGATTTTGTGCAAAACTTGTAAGATATCATTGTAAAAGAAAAACGGTGCGGTGCCGTTCCGGGATCGCCGGAGGTGGGCATGTGCCCGGAGGAGGTCGTTGAGACGATGGCGCATTCAATTGCTGAAGATATCAAAACAAAGGATTTTCTGCCATGCTATCTGCTGTACGGGGAGGAGTCCTATCAGATCCGCTATTATAAGAATCAGCTGGTGAAAGCCCTGGCCGGTGATGATACCATGAATTTCGCAAGGTATCAGGGGAAGGGAGTCCGGGAGGACGAGGTGGAGAGTTTTGCAGAGACCCTGCCGTTCTTTGCGGAGCGGCGTGTGATCCTGATTGAGGATGCGGGGCTGTTCTCATCGCAGAACCGGTTCCCGGAGATTCTGGAAAAGATGCCGGCGACGACGGTGATGGTCTTTACAGAAGCATCGCCGGACAAGCGGAGCAGACTCTATAAAACCATCACGAAGATCGGCCTGGCGGTGGAATATAAGCCGCTGCAGGAGGAGCAGCTGAAACGGTGGTTTGCCGGCCTGCTTGCGAGAGAAGGGAAGAAGATGACCATCCGGGATATGGAGCATCTTTTCCTGCGGAGCGGTACGGATATGAACGTTCTGTCAAATGAAGCGGAAAAGCTGATTGCGCTTGTCGGCGACAGAGAAATCATCGACAGCAAAGATATTGATGCGGTCTGCCCGGAGCAGCTGGCGATGAGCATCTTCCGGCTGACGGATGCGATCGGCATGAAGAACCGGAAGACAGCGGTGGAAGCATACGAAAAACTGCTCGCGTCGAATGAGCCGCCGCTGCGGATTCTCTACATGCTGAACCGACAGTTCCATCTGCTGCTGCAGGTGAAGAATATGAAGGCTGCGTCGCACAGCGACGGTGAGATTGCATCGGTTCTGAAGATCCCGCCGTTCACCGTCAGGAACTATGCGGCACAGGCCAGAAACTTCAAGAAAGCAGAACTGGAGGCCGCATATCTGGCCGGGACAAAGCTGGAAGAAGCAGTGAAAACCGGCAGAATCACTGACCAGATGGCGGTCGAAACCTTCATTATACAGTATGCATAATAGGCAAATAATGGCACAATTTACTTATATAAGCAGACGTATTGTGCAATACATTTGTGAATGATTGCCAATTGAAATTTGCATAAAGAGTGTTATCATGTATGATGTGAAAAGAAAAATAACTTCACTTTACTTGTGATAGAACAAGGAGGAAAGAACAATGGCAAAAACAAAGAAAACACAGGAGATTACAGAAGCAGTCAAGAAGGCTGTTGATGCTGCTGAGCCGGTTCTTGAGAAGGCTGAAGCAAAGACAGAAGAGACTGTAGAGTCTGTCAAGAAGGTTGTTGAGCCTGCTGCAAAGAAGGTCAAGAAGGCTGTTGAGCCGGCTATGGACGCTGCAGGAAAGGAAGCAAAGAAGGCTGTCAAGTCTGTCAAGAAAGCTGCTTCGAAGGTTGCTGAGAAGAAAGTTTTCCTGCAGTACCAGAACGGCGAGTTTGATATCGATGATATCGTAGCAAGAGCAACTGCTGTCTACAACGAGATCGATGGTGCTGATGTCATCCGCTCCATGAAGATCTACGTGAAGCCGGAAGATTTTGCTGCTTACTATGTCATCAACGACAAAGATACCGGCAAGATTGAGCTGTAAAGCACCGGATCTCACAGGTAACCCTTGATTTTACTGGGGTTTTATGCGAAAATACCTTCATCTTTACGATGGAGGTTTTTTTATGGAACAGAAACTGCCCAGACGCGAGGAAGTGCCGGTAGAGCTGACCTGGCGCCTGGAAGATGTATATGAGAATGAGACGCTCTTTGAGAAAGATCTGGAGATCGTCGAAGCGATGACCGCAGAACTTGCAAAAATGCGGGACAGTGTCACGCAGAACGCTGCGAATCTTCTGCATTTCCTGACGGATTACGAGAAGATGAGCGAGCGCCTCTACAAAGCATATAGCTACGCCATGATGGCAAACGATGTCGATACCGCGAACCAGAAGACGCAGGCGATGAAGATGCGGGTGATGTCCCTTTCCGTCAAGGTCTCCACGGACCTTGCCTTCTTCGAGCCGGCCGTCCTGGCGCTGCCGGAAGGGACGATCGAGGTCTGGTACAAAGAGGAGCCGGGACTCCTGGCCTTCCAGGTGACCATCCGCGAGATCCTTCGGGGCCGTGCGCACAGCCGTAGTGCGGAAGTGGAAGAACTGCTTGCATCTGCAGGTGAGATGGCTGCATCGCCGGAGGACATCTACTCCATGTTCATTGATGCGGATCTGAAGTTCCCGGAAGTTGTTGATGCTGAGGGGAACCGGATCCAGATCACGAACGGCCGCTTCGTGCCGCTCGAAGAGAGCACGGACAGGAATCTCAGAAAAGAAGCATTCCGTCTCTATTATGAGACTTATAAGAGCTTTGAAAATGCACTTGCAGCCATGTTTTCTGCACAGGTGAAGCAGCTGCGGTTCTATGCGGCTGCAAGAAAATATCCATCCACATTTGAAGCGGCAGTAGACCGCGTGGATGTATCGCCGGCGGTCTGCGACAACCTGATCGAAGCAGTGCACGACAACCTGGACAAGATGCATGCCTATGTCAGACTGCGCAGAAAGATGCTCGGCGTGGATGAACTGCATATGTATGATGTCTATGCACCGATGGTGCCGGATGCGACCTCCCGCTATACGATCGACGAGGCGAAGGCGCTGGTCATCGAGGCCATGGCACCGCTCGGAAGCCGGTACCAGGATCTCCTGCGGGAAGCGTTCAGCAACCGGTGGGTCGATGTTGTTGAGAATGAAGGAAAGCGCGGCGGCGCGTATTCGAACGGCGTCTACGGCGTCCATCCGTATGTGCTGCTCAACTACAACAACCGTCTCGACGATGTCTTTACCCTGGCACACGAGATGGGACACTCCATGCATTCCTATTTCTCCTCCGAGAAACTCAGTCTTTTCGATTCCGATTACAAGATCTTCGTCGCAGAAGTCGCATCGACCTGCAACGAAGTCCTGCTGATGGAATACATGCTCGGAAAGGTGACGGAGAAGCGCGAGCGCATGGCACTGATCAATCATTTCCTCGAGAGCTTCAAGGGCACCGTATACCGGCAGACCATGTTCGGGGAATTCGAGCGGAAGGCCAACCGGATGGCAGAAGAGGGTGAAGTGCTGACCGCTGAAAGTCTGTATCAGACCTATTATGCACTGAACCAGCAGTATTTCGGACCGGATATGGTATCGGATGAACTGATCGGATACGAGTGGAGCAGAATTCCGCATTTTTATTATAATTTCTACGTCTATCAGTATGCGACTTCCTTCTGTGCGGCCGTCGCCATTGCCAGAAGAATTCTGGCGGAAGGACAGCCGGCGGTGGATGCCTACCTGGAGTTCCTCTCCAGCGGCTGCACCAAGGATCCGGTGAGTCTGCTGAAGATCGCAGGCGTGGACCTTGGAACCAAGGAACCGATCGAACAGGCCCTGAAACTCTTCGAAGAACTGATTCAGGAGATGGAAGCGCTGACAGACTGAATGCCGGCGTGAAGCGATAGATTTGCAAGGAAAGGATCGACATGAATTCATTACTGACCAATGTAAGTGCAGCCGTCAGGGAAGCGTTTGCGGCTGCAGGATATGATGAGAAATACGCCATGGCGTCGGTTTCGAACCGCCCGGATCTGTGCGACTACCAGAGCAACGGGGCGATGGCTGCCGCAAAGGCATACCATAAGGCACCGATTGTGATCGCCGAGGAGATCGTGGCGGCGGTGCTCGCATCGGAGACCGGCAAGCTGATGTTCGAGAAGGTGGAGGCTGTCAAGCCGGGCTTTATCAACCTGACCCTCCGCCCGTCCTACCTGTCGTCATTTGCAGAATATATGTATGCCTATGACGATCTGGGCGTGGAGAAGGCAGCAGAACCGGAGATGGTGATCGTGGATTACGGCGGCGCCAACATCGCAAAGCCGCTCCATGTGGGACATCTGCGCCCGGCCATCATCGGGGAGAGTGTCAAGCGGATTCTCCAGTTTGCCGGCCACAAGGTCATCGGCGACGTCCATATGGGCGACTGGGGCATGCCGATGGGACTGGTGATCACGGAGAAGCGCCACCGCAATCCGGAGCTGGTCTATTTTGATGAGAATTACGAAGGGGAATATCCGGAGGAAGCACCGTTTACGGTCGCAGAGCTCGAGGAAATCTATCCGACAGCCAGCGCGAAGTCCAAAGAGGATCCGGAATATCATGCAGAGGCGCTGCAGGCGGTTCTCGATCTGCAGAACGGCCGCAGGGGCTATGTGGCACTCTGGAACCAGATCATGAAGGTTTCGGTCGCGGATCTCAAGAAGAACTACGGGAATCTGAACGTCTCCTTCGAGCTCTGGAAGGGCGAGAGTGACGCTGCACCATATATCGACGACATGCTCGCAAAGATGGAAGCGGACGGATTTGCCCATGAGAGCCAGGGTGCGCTGGTTGTGGATATTGCAGAGGAAGGCGACAAGAAGGAACTGCCGCCGTGCATCGTCCGCAAGTCTGATGGTGCGGCACTGTATGCAACTACGGACCTTGCTACACTTGTAGAACGTGAGCAGCTGTATCATCCGAACCAGGTCATCTACGTCGTCGACAAGCGGCAGGAACTGCATTTTACGCAGGTATTCCGTGTGGCGAAGAAGACCGGTATCATACCGCCGGAAACAAAGCTGACCTTCATCGGCTTTGGCACGATGAACGGGAAGGATGGAAAACCGTTCAAGACCCGTGACGGCGGCGTCATGCGGCTCGAGCAGCTGACCGGGGACATCGAGGCGGAAGTACGCCGCAAGATGGAGAACCGTGACATGCCGGAAGAGGAACTGGCTGTGACCGCAAAGCAGGTCGGTCTTGCAGCGCTGAAGTACGGCGATCTGTCAAACCAGGCTTCGAAGGACTATGTCTTTGATCTGGAGCGGTTTGCTTCCTTTGAAGGAAATACCGGCCCGTACATCCAGTACACGGTTGTCAGAATCCGCTCGATCCTCGAGAAGTACCGCCAGGAACTCGGCGTGGAGGAAGCAGAATTTGGCCAGACCATGCATGATGCCTGCATCCTGCCGCCGATGAAGACGGGTGAAGACGGTGCGGCGGTCGTCAATGACAGTGAACGGGAGATGGAACTGGTGATCTGCCGCTTTGCGGATATGGTCCGTCAGGCAGCAGGAGAGCTGGCACCGCACAAGGTCTGCCAGTATATCTTTGAACTATCGAATGCACTGAATCATTTTTATCATGAGAATTATATTCTTTCAGAGGCGGATGAAGAGAAGAAGAAGTCCTATCTGAAACTGATTGCACTCTGCGAGCGTGTGCTCGTGAAGGGCCTGGATCTGCTGGGAATCGAAGCACCGAAGCATATGTAATGGGAGAGAAGGTATGAAGAAACGGGATCCTTTGTTTGACAACATCAAAGCCTTTCTGATCTTTACCGTCATCCTGGGGCACATGCTGAATTCCGTCAGCAATGACGTGCCGAAGATTGATTACATTTATACCTGCATCTATATGTTCCACATGCCGGCCTTCGTCCTGATCACAGGTTTTTTTTCGAAAAATGTCGAGAAGTGCCGGGATGGTGCGGTGCAGAATTTCCTTGTACCGTATGTGATTTTTGATCTGATCGTGGTCGTGGTGAGTTTTCTGGCTGGAAATCAGAAGACCCCATTCCTTGAGTACCTCACCATCACCACGCCGCGCTGGGGACTGTGGTTCCTGCTTGCCTGCTTCTTCTACCGGATTCTTGCAAAGGATCTGGTGAAGATCCGGTTTGTGGTGCCGCTGATGTTCCTCCTGGGACTCATCATCCCGTTCTTCAGCGATTTTGATCTGTACATGACCCTCGGCAGATTCGTGGCGCTGATGCCGTTCTTTGTACTGGGACTGAAGATGCAGCCGGCATTTGTCGAGAAGCTGCGAAAATACTCCCCGGTACCGGGCATCCTGGTGTTCGCCGGCTGCCTTGTCATCGTGTACTTTGTCCTGAAGGCAGGATGGATGAACCATGCGACGCTGCTGCTTCGAAGACCGTATTCGAGCAGCCACCAGATGACGGCGATGGAGATGCGGCTGATTCTCTATGTCCTGTCCGTGCCGATGATCTTCTCGCTGATCAACATGGCACCGCGCGTCGAGATTCCGGTGATCACGAAGATCGGGACCAATTCGGTGACGGTCTACATCTTCCATGTGCTGATCCTGACGTGGCTCAGAAAGCAGATGTATTTCGCGGAGAATCCGAAGATCTATCTGGTGTACTCGCTGGTTCTGTCGGCCGTGCTGGCCGTCCTGCTGTCGAGAGATATCGTCCGGAAGATCTATGATGGAATTGTCAATGGTGTGAACCGGATGATCTTCCGGAAAGAAGAAAGGAAAGAATATGGAAAATGACCGGATGCCATCCGGAAGAGTAACAATCGCCCTGAAGCGGGGAGAAGGCAGAATCCTCCGGGCAGGCGGCCTGTGGGTCTATGATAATGAGATCGACCAGGAACTGTCGAAAGAGGCGCTTTTAGCCGTGCAGGATGGCTGCCTGGTGGATGTCCACAGCCATACCGGATATTTTATGGGAACCGGTTTCTATAACGGAGCCAGCAAGATCCGGATCCGGCTGCTGACGAGAGAGAAGGACCAGACGATCGACCAGGACTTCTTTGCCGCACGGGTGAACGATGCAGTCTCGTACAGACTGGCTGTGATGCCGGGCGAGACGTCCTTCCGCGTGATCTTCGGTGAGGCGGACTTCCTGCCGGGCCTGACGGTTGATAAATACGCCGATGTCCTTGTTGTGGAATCGCTGGCGCTTGGGATCGACCGTTTTAAAGAAGAAATTATCGAAGAACTGAAGCGTGTGCTTGCGGAGCATGGGATGCCCATCCGCGGCGTCTATGAGCGCTCGGATGCGAAGGTCCGGACACTCGAGGGCATGGAGCGGATCAAGGGCTTTCTGGGCGATCCATTTGAGACGACGGTTGAGATTGTGGAAAATGGCGTGCACTATCTGGTGGATGTGGCGGATGGACAGAAGACCGGGTTCTTCCTCGATCAGAAGTACAACCGGAGAGCCATCCATGCCGTCGCAAAAGATGCGAAAGTCCTGGACTGCTTCACGCATACCGGTTCCTTTGCTCTGAACGCGGGAATCGCCGGCGCGAAGTCTGTTCTCGGTGTCGACGCGTCCGCAGATGCCGTTGCGATGGCGAGAAAGAACGCAGAACTGAACGGACTGGAAGACCGGGTGTCATTTGAAACGGCAGATGTCTTTGAACTGCTGCCGCAGCTGATCCGCGAGGGTGAGCAGTACGACCTGGTCATCCTCGATCCGCCTGCTTTCACCAAGTCAAGAGCTTCTGTGAAGAAAGCAGTCAAGGGATACAAGGAGATCAATCTGCGCGGGATGCAGCTGGTCAAGCGCGGCGGCTTCCTTGCAACCTGTTCCTGCTCGCACTTCATGGAGCCGGGGCTGTTTGCGGATACCATCGCCGCGGCGGCCAAAGATGCAGGAAGAACGCTGCGACAGGTCGAGTTCCGGACCCAGGCGCCGGATCATCCGATCCTGTGGGCAGAATCCGATTCCTATTACCTGAAGTTCTATCTGTTCCAGGTCCTGTAAAGAACCAAAAGCGAATAACAAATGAGGAGCATTTTTCACAAATGCTCCTTTTTTTCTTCACAATCCCTTCACAATTTGGAACTATCATTTCTCTTGAAAAGAAAAGAGAAGCAGCCGGAAGGCTGCAGAAGATAGAAGGAGGCACATCATGGAAGATTACAGAGATGAATATTTAAATGAAGTGCAGCACGCGGAGATGAATACAGAGGCGAATGCAGAAGCAACTGCTTCAATGAAGAAAACAAAAAGACACAGCGGCAGAAAAGTGGCGGCGTGGATCCTTGCAGGTGCAATGGTGATCGGAGCTGCCGGCGGCGGTGTGGCAGTCGGAAAGAGCCTGGCAGTGAGGGAAGGAACGACGGTCGCTGCTGCGACAGAGACAGGCAGAGGAACAATGTCGGCGAACGGTACGCTCCAGGCAGCCGTGAATGACACGGATTCCGGGAATGCGGTGACCTTGACCGTGACCGGCGGCCATGATGACAGCGAGACACCGGTTGCCACGGTGACGGATGTCTCCGGCGTTGTGGAGAATGTGATGCCGTCGATCGTTTCCATCGACAATATGATGAATGTCCAGATGAATTTCTGGGGCAGGATCTATACACAGCAGGCTGGCGGCAGTGGATCGGGTATCATCATCGGACAGAATGATCAGGAACTGCTGATCGTCACCAACAACCACGTGATCGCAGAAGCGGATGGCGCGACAGACCAGACTCTGACCGTTACCTTCGGCGATGAGACAACAGCACCGGCAAAGGTGGTCGGCGCAGCATCCAGCTACGATCTGGCGGTCATTTCCGTCGACCTCTCCGAAGTAACCGATGAGACAAAGGACTACATCAAGGTTGCTACCCTCGGTAATTCGGATGAACTGAAGGTCGGACAGATGGCCATCGCCATCGGTAACGCACTGGGTTATGGACAGTCTACAACTGTAGGATATATCAGTGCGCTGAACCGTGAGATGTCTACAGAAGACTACACCCTGAAACTGATCCAGACCGATGCAGCCATCAACCCGGGGAACTCCGGCGGCGCACTGCTGAACATTTACGGCGAAGTCATCGGTATTAACTCGGCGAAGTATTCGGATGAGAGCGTCGAGGGCATGGGGTTCGCCATCCCGATCTCGACAGCTATCCCGATCATCGAAAACCTGATGACCCGTGAACAGGTTGCCGAAGAAGACCGTGCATATCTGGGTATCGTCGGGAACGATGTCACCGAGAACTTCCATAAGACATATGGACTTCCGATCGGTGTCTATGTCGTGGAAGTGGCAGAGGACAGCCCGGCTGAAAAAGCAGGCCTGAAGATGGGAGATGTCATCACAGGATTTAACGGGATGAAGATCACCTCCATGGAAGAGCTGCAGGAAGAGCTTGCTTACCAGAAAGCAGGGTCGGTCATCACGCTGAACGTATCCGTCTACAATGCCGGCAAATACAAAGAGAAGACCGTCACGATTACGCTTGGTGCAAGAAGTGAGGTTGAAGGACTGTCGTAATGGAATCGAAGTCGTAATCGAATCGATATAGAAAAATAAATTAAACCGGGCAGGGCAGCAACCCTGTCCGGGAAACAAAAAAAGAAGCATCACATCGATGCTTCTTTTTTTAGCCCTGGGCAAAAAATAAGAGCGCGAGACGGGACTCGAACCCGCGACCCCAACCTTGGCAAGGTTGTACTCCACCAACTGAGCCACTCGCGCTTGTTTTTGTTTGCTGCAACATTTCGTTTGCAGGGAGTATTCTATCACGGGAAAAACGAAATGTCAAGCACTAATTGTAGAAATTTTTCGAAAAATTTCTTGGACATAGTTTTTTCTTATTTTACCGCTTTTTGCAGCGGTTTCCCTAGACGGAAATCAACGGATCGTGTATACTGTTTACTGCAGCCGAGGGTTCAGAGGACGGCTGCCTGACGGGAAGGAGTAAACGAATGAAATTACTGGTAAAGAACGGATGGTTGGTAGATCCGGGGAGCAACCGCTGCGGGCGTTTCGATCTTGTGATCGAAGACGGACAGGTGAAGCAGGTGATTCCGGTGCATGCCGATGGTATCCCGGAAGAAGCAGAGGGCGCTGCAGCCGGGGATGTCGAGATTGTGGATGCAGCGGGGAAATACATTCTCCCGGGACTCATTGATCTGCATGTGCATTTCCGCGATCCGGGACTCACCTATAAAGAAACGATCGCGACAGGTTCAAGAGCAGCGGCGCACGGCGGCTATACGACCGTCTGCACCATGCCGAATACAAAACCGGTGATGGATTCGAAGGAGACGATCGAGCAGCAGCTTGCCATCATCGAAAAGGACGCGGTGATCCATGTCCTGCCGATCGGCGCGGTCACGAAAGGACAGATGGGAGAGGAACTGGCGGATATCCGCGGCATGAAAGAGGCCGGCGCCTGTGCACTCTCGGAAGACGGGAAGTCCGTCATGAATGCGGCCCTTCTGGCTGCAGCACTGCCGATCGCAAAGGAAGTCGGGCTTCCGTTCTTTGATCACTGTGAAGATATGAATCTCGTCCGGGGCGGCGTCCTGCATGCAGGAAAGAAGGCAGAAGAACTCGGGATGAAGGGCATCACGAATTCGGTCGAGGATGTGATCGCGACGAGAGACATCATCCTGGCAAAAGAAGCCGGTGCAAAGCTGCACCTGTGCCATTGCTCCACGGCCGATTCCGTGACTTATGTCCGCCTTGCGAAAGAAGCAGGGCTGCAGGTCAGCGCAGAAGTCTGCCCGCACCATTTCGCCCTGTGTGATGAAGACATCCCGGGAGATGATGCGAATTACAAGATGAATCCGCCGCTCCGGAGCAGAGAAGACATGATGGCGCTCCGCGAGGGAATCCGGGACGGCATCATGGAAGTGATCTCCACGGATCATGCGCCGCACAGCGCAGAAGAAAAGGCAAAGTCCATTAAGGATGCACCATTCGGCATCGTCGGGTCCGAGACGGCATTTGCCATCGCCTACACAACGCTTGTTGAGGGCGGCTATCTGGATCTGCCGGGCCTGGTGAAGTGCATGAGCCTGAATCCTGCAAAGGTCCTCGGTATTCCGAAGGGAACGCTTCAGGAAGGGTATGCGGCGGACTTTACCATTGTGGATACGAACGAGAGTTACAGGATCGATCCGGACACCTTCTTCTCAAAGGGGAAGAACACACCGTTTGCAGGAAAAGAAGTACGCGGAAAGATCTGTTCTACATATGTAGATGGGAATTGCGCTTACAGGGAGGATATGTGATATGAGTATGCAGAGACTGTTAGAAAGAATTAAGACACTGGAAGCCCCGATCGTGGTCGGCCTTGATCCGATGATGTCCTTTGTGCCGGAGACGATTCAGAAGAAGGCATTTGACGAATATGACGAGACACTGGAAGGTGCTGCAGAAGCGATCTGGGAATACAACAAAGGCCTGATCGATGCGATCTGTGACCTGGTTCCTGCAGTAAAGCCGCAGATTGCCATGTACGAGCAGTTCGGCATCCCGGGACTGACGACCTTCAACCGGACGGTGCGCTATGCTCGTTCGAAAGGCCTGATCGTCATCGATGATGCAAAGCGCGGTGACATCGGTTCCACCTCTGCCGCTTATGCAACAGCCCACCTTGGAAAGGTGCAGATCGGCAGCAACAAGATCGCTGCCTTCGATGCAGACTTCGTTACGGTCAATCCGTACCTCGGAACCGACGGCGTAGCGCCGTTCGTCAAGGTCTGTGAGGAAGAAGGAAAGGGCATCTTCGTCCTGGTCAAGACCTCGAATCCGTCGAGCGGTGAATTCCAGGATCAGCTGGTGGATGGCAGACCGCTCTATGAGCTGGTCGGTGCCATGGTCGAGAAGTGGGGAGAATCCACCAGAGGCGATTCCGGCTACAGCAATGTCGGCGCGGTTGTCGGTGCAACCTATCCGGAGATGGGCAGAATCCTGCGTGAGCAGATGCCGCACACCTGTATCCTGGTGCCGGGCTACGGCGCACAGGGCGGCAAGGGAAGCGACCTGGGCGTATTCTTCGACAAGGACGGCCTCGGTGCGATCGTGAACTCTTCGAGAGGCATCATCGCTGCGTGGAAGCAGGAGAAATATGCTTCCTACGGTGAGGCTGGCTATGCGGATGCTGCAAGAGCTGCCGTGCTGGATATGAAGGAAGATCTGAGACAGGCCTGGATGAAATAAGAAAGGACGCAGGATGGAGAGAAGAGAAGGCAAGATCATTGCCGAAGTGCTTGGAAATGAACAGCTGGCTGAGGGGATCTTTGATCTGCGCCTTGCAGCGCCGGAGCTCTGCGCACTTGCAGCACCTGGTCAGTTCGTGATGGTTTATCCGAAAAATGATGCGCATCTGCTGCCGAGGCCGATCAGTATCTGCGGAGCGGAAGACGGGGTTCTCCGTCTGGTCTACCGTGTCGTCGGGACCGGGACCGCGGAATTCGCCGGCTATCAGCCGGGAGAGACGGCAGAAGTGATGGGACCGCTCGGCAACGGATTCTCAGTGGCGGGAGGACATGCACTCCTTTTCGGCGGTGGAATCGGCATTCCACCGATGCTGAAACTGGCGAAGCACCTTGCGGCGGCCGACACGAAGGTCACGGTGATTCTCGGATACCGGAACGCGGATATCTTCCTTGCAGATGAATTCCGGGCGTATGCAGATGTGATTCTTGCGACGGATGACGGAAGCCTTGCGGAACAGGGCGCCTTTCACGGCAATGTCGTCGATGCGGCAAGAGCCCGGATCCAGCCTTCCGAGATCAGCAGAATCTATGCCTGCGGACCTCTTCCGATGCTGCGCGGCATCAAGCAGTATGCTGCT
The DNA here is from genome assembly GCA_902783375.1 of uncultured Lachnospiraceae bacterium. Lineage (GTDB taxonomy): Bacteria > Bacillota > Clostridia > Lachnospirales > Lachnospiraceae > Catonella. The sequence goes on along the minus strand of CACZQN010000060.1, from coordinate 5,152 downwards.
GACTTCGGAATTCCGGCGGAGATCTCGATGGAAGAGCGGATGGCCTGCGGAATCGGCGTCTGCCTCGGCTGTGTCTGCCAGTCGGAAGAGGTGGATGAACACAGCCATGTGAAGAATAAGAGAGTATGTAAAGACGGGCCGGTCTTCATGGCAGATGAGATCGTGATCTGAAAGAACAGCCCTAAAGCAATAACATGATCAGGAGGAACAAAGAGATGAGAGTACTGGTAACAGGCGGTGCTGGGTATATCGGAAGCCATACATGTGTGGAACTGCTGAACGCAGGACACGAAGTCGTTGCATTTGACAACTTCTACAACAGTAGTCCAAAGGCGATTGAGCGTGTCGAGCAGATCACAGGAAAGAAGATCACTTTCTACGAAGCAGACATGATGGATATGGCTGCGATGAACCGGATCTTTGATGAACAGCAGATCGATGCAGTGATTCATTTTGCCGGTCTGAAGGCGGTCGGAGAATCGGTGAAGAAGCCGCTGATGTACTATAAGAACAACCTGGAAGGAACCCTGACCCTGTGTGAAGCGATGCAGAACCACGGCGTCAAGCGGATCATCTTCAGTTCTTCCGCTACCGTTTACGGTGAGCCTGCATTTCTGCCGATCACCGAGGACTGCCCGAAGGGCGTCGCTGCAAGCCCGTATGGCGCGACCAAGATGATGCAGGAAGAGATGCTGACCGATTTCCACACAGCAGATCCGGAGTGGAACGTCATCCTGCTCCGCTATTTCAATCCGATCGGCGCGCATCCGAGCGGCCTGATCGGCGAGGATCCGGAGGGAATTCCGAACAACCTGGTACCGTACATCTCCCAGGTTGCTGTCGGAAAGCTGCCGGAGCTTGGGATCTTCGGAAATGATTATCCAACGCCGGATGGCACGAATATCCGCGACTACATCCACGTGGTGGATCTGGCACGCGGCCATGTGCTGGCACTGAAGAAGCTTGCAGAAGAGCCGGATGTACGGATCTACAATCTCGGAACCGGCCAGGGCTATTCGGTTCTCGATGTCTTCCATGCGTATGAGAAGGCAGTCGGACATGAGCTGCCGTATTCCTTCAAGCCGAGACGTGCCGGCGACGTCGTTTCCTGCTATGCAGACCCGACAAAGGCAGAGAAGGAACTTGGCTTCAAGGCAGAATTCGGCATCGCCGAGATGTGCCGCGACGCCTGGAACTGGCAGAGCAAGAATCCGAACGGATACAGAGATTGACAGATAAATTCGGGGAGCGGTTTTTGGAGGACGCATATTTAGCACTCAAAAGCAGAGAGTGCTAACAAAATGCTTGACAGAATTGAATCTTTGGATTATCATAGAGATCAGGAGTTGAAAGGCTCCTGATCTTTTTGTTTACGTAGAATATGAAGGAGGCATATAGAAATGGCTGTAGAGAAAGGTTCATTGTCCATTACTTCGGAGAATATATTTCCGATTATCAAGAAGTGGCTTTATTCTGACCAGGATATCTTTTTAAGAGAGCTGGTTTCCAATGGCTGTGATGCCATCACCAAGCTGAAGAAACTGGCTGGTATCGGCGAGTGGCAGGCTCCGGAAAGGGAGCAGTACCGTGTGGATGTCATCACGGATGCTGATACCAAGACCCTGACCGTCATCGATAACGGTATCGGTATGACCGCCGATGAAGTCAAGGAATACATCAACCAGATCGCATTTTCCGGCGCACAGAGCTTCCTGGAGAAGTACAAGGATAAGGCCAGTGAGGACCAGATCATCGGTCACTTCGGTCTTGGTTTTTATTCCGCATTCATGGTTGCTGACCGCGTGACGATCGATACGCTGTCCTATCAGGAAGGTGCTGAGGCTGTCCACTGGGCATCCGATGCTGGCGTCGATTACGAGATGGAGCCGGGCACCAGAACAGAGCGTGGTACGAAGATCACCCTGTACCTGAACGAGGACTGCTATCAGTATTCGAATGAGTACCGTGTGAAGGAAGTCCTTGAGAAATACTGTTCCTTCATGCCGGTCGAGATTTACTACAAGAATGCAAATGCAAAGCCGGAGGAACCGGCTGAATCTACAACTGTAGACGAAGAGAATCCGGAAAATGCTGAGAAGGCAGAGGAGAAGAAGCCGGCCGAGAAGCCGATCAACACCACCCATCCGCTCTTCACAAAGCATCCGAATGAGTGCACGGATGAAGAATACAAGGAGTTCTACAGAGATACCTTCCATGACTACAAGGAGCCGCTGTTCTGGATCCACCTGAACATGGATTATCCGTTCAACCTCAAGGGCATCCTGTATTTCCCGAAGATCAACATGGAGTACGATGCAATCGAGGGAACCATCAAACTGTACAACAACCAGGTATTCATCGCAGATAACATCAAGGAAGTCATTCCGGAGTTCCTGCTCCTGCTCAAGGGTGTCATCGACTGTCCGGACCTTCCGCTGAACGTCTCCAGATCCGCTCTGCAGAACGATGGATTTGTCAAGAAGATCTCCGATTACATCACGAAGAAGGTCGCGGAGAAGCTGTCCGGCCTCTGCAAGACAGAACGTGAGAACTATGAGAAATACTGGGATGACATCAGCCCATTTATCAAATACGGCTGCCTGCGTGATGACAAGTTTGAAGAGAGAATGCATGATTACATCATCTTCAAGGATCTGAACGAGAAGTACATCACCCTGCCGGATTATCTCGGACCAGATGCAGAAGAGACCGAAGAGAAGACAGAAGAGAAGCCGGAAGAGAATGCAGATGCTGCAGGAGAAGCTGTCGACAACCGGAAGAAGATCTACTATGTGACCGATCCGGTGCAGCAGTCCCAGTACATCAATCTCTTCAAGGAAAATGGCCTGAATGCTGTGATCCTGACCGAGAAGATCGATCAGCCGTTCATCAACAGCCTTGAGGCAAAGAACGACAAGATCAAGTTTGTCCGGATCGATGCGGAAGTCGACGATGCAGTAGCAACCGAGCTTTCCGAGGAAGAGCAGAAGGCAATGACCGAGAAGCTGGAGAAGCTGTTCCGGACTGTCCTCGACAAAGAGAACCTGACGGTTAAGGTTACAAACCTCAAGAACGCAGATGTCTCTTCGATGCTGACCATCTCCGAAGAATCCCGCAGAATGCAGGATATGATGCGGATGTACAACATGAGCGGCGCTGACATGAGCAGCATGTTCCCGAACGCAGAGACCCTGGTCCTGAACGCACAGAACACGCTTGTGAAGTATCTGCTGAACGACGACAACACCGATGAGGTCAGAAAAGACCTGTTCGTCAAGCAACTCTACGACCTGGCCCGCATCGCGAACGCACCGCTGTCCCCGGAGGACATGACAAAGTTCGTGGCAAGATCCAACGAGATGATGAAGCTGCTGGCAGAGTGAAAAAGTGGAAAAAATGACTGTTTGCTGTGATAAACTGCATGTGATCCGGATAGGGATTCTTGTATTCGGAAGAAGATTTCACCGAAAAGGGGGATATTTATGAAGCGTATCAGTTTTTGTCTGCTACTGGGGATGGTTCTGGCGCTTGTGGCCGGATGCGGAAAGACTGCACCGGCGGGGAATGCGGCCAAGGCGGGGAACGCGGTAAAGGCGGATCCGGCGATGCTGGAGCAGGCGAATTCCAACATACAGACCCGCTATGCCCAGATGGCTTTTGACGACACCTACATGTATTTTTCTTCGGGTGACCACGTGTACCGGTGCGGCTATGACGGCTCGGATGTCACGGCCGTGTTTGATCGATACCTTCATAATCTGGTTGTCGCGGACGGGAAGCTGTGGGGCAACTACACGACGGGGAATCCCGAAGAGAAGACGGGACTGTACTGCATCGATCTGGCGACCGGGGCTGCAACACTTGAAGTTGAGACTTCCGGCACAGATGATCACGTCACTTCTGTTCTGATCTCCGGGGACTGGATGGTCTATGTGGCAAAAAACGGCATGGAACTGGTCGTCAGGAATCTTTCGACCGGCGAGGAAAAGACGATCTGCACCTGGAGCGAGGAAGAGAATACGACAGAAGATATCGCCATGTGCCTCTATGGCAATACGTTGTACGTGCAGTACTACACGGATCCGAGTGAGTATCGTTATGCGGTCTGCACCTATGAACTTGGCAGCAATGCGGATACTCTGACAGAACTGGGAACGTATTCGTATTCCGACTCGCCAAGAACCCTTGTCTGGATGGAAGATGGTTTTCTTACGGCGTCAAGCCCTTCTTCCGGGGAGGGCGAATTGATCTTTTACTTAGCGAAGTTTTCGGATATTCAAGATGGGAAACTGAGCTACAGAAAAGAGGAAAACCAGATCGGGGTGGCCTTGGCCAACAGCCACGATCGTTCTGTCTATAACATGATCACGGACAATTATAATACTTCCCGGTATGTCCTCGGAAACAACATCCTGTTCTTAGGCTACTCAAAGGTGTATTATTACAAAGATTTTGACCTGACGAATGAGCAGATGCTGGTTGAACTGGACGGTGTGAACGACAAGCCGAACGGTGTGCACAACGGTTCCCTGTACATCTTTGACTACGGTTGGGAGGCACAATTTGTGAAAATCTCGGAAGATGGAACGGTGGAGTATATTCCGGTCACGATGCCGGAGGAATAAGGGATACCGACAGGAACAGCATACCCGTTATTTTGCATAGACAGTATATTTTTCGGTGAGATGGTATTTTTTTCCGTTTCACCGAATTTTTTAATTTCCGTAAGAATCCTGAGACTCATTATCCCAGAATTGAGGACATTTCCATAGACACTTGTTATTTACCATTTACGGTTTTATTCTTGACAGTGAAATGCAAAGAAAGTATAATTAGTTATACAAATCATATATATCATACGGAAAGGATCGAGAAAATGGATGCACCAAAAGGAAAATATGCATGGACAGCAACTGTAGGAGAAAAAGGGCAGATCGTAATTCCCAAACAGGCACGTGTAATATTCGGAATAAACCCGGGTGATACATTGATCCTGCTTGGTGATGTAGAACGTGGTATAGCGATTCCGCCTAAAGAATCCTTTGCAGAATGGTTCGGCAAGGTATTTCCTGAGAATGGCGAGGACTGACAGATGAGAAAGACATATTTAGATAATATTCGCTGGATAACAGTAGTGCTGGTTGTCATATAT
>CACZQN010000059.1 GCA_902783375.1 uncultured Lachnospiraceae bacterium | reverse complement strand
TTTAAGCCGTTCTTCGTAGGAATACATGTGCGTGACCTCCTCCTGTTATTGACCTCATTTTGGTCCAGGATTTCGTCCGCATCCCCCCACGCGCTCAGAAAGTCAATTCTCCTTGCCCGTCCTTTCTGTCCGATGCTATAATCAAGTCATGGAACCGTCTGTAAAGCATGTTTCATCTTGCGCCAACAAGCTGAAGCTTACGCGTTACACCTTATGCTCACTTGGTTCCCCCAACATGTTTCAAGTTTCACCACTCTCTCAGAAAGGAGGAGATGATGCCAGCTTATAAGGATCAGCAGCGAGGGACCTGGTTTGTGAAGTTCCGCTACCGTGATGCCCTCGGCAATACAAAACAAAAGAAAAAGACCGGTTTTCGGACGAGGAAGGAAGCGCTTGCCTTCGAAACCTCGTTTCTGGAGATGCATTCCCTGTCGACGGATATTACGACGCAGACGCTCGCAGGGCGGTATCTTGCGGATTCGACGCTCCGGCTCCGGGAAACCACGATGCTCACAAAAAACCACATCATTCAGGATATTCTGCTGCCACTGCTTGGCAATATCCCCGTTTCTGAGCTGACACCCGCTGCCCTCCGTCTTCTGCAGAATGAATTGCTTTCGACGAACTATGCTTCTTCTTATCTCAAGCTCATCTGGGCGGAACTCTCCGCCATGATGAATTATGCCGTCCGCTACTGCGGCCTGCGTCAGAATCCTTGCCACCTCGTTGAGCCAATCAGCCAGCAGGCCGCCGTGCGGAAAATGCTGATGAATTCACGTGAAAAGGTCGAATCGTCTCCATTATCAGACAAAAGAGAATTCTCCGCTTCAGGCGGACTGTCTGACGGTTTCCTCTCCTCCTCAGATGATCAGTCCGACCATCTCTCCTCCTCCGAGGGCGAGATCCAGTTCTGGACGCTGGACGAATTCAATACCTTCCTCACATCCCAGTCCGGAAAGCCGGGATTTGTCGCCTTCTCTCTTCTCTTCTGGACGGGACTGCGGTGCGGAGAACTGCTTGCACTCACGCCCGCGGATTTCAACCTGCGGGAGGGGACATTGACCGTGCATTACTCCTACCAGCGAATCAACGGGAGGGATGTCATGACGCCGCCCAAGACGCCAAAGAGCAGGCGGACAATCTACCTGCCAAGATTTCTTGCAGATCTTACGGCACTGTATATCTTCTCGATGAAACTCGGCAAGCAAGACCGTCTCTTCCCGCACACGAAGTATTACCTGCAATATGCCATGAAGACCGGCTGTGCCAGGACTGGTGTCCGACGTATCCGCATCCACGATCTCCGGCACTCCCATGCAAGCCTTCTGATCGAGCTCGGCTTCTCCCCACTCCTGATCTCCGAGCGCCTCGGCCACGAGAAAGTGGAGACGACACTGAATATCTACAGCCATCTGTATCCGAGCAAGCAGCGCGAGCTTGCGAAGGTTCTTGACCTTGTGCAGATGCAGGGCATGGACAGGGCGATTGCTGCGGCGCACAGAGATTTCAGCCCATCGATCACATCTCATGGTACGTTTCCGGTACCAGATCCTGTTAATGGTAACTGAGAAGCGAAGGAAATCAGCGTTTATTGCAAAAATGGCACCACTACACTGACAATCACCGCTAACTCTGAGACAAAGAATGCGAAGTATGCTAAGACTGCTACCCTTACAATCAATGTAGGTAACAACCTTACTGCTGAGCAGGCTGGCACAAACACCATCAAGGTTACTGGAAAGAACCTGACTGATGTTGTAGCTGATTATGTTGTTAAGAAGGGTACCGTTGCTGTCAACATCAAGAGCGTAGCTCTGAACGATGCTAAGACAGAAGCTATCCTTACCTCCGCTGCTGCTAAGCTGCAGGCTGGTGACTACACTCTGACCTTCAAGGACAGTGATCCGGTTGCATTCAAGGTTGTCAGCGCTACTGTTTCCAAGATCATCATCGATCCGGAGACCGCAGTTAAGACTGGTACCTACACCGCTATCGCTTACTACAAGGTTGAGAATGAATTTGGTGAGGATATCACCAAGATGACTTGGAATGCAGGCGAACTCACTTTTAGTGGTTCTGACTCTCCAAAGGGTTATTCTAATGGAACTGTAGAGTTTACTTCTGCTACTCCATATACACCAGGCCTTTCTCAGGTCAGCCTTGTTATTGTTAATAACAAGAACGGTGTAAACGCATCCAAGATTCTTCCTGTTGGTAATGCTTCTCAGCTCACAAACGTTGAGTTCAAGGGCGTTTACAGCATTAACGGAAATACTGTAAAGAAAGTCGAAACCCTTACCGAAGGTGATAAGATCGATAATCTGTATCTTGTTTATGCTGGTAAGGATCAGTATGGCATGACCTCTACTGATGGTGCATCTCTTACAGTAAACGTTGCATCTGCTACTGGACTGACAACAAACAATAAGTTTGAAGTAGTTACTGTAGATGGTGCTAAAGTAATTGCTAAGAAACTTGCTGTTGCAAACGGTGCTACCGTTAGCGCAACTGGCAACATTGCAGCTGCTGGTTCTGTTACTGTTCTTGCTGTAAACACAAAGAATGGTAATACAGATTCTCAGACACTTGAAGTTGTTGCTAAAGTAAAGATTGATTCCTTTACTGTTTCTGCAGATGTTATTTATGGCGGAACTAAGAATCCTCTTAACTACACCGCAATCGATACTGAAGGTAAGGAAGTTACTTCCTTTGCTGCTATTGATGCTCTTATTAATGGCATGACTTCGTTCGATAACAAGAACGGTTACAAGTCCTATACGGATGAAAAGGGCAATGCATTGACTGTGCCGCACGTTACAGTAGAGCGTGCTGCTGACGGTACTGCAAAACTGTTCTACAATGCAGAGGACAACAAGAATACGATCGCTGTTCCGGCTATTCTGACATTTATGTCTGACACCATGAAGGTTTCTACCGTTCAGCTTTCTGTTCAGGAAAACCCACGTGTAGTTGCTATCTCTGGTGTAAAAGATGGTGTAGCTCTTGCTAAAACTGCTTCTACTGGATCCATTACTATCGCTCAGGGCGATATGCTCTTTGTAGACCAGTATGGCAACGCTATTACTGATGCGCAGAAGACAAAGAATGTTCAGTTCTATGTTGCACCGGCTGAAAATCTGAATGGCACTTGTGCTAAAGAAGATGATCGTGTAACTGCAGTTAATGTTACACCGGTCGATAAGAAGGTGTCGGCTTCCACTACTGTAACAGCAAGTGTATCTGATGTTACTGGTAGTGACTACAGCTTCAACATTGCGCTTGCAACAATTGAAGATGTTACTGGCTATGCTATCGGTGATATCACTCTGAAAGAAGCTGGATCCGAGTTTACACCTGCTGTTACCGGTAACTACAATGGAGTTAAAGTTTCTCTTGTAGCTGGTGCAGATTTCGTCGTCAGACGTCCAGGTGAAGATGATGGCGCTAAGGCTAAAGTCGCTAAGATCGATGGTGCTGCTGTAAAGACAGAGAACGGCAACGTATCTGTTGTTATTGCAAACAAGGCTGGTACTGTTATTTCTAAGTCCTATGAGTATAGCAATGCTCCTCGTAAGGCTACAACAGTTAAGCTTGTTAAGAATCCATCTGGTATTACTCTTGGTGCAGAAGCTAAAACTGCTACCTTTAAGTCTCAGGTTGAAGTTGCTGACCAGTATGGCAATACCACAGATGATTACACTCCGTATATCACTATCAGCGGCTTCACAGCTGATGATACAATTGAAGGTAACAGCACTCTGAATGTCAAAGTTACCATCAAGAACCCGGCTGTTAATACAGTACATGCTGTTTACAACTATGGTACTGTAACTGCAGAGTTTGATATCGTAGTGAATCACTAATCATATGATTGGCTGGTGACTAATCACCTAAGATGATATGAGAAAGGGCTCCCATAATTTAATGGGAGCCCTTTTTGTGACTAAAATGGGATTATACTAAATTCGGAAATTGCAAGTTCAAATTGAATACTAAGTAGAACTAAGCTACATCATAAACATTGTCAAGTGAATACGCCTGATCAAGCAAGTCGTCACGCAGTTCCAGTAGTGTACAGTAAGACAGGTGCTTCCGGGGATTGCATTCAGTTCATCTGCAAACATCAGGATATGCCGATTGTACTTCATATAGATGATCTGAAAGAAAATGAAGTCATACTATATTTGCCAGTCTACATGACATACTTGCTGTAACGTCAGGTAAACATCAAGATTAGTGTATCTTAATTGCATTTAAGTGATACCTAAGTTAAATAATTCAACCGACATATTAATAATAATGACAATGTAATGTTGTTAGAAAGAGAGCCAGTGGTACCATTCTGGTACCACCGGCTCTCTTCTTTCATTTTGCGCATAGTAAACTAATGTGATATCACACTATAAAATACGCTGATTAAATATGTCTATTCACATTTTGTGAATATTCAGCTGTTCTGCTTTCTATTTACAGCACTCCCATTCACGATCAGTCAAATCGCTCATCAATAACGCGCTTTGTCTTCTTTTCGCTTCTCGGCAGGAGGCCGATCTCGACGACCTTGACGAGTGGTGTAAAGCCGATGACGCTCTTGACTTTGCTTGCGACTCTGTTGGCGAGATCCTGGAAGTCGGTATGGCCGCTGGTCTCGACATAGATACGCATGGTGTCCTTGCCGTCGAGGTGGGAGATGCGGATCTGGTATTCGCTCGAAACTTCCGGGAAGCTCTGGAGGATCTCCTCGATCTGTGCCGGGAAGACGTTAACGCCCTTGATCTTCATCATGTCATCGGTACGACCCTTGATGGTATCGAGCCTTGGGAAGCTTCTGCCGCATGGGCATTCGCCCGGGATGATACGGGACAGATCGTGTGTGCGGTAGCGGATCAGCGGGGCACCTTCCTTGACGAGAGTCGTGATGACGATCTCGCCCCATTCGCCATCCGGAACCGGCTTCAGGGTGACCGGATCAATGATCTCGATATAAAGGAAATCATCCCAGTAGTGCATGCCGGTGTTGTAGCTGCAGTTGATGCCGATGCCCGGTCCGTAGATCTCAGTGAGGCCGTAGATATCGTACAGTTCGATGCCGAGGCTCTCCTGGATGCGGTTCCGCATCTTTTCGCCCCAGCGCTCCGAACCGATCACACCCTTGCGGAGCTTGATGTTTTTCTTGATTCCGCGCTTCTCGATCTCTTCTGCGAGCAGCAGTGCGTAGGAAGAGGTTGCGCAGATGACAGTCGAGCCCATGTCCTGCATCATCTGCAGCTGCTTCTCGGTATTTCCAGGCCCCATCGGAATAACCATCGCGCCAAGCTTCTCGGCACCGTTCTGGAAGCCGATGCCCGCGGTCCAAAGACCATAGCCTGGAGTGATCTGGATGCGGTCCATATTCGTGATCCCCGCCACCTCGTAGCAGCGCTTGAACATCTCACCCCAGTCATCCACATCCTTCGCGGTATAAGGAATGATGACCGGCAGTCCGGTCGTACCGGACGAGGAGTGAATCCGGACGATCTCCTCCTCCGGTGCCGTCATCAGTCCCAGCGGATACGCATCGCGGAGATCCGCCTTCTCTGAAAATGGAAGTTGTTCAAATTCTTTCTGACTGTTGACAGCCGAAATCCCGGCCTCCGCCAGCTTTTTCCCGTAAAAGCTCCCGGCCGAAACCAGCGCATTAATCTGTTTATTGACCAGAGCAATCTGATCTGCTGAAATCTGCATGATAGTTGTCCTTTCTTTATCCCGGTTTTATGTGGGGCTGATATGTTCAGCCCGTATACTCGAGTGCTTTGAAATTCAGTTCATGGAATCTTGGATTGATCTTTTCTTTGATCTGTTCCCGGATCTCTTCTTTGGTAAAGCCCAGGGCGCCGGTCTTTGCGGCTGCGCCAAGCATGATGAGATTCAGGACCTTCGCGGAGCCGACTTCTGCGATGGCTTCCTCTGTGTGAATCACCGAAACACGAGGGCAATTCGCGAGAAGATAGTCAATCATCTCGGCACCGTTGTAATTGCTGCCGGTGAGCGTTGCGGTTACCGGCATGACCGCGCGGTCAGAGACCACGATCTGTCCGTTCGGTGCGAGATAAGGCAGCATGCGGACAGCTTCTCCGGGTTCAAATGCCAGGATCAGGTCGGCGGTTCCCTGTGCGATCATCGGAGAGTAGATATTGTCTCCGATCCGCAGGTGGCTGAATACGCTACCGCCGCGCTGTGCCATGCCGATCGTCTCGGCGCTGCAGACCGGCAGTCCCTTCGCCATCGCTGCCGCGGAGATCAGGCGAGAGGCTAGAACCGTTCCCTGTCCGCCGACGCCGCAGAGGACGATATTGCGCTGAAAATTGTTCAGGTCAGGCATGATCCGCACCTCCTTCCGCAGAGTTTTCATCAGACTCGCCAGGTTTCCGGATCGCTCCGACCGGGCAGAGCTGGCTGCAGAGCGTGCAGCCGGTACACTGACTGACATCAATCATCACCTTCGCCTTGCCATTTGCAGCGACATGCGCCGGATCAGGATCGTGGATAAGTGCCGGGCAGCCGATCTCATGGATACAACGATGGCAGCCGATGCACTTTTCGGTGTCAACGGTCATCGACGCATCCGGCTTCGAAATCGCGATGCACGGATATTTGAAAATGATGGCCTTCACACCAGGTTCGGCTGCGACGCGCTTCACGGTGTCGACCGCCTTCTGATGTTCCATCGGATTGATCGTCTCGACGACCGTGAGTCCGATGCCGCGCAGCACCGCTTCAATGCTTACCTTCGCGACGACCTCACCCATCATGGTCTGGCCGGTGCCGGGATGCGGCTGGTGTCCGGTCATAGCAGTCGTGGAGTTGTCAAGCACCACGAGCGTCATGTCCGCCTGATTGTAGACCGCGTTCACAACCTCCGGGATCGCTGATGCGAAGAAGGTAGAGTCTCCGACAAATGCAAAGCAGCTTGTATCAGGTTCGATATGCCCGACGCCCTGTGCGATACCGAGCCCAGCGCCCATGCACAGGCAGGTATCGACCATGTCAAGCGGCATGGAATTACCGAGTGTATAACAGCCGATATCCCCGCAGAAGATCGTCTTCTTCCCCTTCATCGCGACCTTGACGTCGTAAAATGAAGCGCGGTGTGGGCAGCCTGCGCAGAGGACCGGTGGCCGGACCGGAAGCGGCGGAGGTGCCGGGAGCGACTTAGACGACGCCGCAGCGCTGCTGTTTGCTTCGCGGGAGGCTGCAGATGCCGCGGCACTATTGTCCGCTTCAACAGCAGCCGTGCGGGCCTCCGCCCCCAGGAATTCAGCCATGGCCTTCTTTACGGAATCTCTGCTATTCTCACCGGCAACCGCAATATTGCCGGTCAATTTCCCATAAATCTTTGTATCAAGATGGTATTTCCCGCAGATCAGAATCAGTGCTTCCTCGATGACGGGATCGAGCTCCTCGATGACGAGGACTTCATCGAGCCCTGCAAGGAATTCGAGCGCCTTCTGCTCCGGGAACGGATACGGCGTCGCGACCTTCAGCAGCCGGACATCGCCAAGCGCCTGTCTGGCTTCCATCGCATAGGTGAAGCTGATCCCGCCCGTCGCGATGCCTTTGCGCGATGCAGATCCGGACGGAGCCTCATATATCGCATTCCGATCATATCCCGAAAACTTCTCCGCCAGCTCGTTATTTCTCGCAAAGATCTTCTGATGGTTCGCGTAGGAGAGGCGCGGGAAGATCACCCAGCGGTTCGTGTCCTTGATAAAGCCCTCCGCCTCATGGACGGCCCATTCCTCCGGATCCTTCACATCGATCGCTGCATAGCCGTGCGAGACGCGTGTCGTCGAGCGCAGGAAGACCGGCGTCTGGTACTGCTCAGACCACGCAAAAGCCTCCTGGATCATCTCATAGGCCTCGGCAGGGCTCGTCGGATCGAAGCACGGTACTTTGGAAAATGCCGCGTAGTGTCGGGTGTCCTGTTCGGTCTGCGAGGAGATCGGACCCGGATCATCTGCAACCAGCACGACCATGCCGCCCTTGACACCGATGTACTCGACACACATCAGCGGATCGGAAGCGACATTCAGTCCCATCTGCTTCATCGTCACCAGCGCCCTGGCACCGGTATACGCCGCACCGGCAGCCACCTCCATAGCGGCCTTTTCATTCACCGACCACTCGACATACGTGCCATCGGGTCGCCGTTTCGCGACCGTCTCCAGCACCTCTGTCGATGGCGTTCCGGGGTATCCGCACACGAGATTCACCCCAGCAGCAATCGCACCAAGCGCGATCGCCTCATTTCCCATCAAATATTCCTTATGCATACAAGCCTCCAAACAAAAAACGCAGCAAGTGAAGAATACAGAACTCCTTGCTTCTTCACTTTGCTACGTTATTGTACCAAATTATCGGGCATGCGTCAATGTCTGGTAACTCCATTCAGTCATATTTGACTTTTTCATTCAGTCATATTTTAAAAATAGGACCCCAGGGACTGCAGCCCTGGGGTTCTCATGTTCGTAATTACTGGTTCGTCCCGGCATAGATGGGTGATTTCGATGGGTTTCGTTGTGCATTTGCCAAATCTATGATATACTATTGGCAGTTCCATCATCAGTTTGTTTATAGCAGATGGGATAATGCGATTGCATGGATCGGTTTGCGTTCAGGAGGTTTCATATGCTGCATGGTCAATATGTCAATCCCGGTAATGAAGGATTCCGTAGGATCCTTCGTTCGGAGTATGTCGACAAATCCGGGCTGATCGGCCTGATCAACAGGCGGATTGACAGCCCGGAAGGACTGGTCTGTGTCAGCAGACCGCGTCGCTTTGGTAAATCATTTGCCGCGCAGATGTTGTCAGCCTATTATGATGCTTCCTGCGATTCCCATGAACTTTTTGATCAGCTTGAGATTGCTTCCGGTGCCGATTTCGAACAATATCTGAATCAATACAATGTTATTTGTCTGGATATTGCAGGTTTTCTGTCCGCAATTACCCAGCAACATGGCCAGGTACGAGAAATCACGACTCGAATCACAGAATCATTACGCAAAGATCTGTGCAGCCTTTTTCCGTATCTGAATCCGGATGCACCCTTAACTGACAGTATGATCCGTTGTGTGGAGCATGAAAATCGGAAATTCATTTTCATCATCGATGAATGGGATGCTGTAATCCGGGAGGCCAAGGAGGATAATCAGACGCAGACCGCCTACTTGAATCTGCTGCGGGACTGGTTCAAGAATATCAATTTCACGCCGAAAGTTGTTGCTGCTGCCTATATGACGGGGATTCTTCCGATCAAAAAGGACGGTTCGCAGAGCGCGATCTCAGATTTCATAGAATACCCGATTCTTTATCCGGACGGCTTTGCTTCCTATACCGGGTTCACAGAGAAAGAAGTCCAGACACTTGCACGGAAACATGTAATGGATTTTTCAGAGATAAAGAACTGGTACGATGGATATCACTTCCCGGACTGTGGTTCCATCTATAATCCATATTCTGTTTCCTGTGCCATTCGTGAAGGGAAATGCAGATCGTACTGGCAGAAAACCTCGGCTGCGGAATCTCTCTTCACATATATCAACATGGACTTCGATGGCCTGCAGGAGATCGTCGCCCGGCTGATCGCCGGCGAGGATATCGAAGTTGACGTCAATTCCTTTGAGAATGATTTTCAGTCATTTAAAGGAAGAGATGATATCCTGACCCTGCTGATTCACCTCGGGTATCTTACCTACGATGAAACTCAGAAAACTGTCCGGATACCGAATGAGGAAGTCCGGCTGGAATTTGAGCAGACCCTTGGTGCTCAGGATATGAATGCAAAATGGGTCGACCTGATCCGGAATTCAAAGATGTTGCTGGCAAATACGATCTCTGGTGATGGACAGGCTGTTGCAGAAGCAATCTCGAAGTTACGAGAGACAGAATATGCCCCCACATTTTACAACGATGAGCAGTCTCTACGCTATATCATTAAATTTGCTTACATAGCATGCATCGGCCAGTATATGAAAGTCGAGGAACTTCCTTCAGGGAAGGGAATCGCAGATGTTGTCTATCTTCCGAAACATCGTTCTTCACTTCCGGCCCTGGTCATCGAACTGAAGTGGAATCAGACAGCTGGTGGGGCAATCGAGCAGATCAAAGAGAGGAGCTATCCTGCAATCCTAAAAGAATACCAGGATGAAATCATCCTGGTTGGAATTAATTATGATACAAAAACAAAAGAACATAGTTGTGTTATTCAGAAGATGATCTGAATCTCGTTGTCATCTGTCACGGTCCGTTCAATTTTTTACAAAAAAATACCCCCGCAGGTTTCCCTGCGGGGGTACTTGATCATATATTAACTGAGATGAAGAATTTCATCTGGTCAACAATGATTAGTGGTTGACAACGATGTCGAACTCAGCAGATACGGAGCCATAGTTGTAAACAACATGGACGCTGTTGGTTGCATCATTGTTAACAGTCAGGCTGACAGTCTTGGTGCTGTTGCCATCGATCACATCTTCAGCAGCGAAACCGGAGATGGTGAGATACGGTACGAAATCGGTATGAACATTGCCATACTGATCCTTAACTTCTACCTGAGCGGTGAAGTCAGCGGTAACAGCTGCAGAACCAGCATTGATACCAGCCGGATTCTGAACAAGAGCTACAGTCTTAGCAGCCTGCGGAGCATTGCTGTACTCATAAGCCTTGGAGATGATGGAACCTGCTCTGTTACCGATAACGACGGTGACAGAACCATCCTTCGTCTTTACGCCTTCAGAAGCAGCGATTGTCGGAACATCATTGTTTCTGATGGTGTAGTCGCTGCCAGCTACAAGAGTAACAGTGACGCCATTGTAGGAACCGGTAACAGTCGGATCAACTGTCTTGCCAGCTTCCTTCAGAGCGATATCGCTGATAGCGAATCCGCTTACATCCTCAAGACCAGCAAGAGCGATGTCGAAACTGTACTCAGAACCATCAAGGCCATCAACTCTAGCGATAACAGTGGTGGAAGCAGACTTAGTACCAGTTACGGAAACAGCAGTCTGGTTGTCACCAGTGCCAGCAAGAGCATCATTTGCAGCAACATTGAACTTAACCTTTGCGGTAGCAGCAGCATCGGTGATCGCGTTGCCATACTGGTCAACGAAGAGCATATCGCCCTGAGCGATCTCGATGGAGTTACCGGATACGGTCTTAGCAAGAGCTACAGTCTTCTTCACACCGGAGATTGCAGCAACAACCGGGTTCGGCTGAATGGAAAGCTGTACAGTGGAGACCTTCATTGTCTCAGACATGAATGTCAGAACTGCCGGAACAGCGATGGTAGCGTTGTTGGAAGCTGCAGTGTAGATCAGCTTAGCTGTGCCATCTGCATTTCTTGCAACTTTAACCTTGCTGCCGTTGGTGTTATCAAAGCTGCTCATAGCAAGGAGAGCCTTGATAGCATTGTAGGAAGTAACCTCATTGCCCTGAGTGTCGATAGCAGTGAAGTTCAGAACGTTGTCCTTGCCACCATAAACGACATCAGCGGATACGGTGAAGGAATCGATCTTAACCTTTGCAGCGACTTCAAGGGACTGAGAATCGGTATTACCATTCTTGGTGTTAACTGCAAGGATGGTAACAGCGCCGCCTCTTGCGAGGGTGCCAGTCAGCTTCTTCGCGATAACCTGAGCGCCATCGATTGTCTTAACAACAAATGTATTGTCTGTTGTAAGACCGGTAGCGGAAGCAACGTTCAGAGTCAGAGCTGCACCATCAGTAGAGGTCATGCCATACTGATCCTTACCAGCATATACAAGATACAGATTTGTGGTAGCATCGCCCTCAGTAAGAGCATCTACCTTCTTAATTGTGGAACCATTGATGCTGTAAACACCCTTGAACTCAACGGTGGAAAGCATAGCCTCGCCGCCAACCGGGAGAATCTTGGAAACATTTACACCATTCTTGCTGTCAACGATCACAAGGCTGACCTGGGAAAGACCCGGTGTATACTGACCAGCGGATGTGAACTTAACAGTACCATTGTTGGAACCAACCGGAGTGTCAGAACCACTGAAGGTCAGCTCGTTGAATGCCATCTTGGTGATATCCTCACCAAACTCGTTCTCAACTTTGTAGTAAGCAACTGCAGTATTTGTGGAAGTCTTAACAGCTGTCTCCGGATCGATGATGATCTTAGCAACAGTTGCGCTGACAACGGAGAATGCTACAGCATCGCCTTCCTTGAAGGAAAGGGTGTAGTCAGTACCAGCCTGCAGCTTGGAAGCAGCAGCGGTCAGAGTAGCTTCGGTCTTAGCATCATTCAGAGCTACGCTCTTGATGTTAACAACAACGTTACCCTTCTTGACAACATAATCAGCAACAACATCAGTCAGGCCCTTACCGGTAACCTTGATGGTGTTAGCGCCAGCCTGCTCAGCAGTGATCTTGCCAGAACCAACATTGATGGTCAGCTCAGCAGTCTTCTCATACTTCGCATTCTTGGTCTCGGAGTTAGCGGTGATTGTCAGTGTAGTGGTGCCATCGGTCTTACCAGAGATGGTAAGGATTCTGGACTCCATGTAACCTTCACCAGCCTGCTCAACACTTGCGATTGCAGTATCGGCAACTTCGGTCTCCTGTACGAAGTAGGAAGACTTCGTAGCGCCAGCAGCCTTTGCCTTCTTGTTAACCGGAAGTGCAACTCTTACTTCTGCGGTAGCACCCTCTTCGACATCGATAGAATCGATAACGGTGTTGGTGCCATCCTCACCTTTAACATAGAACTTAGCGGAGGCAGCACGTGCACGAACCTTTACGGCTGTAGCAACTTTGGTCTTGCCATCCTTTGTTGTAAATGTGACAACTGCGGAACCCAGCTTCTTAGCTGTAAGTACGCCAGTCTTAGCGTCAACATCTACAACTGCCGGCTTACTGGATTCCCAGGTACCAGCAACACCAGACTTCTTGCCATTGATCGAATAGTCAAGATTCTGGACAAATCCGCCGATGTAGATGTACAGCGGATTTGATTTCGAGTAGCTCTTGCCGCTATGCTTAGTTACTACGAAGTTTGTAGCAGCTGCGGAAGCGTCTGCCGGTACATACAGGGAAGTAAGTACCATTGCAAGAGCCAACACGAATGAGAGTTTCTTAAAGAAATTCTTCATCGCTCTGTTTTCCTCCTTGTAGATTTGGTTGTTCGTTATGCCCCGCGCGGCCTTCCAACTCCTTCGTCTTGCACGGTGTCGGTACTAAACATCGTGGAATTCGAACTCCTCTTTGTTCCGCACAGGATATAATCCCTCCATATAACATTTAGATTATAGCACAAAGAATTCAAAGGTCAAGTAGTTCAAACCGATAAATTCCAATTCTATCCTCTAAAAAGTCAGTAGAGAGACTATGAACATATTATCGTTACAGAGTTCATCATGCACCAAAATTGTGTCATGAATATGGCACTTCGACTATTTTTGTAAAACAATCGTATTTTTTTCTGCATCTCGAACATCTTATTACTTGTTCTCAGTCGCAGACTCTTCAGTTGTGCCCTCTGTTGTGGTGGTCTCCGTTGTCGTGTTCTCAGTTGCCGGAGTTTCCTCGGTAGAGGTGCTCTCTGTAGCAGGAGCTTCCTCAGTTGTGGTTGTCTCCGTTGTCGTGGTCTCTGTTGCCGGAGTCTCCTCGGTTGTGGTTGTCTCGGTCGTCGTGGTTTCGGTTGCCGGTGTTTCCTCAGCCGGTGCTTCCTCTTCTACAGTCGGCTGGCTCAGGAGCATCGGGGTGATGGATCCGTCGGTTGCATCAATCTGCAGGTAGCTGGTGTTGCCTTCGGAGCCCTGCTGGATGAAGACGTGTGTTTCGTCCATGCCGTAGACCATACCGTTCTCGAAGCTGATTTCCTTATAGACATCCTTGTAGCCGGTGCCATTCAGCTTTCTGGTGGAGATCCAGAACGTTACCATGTTGTCCTGGACTTTCTCTTTGCGGTAGACGTAGATTGACAGATTGGAATCTTCGTCTGCATACATGGAATCCAGCACAAAGCCGTCTGGCGTGACGACGTTCTTGACGTTCTTGTTCTGCGCACAGTCATAGACCATGTAGTCCGGGCTGCCGAAGCCGTGCAGATAGAGGAACTGGCCACAGACTCTCAGGACCTCGACGCCGGATCTCAGACCTTTCTTCTTGTTGGTCGTGGTATCTACACGATACAGGCCGGCATCCTCATCCTCGACATTTCCGAAGAGATAATAAACATTATCATTATAGAAATTCTCCAGGGTGACGTGCTTTTCTACCTTGGACTTGAAGCCGATGATCTTGGTGAGCTTTCTGGTACCGGTCAGGTTGACGGAGTAGATCCAGTGCTTCAGATAATCTGCAGTCTCAATGGTGAAATAGACGTTGTCGCCGACGACCAGGATGGATCCTGCCGGGACATCCGGCTGGGTTCTCCACAGGTATCTCTTGGCGCCGTCTTCGGTCTCAGAGTAGTAAACGTAGGTGCGGTGATTCTTCTTGCTGTAAGCGGTCCAGAAGTAGCCATCGCCGATCTGCTCTCTTGCAGCGTTGGTTCCTGTCAGGCTCTCGACGCGGATCACGTCCGATGCAGCCTTGGCGGTAACCGGGTTCAGTGCAAAGACTGCTGTCAGAAGTCCGACGACCATGCTGAGGGTCAGGACCGACAGAAGAAGGGATTTCGCAATTTTCTTCATTTCATTTTCCTTTCTTCGGTAAAGGTGGCGCTCCGGGCTTCCTTCCGGACGGGCCACTTAGGTGTTGTGATAAGGCATATTCTCATAAGAATCGGACAAATTTGTGTCAGAGCGATTCTTATTTGTGTCTTTTCAGGAACATTTCAACCTTTTCCTGCATCTCGGACACTTCTGCGGTGCCCGGATGTCTGACTTCGGCGCTTCTCGCTTCGGTGACGGTCGGCGGGAGCGGCAGGCCGGTCAGTGCGGAAAGGGCATCAACCACGCCCCACTCTTCTTCCGGTGCTGCTTCTTCATCGGAGAAATGTTCCGGATCGATGGCGTGCATGACGGCTCTTGAGAACTTGAACGGGCTCGCGGTGGATGCCACGAGGACCGGCAGGACCTTCTCACCGCTCTCCTTCAGGCCGGCGACGTAGTGGTCGGCCGCGTAGGCTGCGACGGCGGTATGGGTATCGATGACATATCCTGCGTTCTCGTAAACTTTTCTGATCTCTTCGAGGGTCTCCTGCTCGGTCGCAAAGCCCGGGATGAAGTCCTTCATATAAGAAGTCATCTCATCAATCACAGCGTATTTGCCAGTCGAAGAAAGCTCCGCCATCAGGGCGCGGTTCTTCGCGGCAGCTGCTGCCGGATCCTTCGCTGCGCCGCAGGACTCATAGATCAGGCGCTCGAGGTTCGAGGAGATCAGGATGTCCATCGACGGCGAGATCGTGAGGATGAAATCACGGTTGCGGTCGTAGGTGCCGGTTCTGAAGAAGTCGTAGAGGACCTTGTTGTCGTTCGACGCACAGATCAGATTCCGGACCGGAAGGCCGATGCACTTCGCATAGTGTGCAGCAAGAATGTTGCCGAAGTTGCCGGTCGGCACGCAGATGTCGATCGGTTCGCCGTCTGTGACCTCACCGGCTGCGACCATCTTCGCATAGCCGTAGACATAATAGACGACCTGCGGCACGAGGCGGCCGATGTTGATGGAGTTGGCGGACGAGAAGACGAAGCCTTCTGCTGCCAGCTTCTCAGCCAGTGCCTTGTCACCGAACATTTCCTTCACGCCGCGCTGCGCGTCGTCAAAGTTGCCGTTGATACCGATGACGCAGGTGTTGGCACCCTTCTGGGTGATCATCTGGCGCTTCTGGACATAGCTGACGCCATCTTTCGGGTAGAATACGACGATGCTTGTTCCCGGGACGTCTGCGAAGCCTGCCATGGCGGCCTTGCCGGTGTCCCCGCTGGTCGCCGTCAGGATGACGATTTCCTTATCGAGGCCGTTCTTCCTGGCCGCGGTGGTCATCAGATGCGGCAGGATCGAGAGGGCCATATCCTTGAATGCAATGGTTGCGCCGTGGAAGAGTTCAAGATAGGTCAGGCCGTCCGCCTTCTTTAATGGTACGATCTCTTCGCTGTCAAACTTTGCGTCGTATGCAGAGTCGATGCAGTGATGGAGTTCTTCCTCGGTGTAGTCGGTCAGGAAGAGCTTCAGGACTTCGAAAGCCACCTCGCGGTAGTGCATCTTCGCCAGCTCCGCTGTCGGCACGTCAAGTTTTGGCAAATGGTCCGGTACGTAGAGTCCGCCGTCCGGTGCGAGTCCCTGCAGGATCGCCTGCGATGCGGTGACCTTTCCGCCCTCGCCTCTCGTCGACTGGTAGTAGATCTGTTCTCTGTCCATGTCTGCTCCCTCCGTTTTTATAAATCAAGTATTTTGTTCAGGACCGGCAATCTTTAGGAGTTCGACTCTGTCGAATTCCCACCGCCGCTGCGCGGCTATTCGTTGCTTCGCAACTCCTGTCTATAAGCCCCGGCCGTTCCGGCCGGTAAGAATGAGGAAGAAAGCGACTATGAAAGCAAGCTTTCAGTCGCTTTCTTTCTCATTCTTGTCGGTCCTGAACAGTTACGCTGAATAATAAGATTCGCCACGCATCATACCGCGTGGCGAACCGAACTGTCAATATTTTTTTATTTGTAATAGTCGTGACCAGCATAGTAAGTGACCCAGGTGAGGCGGGTTTCAAACCACCGGACGTAGGTCGGGTTGGAGTACCGCTTGTTCAGGAAGTACAGTGCTCCGTTTGAGATGTCTTTCTGGGTCAGGGCTTTGTCGACCGCTGCCCGGGTGGCATCGGTGACGGTGCAGGTCCAGTAGGTGCTGCCCGGTCTCGCGGTGGAGAACTGGTAGACGCTGCCGAGTTTCATCTCACAGACTTCTGTGATGTTGTTTGGAAATGCGCTGTTGAATCTGCGGTTGATGACGACGTCGGCGACGAGCATCTTGCTGCGCTCATCGGTGTTGCCGGCTTCTGCCTGGACGATCCGGAGCAGGGAGTCATATTCCCCTTCGGTCAGATCGATCCGGAAGTTCGCCTTCTTTGCTTCCCAGGCTGCCTTACGCTCCGCCTCGATCCGCTCGGCCTCAAGCCGTGCCGTGATCTTCTCTGCGGAATCTGCCGCATCCTGCATGGCGCTGAGTGCTGCTGCCTTTGCTTCTTCTGCAGCCGCATCGATCACCTGCTCTTCTTCCGCCTGTGCAGCTTTTGCAGCATCGGCGATCTTTCCTCTCTCGTCGATCTTCTGCTCATGCAGTTCTTCTTCTCTGGCTTCGCGTCTTGCTGCCTTTTCCTCATCTGCAAGTGCAGTCTCGTAGGTTTCGACCAGCTGCGCAATATGTGCCGCTCTGGCTGCGTCATCTTCAGCAGCCTTCGCAGTGTAGGTTCCCATCAGCATTGGTACTGTATCCGACAGAATCGGCGTATTCACCATCGAGGCAACTCCGACGAGGAGCGCCGATGTAATGGCCAGTACCTTCGTTCTTGTCTTCATAACTTCACCATTTTATTTCCGTGGCCGGTCTCCTGTCCGGCACTTGTTGCATTCTTGTAAAATTCTTTACGGAAATGTTCAAATATGTTTCATAATTGTTACAAGTGACAAGCCCGATTATAGCACTTGATCCCGATCTGTCAAGTCCTTTGTGAAGAATATGTCATTTTCAAAGTACGAAAAAACCTTGATTTATCAACATTTTGTCAACATTTTATCCACATTTGGGGTATCTGTCAGATGTTGAACTGCCCCAGAGCCAACCCGAAACCATAGATCAAGATGTACGACAGAAGTAGTATACTGTTTAAAACAACCGATAAAATCGGGATGCGGTAGAAGGCATTTTCCGTCCGGCAGGCGAGGATTCCCTCGAAGAGTCCGGCGGCAGCAAGCAGTAATCCTGCGGCGCCGAGATATCCGAATTCCATGCCGCCGAGGCCGTCGGCGCGTTCTGCCAGAACCAGCAGCCAGATGATCATGGCGGCGGCTGCGATGGCCAGGGCAACCGCGATATAGGCTCTGACCGGCGTCCGTCTCGACGTGAAGCGCACCCGGTTCACCCGCTGCGGCTCCGGTGCCAGTTTCCTCCTCCGCCAACGCTTCCTTTTCATGCTTTCGTCCTCACGATGCGGTTCACCGCCAGTCCAAGTCCGATCATCAGCCAGTACAGCGGAGCCACGACGACCATGCTGTCATTCAGCATGCCGGAGAAGAGATAGCCGACGACGCCGAGTGCCAGGCCGATGCCTGTGATGACAATCGGATCATTCACATCTCTCTTCCAGTAGAGTTTTGCAGAGCTGAGCAGATAGATCAGAGCGACCGCCAGGAAGCACAGCAGAGCCGGGATTCCGTTCTGGGTCCCGATCTGCAGATACATGTTGTGCGGCTTGGTGATCAGCTGCTGCGAAAAACCGGCATTGTACTGTGTCACGTAGTCATCCTGCGGGAAGTAGATCACGAAGGTATCCTGCCCGGTGCCGAGCAGTGCGTGTTTCAGCATGACCGGCAGAGTTCTGGACCAGATATATCCACGGTTTGTCGCGAAATGATTTCTGTTTTCAAATCCAATATACGGGGCGACGTGGATGTCGTCGGTCTTGCCGCCCTTCGTGAAGATCTTGTAGCCGTCATCTGTTTTGGTAAAGTTCCAGACGATTCCATCAATCCATGCATCTGGTGGCGCCTGGTTCACATTGACGTAATAGCTTCCGGAGGTCGTCATATATGTCTGGAATTTCATCGGGTCATAGACCGGTGCATCCGGGAGCGTCACGACCCCCTCCGGACTCACCTGATAATTCACATCTTTGCCATTTCCATCCCAGAAATGATAAATCACGCCGGTGCCGCCGTCTTCGGTGACAACGTTGTAGGAGATGTTCAGCACGGCGCCGTTATAATCGAGTTCGATGTGGTCGTCATGCAGCACGATGTCGGACAGGATATAATTATCCGGAGCCGGCTGCAGGGCATTTTTCACATAACTGACAAAATTGACGTTGATCGAGTGGAAGTAGTAAGCGCCGGCACCGATGAAAAGGACGACAGCAAGAATCGGCACATAGATATGCCGGAGGAGCCATTTCCGATAGAAGAAAACGGCAACGACGAGGCAGAATGCGAATCCGAAGAGGAAGGTTCTGGAACCGGACCCGAGCACGCAGACGAACATGCCCAGTGAGGCCGCTGCCCAGAACAGTTTCTGCCAGATCTTCTTCGACGCAAGCACCAGCGACAAAAGCACCGGCAGCGCGAGATTTGCAAACATACCGACATAGTTCGGATTGTACAAGGTCATGAAGACCTGGTGGTTGCCCGAACCGGAGAAGTTGAACATCAGCCGGTCCTTCGCCTCTTTGTAGAGGTCGCCGAGGATCAGCCGACGGCCGAGGTCGGTCTCAAAGAAGTCTTTCCCGAGAAGCTGTGGGATGCCAAGCGCGATCAGGATGATCATGAGGATGGCAAATGCCCCGGCGATCCAGCCGAGGTCTTCCTGCTGTCTGACCACATACCAGGTGTAGACGCAGACCATGCAGTAGGACAGCACCACCCAGATGGATTCATGCTGCTCGTAGATTCCGGAGAAGCCGAAACTGCGGTAGCCCGAGACCAGGGTGGAGAGGAATGCGAGGATTGCAAAAGCGATCAGCGGGATAAGCCAAGGGTTGGTTTTAAAGATGGCAGGAAGCTTTCCGGTCTGTGTATCCTTTGCCGCGTACGAGTCGTTCTCTTTCCCGCGGTTCCGCACGATGTCCACTGCCATATAGACTGCCATGATCACTGCGATGATCCGCAGAACCAGTCCCTTATAATAAAGGAAGACATCATAAGCCTCTGTGGTATTGCTGAACCACAGGAACTCCTGGAAGTGCGGGTTATATTTATAGAAATGCGTGACCAGCGGCACGATGCAGACCACTGCAAGAACCGGAAACAGCGGCAGAACCGCCAGAAGCTTTCCCAGGAAGCCTGCCTGCCGCGGGGCAGCCGACTTCGTTTCTTGTTTCTTACTCAAGAGTTGGACCTCCTTGTCTTATTCCTCTCCGGTGCGGATGGCTGCCCGGACGGGGATGCCGTTGACTTCGATGTCACCGGTGATGGGGATGACGATGCAGAGCTGGCCTTCGACCATCTTGTTCTCGATCAGGCCGGCGCTCTCCGGCTTGACGTGGATGTCGATATCCGGGGTCTTGACGGTGAATCGCTTGGCTGCGGCAAGGTTGGTCACGACGATTTCTTCATCCGGCGAGCCCGCAAGTTCGTCAAAGCTTCTGTCAAAGGTCTGCTCGAGCTGCTCGTCCGAGACGCCGCTCCGCGAGAGCAGGCGGCGGATGTCGCCCTTTCCAAGCACCGGCGGCTCCGGCTGGTCCTTATTTGCCTCGAGAATCTCCGTGATCTCCTCCTGGACTGCCTGCACGGTCGCAAGCGTCGCTTCCTCGCCGAGGCTTTCCGCCACGAGGGTATCAAACAATTCTTTCTGTGTTCCGGCAGAGGCCGGTGCGCTCTTGCCGAAGAGAGCCTCGGAGAATTCCGGCATCAGTTCCTCCGGCTTGTGCGAGTAGTACAGCACCTCGTGGATGTTCGAGGTGCGGTCGGTGTAGGCCGGGAAGAGAAATGCCTTGTCGGGTTCTTCGACGACCCAGTCGCGCTTCCGCTCGCCGATCCGCCCCTCGGCCTCGTTGTAGCCGAGTCCGGGCTTGGATAATTTCACCGGGCAGATCGCACAGACCATGTAATCATACAGGTTATCCGACGCATCCTCCATAAAATCACCCGCAGTCGATTTGCCGGGGATGTCATAGACCGCATGTGCCAGGACGATATAGTACTTCTCTGCTGTCTCGTAATTCGCAATGACCAGATCATAGAACTGGTCCAGCAGCGCGTCGTCCGACAGCGCAGAGTTCCGCAGTTTCAGGAGAAATGCCTGGGCGCCGCCCTCCATCTCTTCTTCCCGCGGGAATTCGAGATTCACGAGGTTCCGGCCGATCTGACCGGCCGTCGCCTTCCGGAAAATCTCAAGGTATTTGAAAATCTCTTCCTCCGGCAGGCTGAAAAATGCATCCCGCCCGACGTAGGTTTTGGTTTTGTCGTCGTCAACATAGCACGCGCAGATCCGGTCAAAGGTTGCTTTTTCTTTCGTCCACTGCTTGCGGATCTCCGCGATCTCTAACTTATTCAAGATTGTTCCTTTCTCACGGCCGGCCCATGATCCCGCCGTCTTCGCGGTAGGCGTCCTGGCGGGCGTTCGCCCACAGGGTGCCGAGGATCGGCGAGCCGTCCTTGTCAAATCCTTTGAAAATGTATCCAGCGAACATCTCGACGTGGTAGATGTTCCGATATCTTCCGTTGTTGTTCGGGCCAGACTGGCAGTACAGATCCCCCGCCTGCAGAACCATGTTCTGGACATTCTCCGGGGAAAGACCACCCTCCACCGCCTGATCATGCTCGACAAACCATTTCCCATAATCCGCTGCCGTCATCGCGTAGTAGACGCCGCAGAGATAGGTGCCGAACTTCTTATAGGAACGGAAGACGAGGGCGCTGCAGTCGTAGTAGCCGTCCTGCATCCGATTCGCCTGCGAATAGGTCGCGGATGCCGCGTAGGCCTTGGCGTAGTTGACCGCATGCTTCTTGACCGCAGAAGTTACCGCCACCGCGCAGCCGCTTCTCGCGCCGCCGGCCTTGCCGTAGATGATACAGTTCCCTTCCTTGACCGCCGTGACATTCCCATCCTCATCGACCGTCGCGATCGACGGGTCGGAGGACTCCCAGGTCACCTTCGCCTGCGTATTGGTCGCGGACAGGACGCTCACGTCACCCGGTGCCATCAGCAGACCACCCGCGTTCAGCGTCAGACCGGACCACTTGTAAACCGGGCCTGTCGCAATGCCCGCCTCGCCGGACAGGGCAATGCTCGCCGCCTCGCTCATGATCTCGTTCGTGATCGTCAGTCCGAGCTCGCCGGAGTAGACGGTCTTGCCTTCCGCATCCTTGCCGGTCACCACGATCCCAGCCTCACCGGCCGACATCGTCACATAGACACCGTTGTTGCTGACAAACAGCTTTGTGTCGTCGGTGCTTTCATAGATAAATGTACAGCCGACGTGTTTTTTGGTGATTTCGGGGATGATGGTTCCGATCTGTCCGACCGGCATCTTCTCCTCCGCGTAGCCCTCTTTCACGACGGTGTAGGACATGGTCGTCGTGTCGGCCCACGCCGTGGCAGGTGCTGCGAAGAGACCCGCGCCGGCAAGGCCTGTCACCAGGAGGGCAAAAATCAGAGCCAGATGCAGCCACCTGTGGTAAAAATGGCAGCTCCCTGTCCTAACATTCTGATGTCCGATCAGGATTCTCTCTCTCATCCTTCTCCTCCTTGTCACGCCCTGTCCCGCCGCGCAGCGCTGGCCCGCAGGCTGTCTCACGCAGTCTATGTCAGTATACTGGATTGTGGGGTTTGATGTCAAACCCGTTTGATGTCAAACCCAAAAAAGGGTATCCTCAACCGAGGATACCCTTCATGATAAGCGCTATTTGTGTCAAAGTCGGGTCAGAATCCTACATGCGTAGAATATTTATTCTTCCGGTGTAGTATGAATTACAGCAGGCTTGCGACGCAGGCTTCGACGTCCTTCATATCGATGGTCGGCTCGAACCGCGCAACGACGTTGCCTTCCTTGTCGATCACGAACTTGGTGAAGTTCCACTTGATGTCATCCTTGCCCCAGCCGTTGCTCTTATCGTGCTTTGCGGTGAAGCCCTTCATCATCAGTGCGCTCGGGCCCTTGCCGAAGCCCTCGAAGCCCTTCTGGCTCTTCAGCCAGCCAAAAAGCGGGATGGCATTCTCGCCGTTGACATCAACCTTCTTCATCTGCGGGAACTGGGTGTTGTACTTCAGGGTGCAGAACTCATGGATCTCTTCATCAGTTCCCGGGGTCTGGCCCATGAACTGGTTGCACGGGATGTCCAGAACCTCAAAGCCCTGGTCATGGTACTTCTCGTACATCTCTTCGATCGGTGCGTACTGCGGGGTGAATCCGCAGCCGGTTGCGGTGTTGACGACGAGGACAACCTTGCCCTCGAAATTCTTCATGGAAACATCATTCCCCTTCGGGTCCAGTACGTTGTAATCATAAAATGCGCTCATGGTCTTATCCCTCCTGTGTCCGTGATGGCGTGTATTTGTTCGATAGAGTTCTATTAGATTTTGTACAATCTAATTATAGATACCTAACATCATTTTGTCAAGCCTTTTTCATCATCTTTTTCACGCATCGCGGGGACACAGCACCGGCCGGGCAGCCGGTGTCATTTCAGCCCATCGGCTCCAGAACTTCGCCGGTCAGGAAGTTGATGTAGAAATACGTCATCTCGTCATTTTCATCATACATCGATACAATCATATCCGTGTCGTTGATCTCATACGGGTAGGCGTTTCTGCCCGTGACTTCAGCAATGAAGAATTCATCATTGCCGGCCAGGGAATTGCCCCAGACCTGGATCGTGGAAGTGCTGTCTTTCCGGTTGTAAATGTCATAAATGAAATATGCCGTGTCGGTTTCTTCGTCCATTCTGGTACCGACGAGGTAGCCGCCTTCCGGTGTCGGCACTCTGCCGACCATCTTGTTGACCGCACAGTCAAAGACCAGGACGTCATTATCCGGATTATCCAGATCTTCGAAAAATGGCGTGAAGTACAGGTAGCGTCCGCAGACGTCTCTGACGGTCACCTGCTTCTTGCAGCCGATGTTCTTCTTCTTTGCCGTGTCGTAACGGTAAAGGCCGCCCACACCGGCATTGTCATTGCCCAGCCAGTAATAGAAATTGCCGCCGTAGTAGCCGAGAAGCATCGTCGCATACGCTTCTTTCGACTTGACCCCGGTGACCTTCACAAGCTTTCTGGTTCCGGTGAGGTTGACCCGGTAAATGTAGTGCTTCAGGCCGTCCGTGCTGTCCTGGGTGAACCAGACATAGTTGTCGGAAACGATCATCTGCCCCACGCCCTGCCACTCATTGGTCTGGAACAGATAGCGGCCCCTGCCGTTCGGTGTCTTCGAATAGTAGACATATGTCTTGTGGTTCGAGGCATTCTCCGTGGACCAGTAATAACCATTACGGATCTGTGTGCGGTCATCTGCCGTGCCCTGCAAATATTCCACGACCGTCGTCTTCGACGCCGCCTGCGCCGTCACCGGCTTCCCGAAACCTGTCGGCAGCATGGACAGTACCATGGCGAGCACCAGCACAAAACCAACCCCTGCCAATCTTCTTTTCATGTTGCTTCTCCTCTCTATCTCTGAAATCTTACGGCTCCGATTGCGCCGGAGCCGCAGAACACAGTTCGTCATCCTCTCGTCAGAAGAACTTCCCCAGTGTCGAACTCCAGCCGGTACAGCACATCTGCTTCTTCATCCTCTTTGTAGACAGACACGTACATCCAGTCCTTCGTAAGCTGGTCGAGATACCCGTTCAGGCCGCTGATCTCACCGAGAAACTGCGGATTCTTTCCGTCGAGGGTACAGTCCCAGGCGGACGTGGTAACGATTCTCGTCTCGAAGTCAAAGGAATCATATACGATGATCAGCCGGTCTGCATCCTCGTCTGCGACATAGCGGATCGGCGTGGCGCCCTCCGGTGCGGTGATCTTCCGCAGCATCTTATTTGCAGCACAGTCGTATACCCAGATGTCATCTTCCTCATATTCCTGGAGATAAATATACTGCCCTTCAGCCCCGAAAATCAGGACATTTGCCTTACAGCCGTGATTCTTCTTCGTGGAAGTGTCGTAGCGGTACAGGCCGCCCTTCCCTTCCTGGAGCGCCCCCATCCAGAAATAGAAATTGCCGCCGTAATAGCCTTTGAGCACCGTCTCGCTGGGACTTGCCGTCTTAAACCGCTTCACCAGCGTCAGCTTCCTGGTCCCGGTCAGATTCACGCGGTAGATCGAATGTGTCTCCATATCCGCGCTGTCCTGCATGTACCACACATACTTATCGGAAATGATCAGCTGACTGGGCATTTCCCACTCCCCGGTCTGGAAGAGATAGCGTCCTCTGCCGTTTACGGTCGCAGAATAATAGACGTAGGTCTTGTGATTCGACTGGTTCTCCACGCCCCAGAAATAGCCGTTCCGGATCTGCTGCCGATTCCCGACCTTCCCTTCCAGGAAATTGATAAAAGTGATCTTCGACGCTGCCTCTACCCGCACCGGCCGGACACCAAAGCCCGCCGGCAGAGCCGCAAGAATGAACGTCAGGACGATCATCAGCGGCAAGAACAGTACTTTCCTTTGCTTCATGCTCTTCTGTTCCATTCTCTTCTGACACTCCTTTCTAAGACGTGATGAATTTGTACAACAACTTCCGTCTAATCCTGCCGGGTCCAGCCTGTCATCCGGAACCTGCCAGCCAGTCCACAGAGGATTCCCGCGATCATCATCAGCCAGATCCAGAAGGCGGAGCCATCCCCCGTCTTCGGGGACCGGCCGCCGGCAGGTGTACCCGCATCTGCCACTTCGATCGTCCTGCCGCCGAGCACGCTATCCAGCTCGTCCTCGAAGTCCATAAACATGGTTTCGTCTTCGCCAAGCCAGTCCGGCTCTTCCTCCTCGTCCGAATACCGGCCGATCCCATCGATCGTATAATCGTCGAAGCCTTCAAAATAATAGACGATCTCTTCCTCTTCTTCTCCGTCGTCGCCTTCGCCGTCGGCACCTTCGCCTTCCGCCCCGCCGGCACCATTTCCACCCGGCAGAGGGAGCTTCCCCTCTTCATCCGGCTGGACATAAATCGCACCGCCGGTCGCATTTTCCGGCGTCAGCGAGCTGTAGTCAAATGGAATCCAGGTCGCGTAAACCGTCGTGTCTCCGGTGATTTCCTCTGTAAAACGAAATGCCGTAAATCCGTGCGGGTCCCGATACCACCCGCCGAAGACATAACCATTCCGGACCGGCGCACCCGGGTCCGCCGCCGTACCATGCAGACTGACCTGCTGGATCACAGGATTCTCCCCGTTGTTCATGATGAAGGTAACCGTGAAGGTCTTATCGGGATCGACGCTGATTCCGGAGCCGGAAGCATTCCCCGGGAGCGGATCTTCGATGGTAATCGCACCACCGCTAGCCGCGGCATTCAGGGCGAGCAGAACCCCCGCCGGCGCGTCATTCGCCGCGGGCAGAATCTTCGCTGTTTTTGCACTTCCGGCCTTTATTTCCGGAAAAAGAGCATAAGCGGAATAAGCCTTCGCAGGTGCGCTTAAAAAACAGCCAAGCAGCACGCCAAGGCAAATCATACAAAGCAAACGTTTCATCGCTCTGATCATCTTCTTCCGCATAACATCATCCCTTTCAGGCGGGACCACCCCTTCTGTCATTATTTTAATCCGCGTCCCGTTTCCTGTCAAGGAAATGGGGCATCGCATGTTGCAATTCACGGCCGACTCGAATTGGAGGCTGTCCCCGGGGCTGTTGGTCATCTTTTATCAAGCTTTTCTCCCAGGAAGATGCTTCCCCAGACAAAAGTTCATCTTCGAGAACTCTTTTCTCTTATCAAGATGACTTCATAGCGACTTCCTGGCGGTAGTTTCATCTTTTTCCAAGCACTTCTCTCCTCAAGATGAAGTCATGATGAGCCACCGTGTGAAAAGTCATCTTAGATCAATCTTATCTCCCAAAAAGATGCTTCCCAAAACGAAAGTGCATCTTAGTGAGCTCTTTTCTCTTATCAAGATGACTCCATGGCGAATTCCCGGCGGAAGTTTCATCTTTTTCCAAGCGTTTCTCTTATCAAGATGAAGTCACGATGAGCCACCGCGTGAAAAGTCATCTTAGATCATTCTTTTCTCCCAGGAAGATGCTTTCCAAAGCAAAAGTTCATCTTCAGGAGCTCTTTTTTCTTGTCAAGATGAAAGGCCCCGTTAACCTCTCCGGGATGCTCCCAGTCCCCCCAGAATAACAGAATCCCCGTGGGAATACTCTACCAGGCGCATGTAAGCGAACGCGCACCAGCGCCTACGTAGAGTATTCCCACGGGGATCAATTCTTATTCAGGTCAGCAGCTTTGTCCCGTATACCGGGCGTTCCTGCTATCGTAGAAGCCCCCTCCGATCAACGATCGTAGTGCTTCGATACTTCCTTCAAATAGTCGATGATGGTCAGGTGCTGTGGGCAGATGCTCTCGCACTGGCCGCATTCAATGCAGTCGCCTGCGCGTCCGAAGGTCTTGGTCAGATTGCCATAGTTCGAGAAGTTGATGGTCCAGCCTTTCTCCGCCAGGTTCTCACGCATGTCTTCGTTGTAGAGGGAGAAATACTCCGGAATGGCGATTTTCATCGGGCAGCCTTCGGTGCAGTAGTGGCATCCCGTGCATGGGATCGCAATCTGGGCATTGATGATCTCGGCAGCCTTGAAGCAGAGCTGGCACTCTTCCTCGGTCAGCGGCTTGAAATCCTTCATGTAGCTGACGTTGTCTTCCATCTGGGCGATGGTAGACATACCGGAAAGAACCATCATGACATTTGGCAGGCTCGCCGCAAAACGGATCGCCCAGGACGGGATCGAGAGATCCGGCTCCGTTGCCTTGAGCAGTGCTTCCGCCTCTGCCGGCATCTTCGCGAGGGAACCACCCTTGACCGGCTCCATGACGATCACCGGCTTGCCGTATTTCTCACAGATCGCATAATTCTCTTTCGCGCGGATCCAGTCGGATTCCCAGTCCAGATAGTTCAGCTGCAGCTGAACGAATTCCATCTCCGGATGCTCGGTCAGGATCTTCTCAAGCAGCTCCGGGGTGTCGTGGAACGAGAAACCTGCATGCCGGATGAGGCCCTGCGCCTTCTTCTCCAGCATCCAGTTGAAGCAGTCATACTGCTCATATTTGTCAATCATGCCGGCCTCGATGCCGTGCAGCAGATAGTAATCAAAATAGCCCGCGCCGGTCTTTTCCAGCTGTCCGTTGAAGACCTTGTCGCGGTCCTCGAAGGAATTGAAGAAGCCCGCATGCAGCTTCGTCGCCAGCGTGAAGCTCTCCCGCGGATAGCGGTCGACGATCGCAGCCTTCGCAACTGCCTCGCTTGCAAATCCATTGTACATCAGTGCCGTATCAAAATAGGTGAATCCGTTCTCCATGAACAGATCGACCATCGCCTTCACCTGCTCCAGATCCACATCCGCTGCATTTGCCGGATCAATATGCGGCATCCGCATCAGGCCAAAACCAAGTTTCTTTGCCATACCGAGTAAACTCCTTTCCCTCATCCGGGCTGTCCATCTTTATATAGAAGCAACATGTCTGCCATGCAAAAACAGCCCCTGCCATACCAATGATCATAGTATAGCAGAGGCTGTATTCATTGCGCAAATACTTCTTTAGAATAAGCTGATATTCCTGTGATGCATATCATAGCGCAGGTTCCTTACGCACAGCTATTCCACCATGCATGCGGCGATTTACGCGTCAAATTCCATGTATGCTGCTTCTTCTCCGCTGCAGACCTTCCATTCTGCGAGGCCTTCGCCGTTCGGGTTTCCGGACTTCATGAAGTTGGTCCAGTAGTCGAGCATGTTGGCGGAGAGGACGTAGTCCTTCGCTTCCCACGGTCTCCAGCAGCGGTTCTGGGTGCCGAACATGTACCAGAGCTCGGCGGAGTGCCATGCGCCCTGCTCGTCTCCCGGCAGATTGCGGCTGAAATAGTAGACATACGCCGGATCCCAGCCGAGCTCTTCGAGCTTGTGGCTGAAGGCGATGGAGCCGCGGTGCAGCGGATGATCTTCCGGTGTCTTCATTTCCGGTGTTACCATGATATCATCCTTCGTGCTGCCGAGCATGTACGGGATGTTCTTGATCGTGCCGTGGTCGATGGCATCGTAATAGCCTTCGGTCAGGACCTTGCCGTCGATGACCGGGATCAGGAACAGGCCCTTTGCCATCGGGAAAACCTTCTCCATGAACGGTCCCTGGGCTGCGTTGATCTCTTCGGTAGTCTTCGCGCGGAGTTCTGCAAGGTTCTTCACGCCGAGGATCTCGGTGAAAATCTCGCCGTAGGACTCCTGCTCGGACATCGGCATGTCGCGGTGCAGGCCTTCGCCGTAGGAACCGCCGCTCTGCAGGATCGCACGGGCGATCATATTTCCGGTCAGCGGGGAGGTGATGAGGGTCTGGGTGCTCATCGCGCCGGCGCTCTGTCCGAAGACGGTGATGCGGCTCGGATCTCCGCCAAATGCCGCGATATTTTCATAGACCCATTTCAGGGCTGCGATCTGGTCAAGGATGCCGTAGTTGCCGGAAACGCCTGCTTCTTCGGTCAGCCAAGGATGTGCCAGGAACCCGAACAGGCCGAGTCTGTACTGGATGCTGACAAATACGACGCCGCGGCGTGCGTATTCGATGCCGCTGAATTCCTTCTCGCTGCAGTTGCCGCCCATAAAGGCGCCGCCGTGGATCCAGAACGCAACCGGGCAGTTCTCCGCATTCTTCGGAGCCCAGATATTCAGATACAGGCAGTCCTCGCTGACTGCCGGGATGAAATTCGGATCGTCATAGAAATCCTTGTCCCATGGAGGCGTCGAGCCCTCTCTCTGGACGGATTTCGTTGCAAATGCCTTTGCCTCATAAACGCCTTCGTAGACATCTGGCTCTTCAGGTGTCTTCCATCTCCGCTCACCGACCGGTGCCTTCGCATACGGAACCCCAAGATACTCTGTGTACCAGCCACGATCAATGCCCTCAAGCTTGCCATATTTTGTCTGAACCATCGTTCTGCTACCTCCCTCAAAATGCAAAATTGCTTTTTTACGATTTCCATTCTAACGGAATCCGTCGGCAAAAAAAAGAGCCATTCTTTGATGAACAGCTTCTTTTTTGTGGTTGCTCAACCTTTATGTTTCAGATAGAGTGCGAATGCTGCGATCGCAAATACGGCCGGGCAGATAACCGGTACGACCGGCCAGACGTGTGCGAAATACAAGAGGGCGCAGAATCCCGCGGCAACGATGGCGACCAGGCCATTATCGAGAGAGCCCAGCACGCCTTTGCCCTCCAGGTATGCGCAGCACGCCTGGGCGCTGATTGCGTTCCATATTCTGCCCGGAGTATATCGGATATCGATCTAAGACGCAACCATGTAGATTTTAACGATTATGGGTCTTCTTCGCGAAACATATCTCTTTCTGGCACTGAAAAACTATTGTAAATCCGATTGACAAAAGTTTTCAGAAGGCAATTTGAGAGATGTATGAAACGGCTTCGCGCACCGGTGCGTGCGCCTGGAAGTGCGGAGCGCCTCCCGCGCACATTGAGCGCACATTGACAGCATTTTGAATCTTCTATATAATGATTTGTGGAGCGAAACACTGTATGCTTTTCACAAAGGAGGGTCTTGTATATGAGACATAATCCGTACCGTGCAAGAAAGTTCAACAAGAACACCTATGTTGTTGACATTGGGGCTGTCTGCTACCCGTACCTGCTGCTGGGTGAGGAGAAGGCACTGGTCATCGACACCGGCATGAATCCGGCAAACCTCAGAGAGTATTTTGAGACAATCACGGACCTGCCGATGATGGTTGTCAATACCCATGGCCATGGCGATCACACGCTCTGCAATGGCTTCTTCGACGAGGTCTATATGCATCCAAATGCGATTTTTGATGCGCATGGTGGTAAGCTTTCCGCTGAGGAGGGTCCGTTCCAGGGGAAGACGCCTGATTTCAACCCGATTCCGGTCACGGAAGGGCACATTTTCGATCTCGGCGGCAGACACATCGAAGTCTTTGAGACACCGTGCCACAGCCCTGGAGATCTGATGTTCCTGGATCATGAGAATCGCCTGCTTTTCACGGGTGATAACCTCGAGGTCGGTCAGGTGCTGATCTTCTACGGCGATGGCGAGACCGGTGCGACGGTGAAGATCCACCGCGACATCCTGAAGAAGATGGAAGCCCACTATGACGAGTTCGACTACATCTGCCCGGCACACAACGGCTCCCCGATCGATAAGAGTATTCTCAAATATATGATTGAAAATGACGAGCGGATTCTTTCCGGCATTGAGGGTACTGCGGATCTCCCGTCCCCATCCTTCAATGTAGATATGTTCCTGCCGGATGAGGAGCGCAGAAAATACGTCCGCTGCTCGGAGTGGAAGGGCACCTGGGTGATCTACGACACCCGGAGAGTCTACGAAAGCAAAGGACTGTTCGGCGTCAATGACGGATCCTTATAACTTATGTAAATCGGCGCCGGTTGATTTCACAAAAGCCCCCTTTCTCGCAACATATCCCCTTTTGGCACTGAAATACTTTTGTAAATCCAATTGACAAAAGTTTTCAGGGCCGATATGGTAATCGTATACGGACAAAGGCTCAGACCGGACATGCCACAGCGCCGGCGCTGGACGCAGACAAGCGAAAGCTCAGGCTGCGGTGCGCCAGCGCTGGCGGTGGACGGACGAAAGTCCGCGCAGTCCGTATGCGACAGGGGATTGTTTCAAATAAAGGGGGTTTTTTATGCGTGAGATGATGATGCAGCAGGTGATGACGGCACCGGGGGAGATTTCGTTCCGTGAAATCGAGGTGCCGGAGGTGCAGGCGGACCAGGTGCTGGTGAAGATTAAGCGGATCGGGGTCTGCGGAAGTGATATTCATGTGTACCACGGGACGCATCCGTATACGTCCTATCCGGTGACGCAGGGGCATGAGGTGTCCGGACAGATTGTGGCGCTCGGCGAGTATGTGAAGGATCTTGCGGTCGGCCAGAAGGTGACGATCGAGCCGCAGGTTTTCTGCGGGCGGTGCTATCCGTGCCTGCATGGGAAATACAATCTCTGCGAGCATCTGAAGGTCATGGGCTTCCAGACAACCGGAACCGCCAGCGAGTATTTTGCGGTAGATGCGTCGAAGGTGACGCCGCTGCCGGAGGAAATGAGCTACGATGAGGGTGCGATGATTGAGCCGCTGGCCGTCACCGTGCACGCTGCAAAGCGTTTCCCGGATCTGAATGGCGCAAAGTGTGTCGTCCTCGGGTGCGGGCCGATCGGCATCCTGCTGATCCAGTCGCTGAAGGCACTCGGCGCAAAAGAAGTCATGGCGACCGATATTTCCGACGGACGGCTTGCACTGGCAAAGAGCCTCGGTGCAGACTACACCTACAACACCGCGAAAGAAGATTTTGCAGAAGCACTCCTCTCCTCCTTCGGACCGGACAAGGCGGACGTGATATTCGACTGCGCGGGAAGTGACATCACCATGAACCAGGCGATCCAGAACGCCAGAAAAGGAAGCACCATCATCCTGGTCGCTGTATTTGGCAAAATGGCAAACGTCGACCTGGCGAAGCTGAATGATTCGGAGCTCGACCTCAACACCAGCATGATGTACCGCCACGAGGATTACGTCGACGCGATCCGGCTGGTCAACGAAGGCAAAATCCAGCTGAAGCCACTCATGACAAGCCATTTTGCATTCAAAGACTACCTGGACGCTTACAAATTCATCGACGCGAACCGCGAAAGCACCATGAAAGTGCTGATTGATGTGGATATGGAGGCATGAAATGAGACTCGGAATTATCGCGCAGCCGAAGGCTGAGAGTTTTGATTATGCAAAAAAACTGGGACTGGATTTCCTGGAATTTGACTGCAACTATGAAATGTACTTTGGGCGGCCGCTGGCGGATGTGCAGGCGACACTGCCGGAGGTGAAGGAAGCGAGTGAACGAACCGGCGTGCCGGTCGGGGCGGTCGGCCGCTGGGCGAGCCCGATCATCGCTGCTGATGGAGGGATTAATCCGGAGGAATGGACGAATGTCGCCGGGATTATCGATTATGGTGCAGCGCTCGGTGCAAAGCATTACCTCGCCAGTGCCGCCTGGAATCCGGCGCTGACTTACTATGGAAATATCACGGGCGCGATCAAGGCTTACCGCGAAATCGTGGCCTATGCGGGTGCCCGCGGCATGGATGTTTCCATTGTCAACTGCATGATGGGTGACAATTTTGTCCGCACCCCGGAGCAGTGGAAGCTGGTGCTGCCGGAGGTTCCCGGCCTGAAGATCAAATACGATCCTTCCCACAGCTTCGTGCATGGTGGCGAGAAGGGCCGCTATCTCGAAGAAGCCATGGAATGGGGCGGAGCATTTGGCTACGTCCATATCAAGGGTGTCATCCAGCGCGGACTCTCCGACGAGCCGGCACACTGGGAGTTCTACAAGCTGATGCGGAAGCATCCGGAACTGGCGGAGGAGCTGCGGGACAATCCGGTCTTCAAGAATGAGGCCCTCGCAGCAGGACCAGACGGCCAGACCGGCTGGGCATTTGCCTACGCACCGACCTCCTACGACAACCCGCCGGCCGGCATCGACGCCATCAACTGGCGTGCCTTCTTCGCCGCACTGTACCAGCACGGCTACGACGGCGATCTGTCGATCGAACCGCACTCCGCAACCTGGCATGGCGACCTCGGCGAAAAGGGCGTCGCATACACCGTGAAATACATCCGGGAACTGATGCTGTGAAAGAAATAAGGGACGGTTCTCGTAAAGGACCGTTCTATAGATGACGGTTCTCTGTAGCGGAGAATCTTTAACATGAAAAAGGCTGCCACATCAGCGAATGGTTTTGTTCCATTCAAGCTGAGTCGGCAGCTTTTTTCTCAGGCTTCCGCCAAGTATTCTTCTACCAGCAGCAGGCCTGCTCCTACCACGGCGGCGCTGGCGCCGCAGCGTCCGCGTTCGAGGCGGAATGGGATCTGCCCGAGGCGTCCATAGCCCCGGATGTGCTCCTGGATCTTCTCCAGATCGTCCTTGGTCAGGTACGGTTCCAGCACCCCGCCGAGGATCACATCGCCCATGCCAAGCAGCCTGATGTTGTAAATAAGCCGTGCGAGGTCTTCGAGGTATTGGTCCCAGATCTTCCGGCACTTCTGATAGAGCGCCTGCTCCTGCTCGGTGCTCACGCCCTCCGGTTCAAGCATTTCCTTTATCTCCGCATCGCTCATTCCGCCCAGTTTCATCTGGATCACCTCGAACGGATCTGCGACATCCTCAACCGTCCGCCCGTCTTCTGTCCGCAGGACGCCGAAAAATGCCGGGATTGTCAGTTCGCTTTTTTCTTCGAGGTTCTGTGCCCGCAGCCTTGTGTCTGCGCAGCCGCGGTTCCCGCAGTAGCAGGTCTCTCCCTCCGGGAAGAGGATCATGTGCTCGGCAACGCCGGCGCCAAATCCATTGCTGGTATGCAGCCTTCCTTTTCGGATCATGGCACTGCCGAGGGACGGGTTCAGGGACAGATACAGGTAATTTCCCTGCTCCTGTTCTTCGTCTATCTTCTGCTTCCTGGTCTCCACCGGGGTTCTCGCCGCCTGCGTTCGGAATCGTCTCTCCATCTCCGGCGCCAGCAGCCCTGTCCGCTTCATTTCCGCAAAAGCCGCAGCCTCAGCATCATGGACCATTTTCACCGGGAAATCAAACGATTCCCTGAAGTCCTCGATCGTGAGTTCCGCATTGTCGAGCAATCCCGAGAAAATCACCTTGCTGCCGTCTGGCGCCAGCACGCCCTGTACCGCCGCCATCACGCCGAGAAGGCGATCCTCGCCGCCCGGGATTCGCCCCAGCTGACTGCTCCCTCCGCCCGGGGACCGCCCACGCCGATTGTTTCCGTCGTCTGCGACCTGCCCCAGGAGGTGATGAATCCGCTCATTGATCCGCCGGAAGTAGGTCTTCTTTTTCTGAAATGGCATGTCCATGGTTTCTTCGCGCAGGATTTTCCCGTACAGATCCACCACCGCGATCCGCACTCTCTCGGCCGTCATTTCGAGTCCGACCGCCAGCCGCGCGTCGGGCACGCAGCGATAGATCGCCGCCGGCCTCCCGCCGGTCGACCGGAAGACCCCTTCCCGGTAGATCCGGCCCTCCGACTCCAGCTGCTCCAGATAATTGCAGGCCGTCGGCCGGCACATTCCCAGCACGTCGCAGATCTTCTTCCGCGAAATGCCCCGTTCTTCGTAGATCAGCCGGTATATATTTCTGAGATTCTTTTCCTGCATCGCATCGATCTGCTTCATCTGCCGCCTCCTTCGTAAACTTGTCCTTCTCCAGTATAACACGTCTACTTCTGGTGAGCAAAAACTTTTGTAAATCCGATTTACAAAAGTTTTTCGAGCCGACAAGGCACATATATACGGTCAAAACCCCGGGCGGTGAGCAAGGCGCCCGAGCCGAGAGCCCGGACAGGCGAGGCGGGAGGCGGCTGGGCGGGCGGCACGCGCGGGAGGCCGGGGGAGAGCTGCATGCTCACGCTCCATGCCGGTCCGCTGTCCCCCCTCGCCCATGATAAAGCTGGACATGCCTCCATCCTCGGAGGAAAAACTTATGTCAATTGGATTGACATAAGTTTGCAAGAGGCAGAAAAGATACAATCATTCTTCAGAAGCCACCGCCAGGCTTGGCAGAGGCTTCTATTTTTGACAGGGTGTTGACCCAGATCTTCTTTTTCTTGTTCTCGGTCATCACCCGCTATCTTCCTTTTCGTAAGCTTGTTGACCGAACGAATTCAAATCCCACTTTCGGTCATCGGGATCTGCATGATTTTCCCTTCTGCTATCAAGTCTGTCTGGCTTTCCTCAGCCACCCCCTACATGAAGTCAGAGTTAACAAGTAAAAAGAGTGACCTGATAAGCCGGATTTCCCGTCTCGGTCAACGGCCCCAAAATCAAGGCAAAAAAATGGATACCCGAAACCCCGGTTTTTGAGGTTTCGAGCATCCATGTGTTTTTTGAAGTGCTATGAAGTTTG
This sequence comes from uncultured Lachnospiraceae bacterium, assembly GCA_902783375.1. Taxonomy (GTDB): domain Bacteria; phylum Bacillota; class Clostridia; order Lachnospirales; family Lachnospiraceae; genus Catonella. The sequence goes on along the minus strand of CACZQN010000059.1, from coordinate 8,193 downwards.
CCCTGCATCGCCCTTAGACGATTCCAGGTCATCCTTTCGCCTGCCGATTCACGTCTCCAACAAGCTATCTCATGTTTCTTTGGCTGTCTTTACGCCTCCGGCAGGTTTTCTCTTGTTGCCTTGACGGCTTCAAGGAGATATTCGTCGAGGGCGCCTTCGAGGCCGATGTGCGGGGTCGGGATGTCGCCGAGTTCCATGTAGCTGTAGCTCTCGTCGCTTTCCGGCCATACCGGGAGGGTATAGGCGCAATCATATTTGCAGGCTGCGCCGGCTACGTTCGGGTCGCCGGTGGCGATGAAGTTTGCCCAGTAAGAAGTCATCTGGTCACGCAGGCGGTAGTCTGTCTCGGTCCACGGGCGGCACGGCGGGACATTCTCACGCAGAGAGCCAAAGGTGTACCACAGTTCGGAGGAATGCCATGCCTTCAGTACATTCTTGTCGCGTGCGGTGCCCTTGTCTTCCGGACGGTCCGGGGTGATGTGGCTGAAAATGTAGGAGAAGGTCTTTGCGCTCTTGCCGATCGCTTTTCTGAAAGCGCCGAAATAGCGGTATTCCATCTCGCCGCCGAAGCCGGTCAGGCCACGGACACCGAGCATCTTGCTGGTATCTTCTGCTGTTGCATCGGTGACAGAGATCAGATTCCGCAGGTCATACTTCTCATAGAGTTCCGGGCTCCAGTCTTTCAGGATCTCGTAGAACTCTTCTGCTGTCTCGATATTCTTGCCGCCGAGGATAAAGCCTTTTCTCATCGCGCATTCGCCGTAGTTGCTGCCGGTGAGGTAATCGCAGTCGGATGCGTATTCGAGAAATGCCTTGACGCCGTCGGTGTACGGAACGTATTTGCCGTCACAGACCATGTTGCCCGGGAGCATCGGACCAACGCCGAATGGCTTGCTGAAGTCGATCTTGTAGAAAACTTCAAATGGCAGAGCGCGCAGCTCTTCAAGGCTTGCGTTCGGATTGATGCCGATGGACTCCAGGAAGGCCATATCATCCTTCTCCTGCTCTTCCATCGTTTTATATTTCATGAGCCAGCATAGTGAGGACTGGTTGATCACACGCTTGACCATGCCCTTCTGCATCGGGGAGGCAGCGAGCGCGCCGGTCTTCCAGGTACCACCAGACTGACCACCAATCGTGATATTTTCCGGATCACCACCAAAACCGGCGATGTTCTCATAGACCCATTTCAGGGCAGCAACTTCATCCATCAGGCCGTAGTTACCACAGGTGCCGGCTTCTTCTCTCAGCTGCGGCAGGCAGAGGTAACCCATGATGTTCAGACGCTGGTTGACCGAAACGGTGATGACGCCCTTTCTTGCCAGCTCGGATGCCTCGAACTCCACCTCGGAGTTGAAACCGGAGGACAGTCCGCCGCCATGGAACCACATGTAGACCGGCAGCTTCTCGCCTGCGGACATCGCCGGTGTGGTGATGTTCAGATACAGGCAGTCCTCGCTCATTTCCGGATTCGGATTGTAATAGAAATCCTTGTCATACGGATCGAAGGCCAGGCCTTCCATCACCATCTGCGGGCAGCGCGGCACCTGCATATCGCAGACACGCACACCATCCCAGCACTCCGGCTCCTGCGGAGCCTTCCATCTCAGCTCCCCGACCGGCGGCTTCGCATACGGCACACCCTTAAAATAGGTGACGCCCGCGTACTTCATCTCGGTGGATTCTGTTCCGGCAAGTTTGCCGTACTTTGTTGTCACTACTCCAAGTCCCATAATTGATTCCTTCTTTCTTCTATATTTTTGTTACCACCATATGTGATCTCCCCCGCGCTGCTTCGTGCTCCGCACTCTCGCATCGCTCCCCAGCTCAGGCTCCCGCGGTGTTCCACCGCTCCGCCTTCGCTGAGGGGACGCTCGCAAAAGCGTTGCCCCCATTGACACGCCAGCGTGTCATGGGTGCATGCTTTTGCTCGCTGGGAGATCACATGACCGGTAATGTGTAGTCAATATAATCCCCGGCGATGCCGTATGTTCTCGGTGCAAGTATAGAATAGCACAGTGCCAGTCTTGCCGCAAAGTCTGAATTCTTATCGAGCATCTTCACGTCTTTGCCGAGTTCGAGGATGTCGCCGGCTTCTGCGAATGGTGTCCAGACGCCATCGAGTGGTTCCACTGCGGCGGGTTCTGTGCTTCTCTCGCTCTTCATAAAATCGTTCCACAGGCGGTTGATCCGGTGGGCGAAATCATGCTCCGCCGGGCTCCATGGCATCGGCTCCCAGAGGCCCTTGCCGCCGTGGTCGATCCAGCCGAAGAGGTACGGCAGTTCACCGGAGTGCAGCGCGCCGACGAGTTCGCCATCCTCGCCGAGAACCGGGCGGGTATAATAGTAGGCATAGACCGGACGGCCATATTTTGCACACTGCTCCGCGGTTCTTGTGACGCCGACGAAATGCAGGTCACCGATCAGCGAGTAATAGCTGTGGCCGGCCTCTGCGCCGGTAGCGTGTGGGTAAGCTGCCAGAATCTCGTCTGCCTTCTCCCCGTATGTCCTCTTTACATATTCTTCGAAATGCTCCGGACTGACGGTCTCTTCTGTCAGGTGTGCCGCGAATTCCTGTGCGGTCGCACCGACAATGACGGAGACATCGTTGAAGTCGCCATCGTTCTCCATTTCCTGCGGTTTTCTCGGGATAAATGCGCCATCGACGATGTAGTTCGGCATGTAGTGGTGCTGCATCGCCAGACGCATCAGGTCTACCGCGTCCATCTTCCGCATTTCTTCGACAGAAGCAATGCCCGCTGCCGCCATGAATTCGGCGCCGGCCTTCTCGGCCTCTTCGCGCATCGGCGGCTGCATCATGCCGTGGAAGCAGGTGCCGCTCTCGATGATGATCTTCTGGTTGATCCCCTTCATCAGCGGGGAGACCAGCATGCAGTTCGCTGCAGCTGCGCCGCCCGACTGGCCGCCGATCGCGATATTTTCCGGATCACCGCCGAAAGCCGCGATATTTTCCTTCACCCAGAGCGCCGCCTGGCGGATGTCGTAGAGGGAATAGTTCCCGCAGGTCCCGTCCTCCGATTCTGCCGAGAGCTCCGGATGGCAGAAGAAACCGAAGAAGCCAAGGCGGTAATTGATCGTCACGACAACCGCACCGTGGGAGGCGATGTAATCGCCGTCGGTGTATGGACTCATCGCTGTGCCGAACATCATGCCGCCGCCATGTACCCAGACAAGCACCGGCAGTTTCTCATCCGGTGACTTCGCCGGGGACCAGATGTTGAGGTAGAGGCAGTCCTCCGCGCCCTGTCTTCCATTGAAATCCTCGCCCGCATAGGCATCCTGGAACATCGCACTCGGCTGGAGTGCGCAGGCACTGTACTGCGTCGCCTCCCGGATACCGACCCATTTCGCAGGCGGAACCGGCTTTCTGAAGCGAAGCGCACCGACCGGCGGTGCCGCATAAGGCACACCCAGAAACTGGTGCAGGCCATTCTTTTCATTTCCATGGAGAACACCATAGGCAGTTTCCGCGTAATGGTTCTCCCACTTTTCCTGAAACGTCATGTAAATTCCTCCCTGTCATGCTTCCGCAAGGTTTTTCAAGTAACTCTCAAGAGCAAAAACCGGCTCCGGCACACGCGGTACCGAAGCCGGGGATTTTGCAGGACCGACCTCCTATAGACCGCCGCTTCGCGGCTAATCGTTGCTTCGCAACTCTTGTCTATAGGCGCCGGCAGAGCCGGCCGGTAAGAATTCGCTTGAAAGCGGCTTTGAAAGCAAGCTTTCAGCCGCTTTCTTCGCGAATTCTTGTCGGTCCTGAACTGTTATTCCTTTTATCTTGCGAGGAATGCCTCGTAGCCAGCCTGTGCAAGCTCTACTGCACGGTCAAGGCCACATGCATTGATGTCAGCAAGATACTGATCATACTGATCAAGCGGAAGAACGCCAGTGATGAACTGAACTGTTCTCTCATCTACGATCGACTTGACGTCTGTCATGATCTTCGCATATTCTGCTCTGTCTTCGACAGTCATATCATAGTTCTCAACAGCCGGAACGGCATTTGCATTGTCAAGACCGGTCTGCCAGATATCGTAGCACTCGATGTCCTTAGCCGGAACAGCGCCGAGCTCACGGCTCCAATCCTGCCATACACATCTTGCACCCGGCATGCAGTAGTAAGCCATTGCCTGAGCGAAAGATAATTCCGGGTTTGCAGTAATCTTCTCAGTGAACTGCGGCTTGCCATCTACGTATTCAAATGTATCGCCTTCGATACCATAGTTTGCAAGCAGAGAGCCTTCCTCGCTGAACATGTAGTCCATCAGTCTGACACAGAGCTCCGGATACTTGGTCTTTGCGGAGACAGTCATGTGGCCTGCAAGGACAACTGCATTGTCAAAATGAAGCTGATCGCCAGCATTCTTTCTCGGAAGCGGAACTGCAGTGATCACTGCATTCGGATCCTGCGCAGCAGCCTCGAGCATAGCAATCTGTGTGTAAATTCCGAAGTAAGCACCGGACTTGTCAGTTGTGATCATGGACTGATCCGGGATCCAGCCGGCAGACATGAAGTCCGGATCGATGAGACCCTTCTGATACCAGTCATGCATCAGGGTTACATACTCTCTCCAGCCTTCCTGTGCCGGGCCATAGATGAGCTTGCCACCTTCCTGATGGAAGCCGGAAGTAACACCAAAGCCCTGGCTCCAGTAGTTGTAAAGGCCATCATAAGCAGTATTCGCAAGAAGAAGCGGTGCGGAGCAGCCCTTCTGATCCTTGAAAGCGGTCAGGACAGCTTCCCAGTCATCATAGGTAACCGGGATATCCATTCCCAGCTCCTTCAGCCAGTCTTCACGGACATACCAGCCTGCCCAGTGGCCCTGCGGCTGCTTCATGATCTGGTAGATACCAACCATTCTGCCGGCCTTGGTATAGGCAGAAAGCTCGACGTTCTTATCATACTGGCCATAATCCTTCAGCGCATGGATGTAATGCGGCGCATATTCCTTTGCGAGATCGGTCAGGTCGAGGAAATAGCCATCTTCCACTGCTGCATCAAGACCATCCGGATAGTTCTGCACACCCATCGCGCCACTGTTCTTGATGAGGTCCGGAAGCTCACCGGAAGCGATCATCAGGTTGTAGGCAGAAGCTTCGTTGCCGACAGCCGGCAGGTTGAAGTCGATGTGGACGTTGGTTCTCTTCTCAAGTTCCTGGAACATCGGCGTATCTGCCAGGGTGTCGACCAGGTTGGTCAGGTTGGAATCCTGTGTGGTGAAACAGGTGATGGTCACCTTCTCATCGGTCAGCGGCAGTTCGGTCGGTGTCATCCAGGCCTCGGTCTCATCGAGTGTCTGTTTCTCATCGGTTGCCGGTGTGCTCGCTGTTGCTGCGGTACTGGTCTTCCCGGTACTTGCATTGTTGTTGGTTGCCGGTGCGCTGCCGCCGCAGGCGCCAAGCATCATGGCCGCTGCCAGGGACAGTGCTAAAACTGCAGACATTTTCTTTTTCATCATACCCTCCAATAGTTGTGTTGTGAAAATGTGTCTGATTCGGTTCGATGGGCATATCTTATCGGAAAATGTCCTGCAAAAAAAGAACTGATTCTTGTGAAATCGTGCCTACCATTGCTTTTTCAGGGTACCGAAAATTGTTTTCGACTGCCTGTTTTTGCGAATCAGCCGGACTACATACCGGGATTTCCGCTTCATCCACCTTGCAACAGATGGCATTTTCTTTTATAATTGTGTCATCATCTTTCCGCGAACAGATAAGTAAAATATCGAAAAAGAGTGATTTATATGAAACATCAGAACCAGACCCGAACGCATCAGGACCGGAAACTGTTTCTCTCAGTCTTCCGGACCTATCTTATTCTGCTCCTCGTATCAATTCTTTTCGTCTTCGCAGGCTATGCCGTCTCCGTCCTGCATATGCGGAGTGTGATCTCCCATTCCCAGGCGGAACTGCTGTCCCGCGTCAGGCGGGAAGTCGACGCCCATCTGGATTCCGTCAAGAGCATCAGTAAATTGCTCTCTGCCCAGAGTCTCACTGCGGAAATCGCGGAGTTCTCTGAAGAGAAGCCCACGAATCAACCGTCTTATGTCGAACTGAAACGGATTCTTGACACGGAGAATGCCATCCTCAGCGGGAAAGGGAATTCGATTCTCTATTTTTATGATACGAATTCCGTTATCAATGAACTGCGCCGCTTTAACGCAGCCTCCCTCAGTGCATATACCTATTCGATCGGCTACTCGGAGCAGGAATTCAGAGAACTGATGCAGAGTGTGCAGTATATTTCCAGATACCAGCTCCTGCACCCGGAGAGCGAATCCCCGACACTGGTCTATCTGGAACCGATCATCGATTCCCAGACGAGATCTTCCGGCGTCGTCATGACCACCATCTCCAGTAATTTCCTGAACCAGACGCTGGATCTCACGGACTGGCTGCCGGGAAGCCTCTGCTTCATGGTCAACGGAGACAGTTCGCTCGTCGTCAGTGGCGAAAAATCTTCACTGAGCGAAACCGATTACGCAGTCCTCTCCGCCCTCCCTGCAAAAGAGGATCTCTCCCCGGTCACGATCGGCGGCAGGCGCTATGTCGCCCTGGGTCTGACATCGAGTGATCCTGCCTGGCGGTATTACTTTGCCGTCCCGATCACTTCCTACTATCAGAATATCCAGATCTATGCCATACTCGGCTTGCTGGCGATCACGATTTCCCTGATTATCGGCCTGATCCTTGCCAGACGCTATGCAAATCAGCTCTACCAGCCGGTGCAGGCCGTGCTTGGAAAGCTTCGTCTCTCCGGTTCCGGGAACTATCCGGAGGCGATCGCATCTTTAGAGAAGACCCTGACCGTGTATCAGGATGACCTGAAAAATGTGCGGGTCATGCTGAAGGATTCTGAAGCGGATCAGAAGAACGAATTCCTCTACCGGATCTGTTCCGGTACCGGAATGCCGAATAGCGTTGTTGAAGAGCAGATGGAACGGTTCCACATCACATTAGACATCTGGAAGCACCGGAACCGGATGGTACTCATCGAACTACGGGACGTTGATCATTCGATCTTCAATGCGGAAGGTTTCCTCGATATCAACCTGATGAATTTCTCTGTGGGCAATGTGCTCTGGGAGAAACTCGGGTGCACCGAGGACTGGGCATTTATCCACAACGGAGATTTCTATACGTTCCTGCCGGAGGATCGCTTCACTTCCGAAGAACTGGCATCACTTCTCCAGGAACTCGACAGCTTCTTCCGGGAAACCTTTAACCTGCACATCCGCGCCTATGTCAGCACTGCGGAGACCGGGCAGAATGCCACCCAGGTCCAGATGCTGCAGGCGGAAGAAATGCGCCAGTACAAGCAGTTCTGGAATACGACCGTTTCCGATATCCTCTTCTATGAGGAAATCATGGAGACGGACGAGCCGGACAGGACCAGTGATCATCTGGATCAGATCAAGCGGTTCATCAATCTGATGGGCGCAAAGAACTACGACGAAGCCCACGCGCTTCTGATGTCCCAGTTTGACCGCAGTGCCGGCGACATCCGGCATTTCTCGCAGGAGCGCTACCAGATCCTCGGTTTCATCAGTGCACTGACCGACCTCCCGGAGGAACTCCCTGACATGGATGCCCGGATGGATGCGCTCCTGACAGCCGCCTCGATCGAAGAGCTGCGCTCTCAGACGGATTCTCTTTTCCAGGATATCATCGCTTATGAAAAGAATAAGGCTACAGGCGAATCCATTCCATGGGTCAGCAAGGTCCGGACCTTTATCGACGAACACTACCAGAATCCGGATCTCGACGTGACATTTCTCGCGAAAGAATTCAACCTGACAGTCTCTCACCTGTCAAGAACCTACAAGAAAGAAACCGGCGTCGGCCTGCTCGAGTATATCCACCTGGTCCGGATTTCTGCCGCCAAGAAGCTCCTGGCAGAAGGTAAAACGGTTCATGACACCGCTGTCGCTGTCGGCTATCTCGACGCCAGAGCCCTCACCCGTGCCTTCAAGCGCTACGAGGGGATCACGCCAGGCCAGTACGCAGACAGCCTGGTGCAGAAGAGCTGAACATCGCAGTAATTGATCTAGAACAGCAATTCCCGCTGGCAACAAAGGCCCGCAGATAGGGTAGAGGGAGGCTGACGCCTCGCCCCTCCCGTTGCACCGTACGTACCGGTCGGGTATACGGCGCTACAATAACTAAAGAACA
>CACZQN010000058.1 GCA_902783375.1 uncultured Lachnospiraceae bacterium | reverse complement strand
CGCGCGGGAGCCCGGGAATTCATCTTTTTGAGAGAAAAGATTGAGGCAAGATGAACGGAGGTCGTTCGGAGCCCAGAGAATTCATCTTTTTGAGAGAAAAGTTTGAGGCAAGATGAACGGGAGCTGCGCGGGAGCCCGGGAATTCATCTTTTTGAGAGAAAAGGTTGCGGTAAGATGAAAGAGGGTCGCCCGGGAGGCGGGGAATTCATCTTGACAGATGAAAAGTAAGATGGAAGATGAATCGCCATCTGAAAAAGCATCTTGAAAAGTGTTTTTTGCTTTTCAAGATGCTTTTTTGACTTGGATTATCATTTGGGCTGGCGTGGCCCCCCGGAGTAGTAGCCTCCAGAGTAGTAGCTCTCCCGAAATCAGATCTTGTAGATATAATTCTCTTTTCTCGGAGCTGGCTCGTTGGCTGGGGCAGCGGCGTAGCCGAGGATCAGGTTGCCGATGCCTTCGTAGTCGCCTTCGATGCCGAGTTCTGCGAGAATTGCCTTGCCTTCTTCACTCTGGAATTCTTCTTTTGCGCGGTGGATCCAGCAGCTTGCGACACCAAGATCTGCAGCGGCGTTCATCATGTTGCCCATCACGAGGCTGCCGTCATAGATATAAGTCGGAACTGCCTTGTTTGCCAGGACGACCAGGACTTCCGGTGCACCGTAGAACGGATCCATGTCGGCACCCATCACGGCTGCATTCAGCTTGGAAAGCTTGTCACGGACTTCCTTGTCGGTGATGGCAAGGATGATCGGGGACTGCTTGCCCATGCCGGTTGCGGCATAGGTGCCTGCCTCAAGAATCGCATTCAGCTTGTCTTCTTCGATCAGCTCCGGTTTGTAAGCCCTGCAGCTGCGCCGGGTTTTCAGAATTGTTAATGTTTCAGCCATAGGATTTCCCTCCCTTTTTTGAAATGAATATGTGAGCGCCGCGCCGCCTCAGCGGACGCAGGCGCGGCCTTCAGTGCAAGATGTCTCAGCGGTGCGGCTGCGGCTTTCAGTGCAAGATGCCTAAGCGGCAGCGGGCGACGTCTTCGGTGCAAGGTGCTTCACCGGTTGCGGATGGAGCCTTCTGATCCGCGGACGGGGTAGTCGTCGAGCCGTGGTGCGAAGTGTTTCCGCATCTTCCGGACTTCTTCGAGCATCTCTTCTTTATGCAGTGGTAGGACGGCCTGCATCGGGACGATGTTGGATGGATGGGACCCGAAGTAGTAGGTGTCCTCCAGTTCCAGGCATTCGATGAAATGTTCCTGCTCGTCGAGCAGCTGCCGGAAGGTGCATTCCCTGAATGCCCCGGTCTGCATGCCGATGTAGAGTCTGCTGCCGGGTTCGGCGTGCAGTGTCCCGACAAATAACAGGTTCGGCTGGACGGCATTCAGGAGACGAGCCGTCGCCTCGGCATTTTCGCGGCAAAGATCCGGACCGCCGCAGCCGAGGATCACGTTTGCGATGTACGTGATGCCCGCCGCGTTCAGGCGGAGCAGCTGTTCGAGGGCTTCGTCGGAGGTGTAGCCCTTGTTCATCAGGGCGAGTGCCTCGTCGAGCCCGCTCTCGAGGCCGATATCGAGATCGCCGATCCCGGCGTCACGCAGCAGGCGAAGCTCCGCATCCGATTTGCCACGGATATTCGGAATCGAAGCGTACATGGCGATGGTCTCGACCTCCGGAAGCCTGCTGTGGATGGCATCGGTGATGGCGAGCAGCCGTTCGGCTGAGAGTGCAAATGGATCGCCGTGCTCGAGGAAGATGCGTTTGGTGTGCGGCCACCGCTCCGCGGCCTCGTCGAGGTCCGCTTCGATCTGTTCCATCGGGCAGACGGAAAATGGCATGTCGGCGTACATGGAGCAGAAGGTGCATTTGTTGTGGCTGCAGCCCGTCGTCACCTGCAGGAGCAGGGAATTTGCCTCATAAGGAGGCCTGTAAACCGTTCCAGTATAATTCATTTTTCAGCATCCGTCTCCTTCCTGTATGCGATGTACTGGTTCCCGAAGGTGGCCATCGCTTCGATGACCGGGTGAAATTGCCTGCCGATCTCGGTCAGTGTGTACTCCACTTTCGGCGGAATCGATTCGTACTGGGTCCGCCGGACAAGCCCATAATCCTCCAGCGATTTCAGCTGCGCAGACAAAGTCGCATGCGTCATCTTAGGCATTTTCCGAAGAAGCTCGTTGAAACGAAGCGGCCCCTCCTCCAGATAAAACAAAATCAGAACAGCCCATTTACCGGAAATCAGACTCTGCGCTGTCGCATAGGGACAGTGGCAGAATCGCTCCTCCAGCGTGGTCTGCGTGGACGTTGCGGAATGCATATCTGGCGTTGCTGTCATGGTACTGCTCCTGTAATTGCTGCATTTGCTGTTTCTGTAAATGCTACTCTTGCCGCTCTAGTGTTAACGGTCATTTTTTTGAACTGGTTCAATTATACGACTGAAAAGAGAGAAGCGCAAGTACGATCTTTGAAGATACCGGGTATGGTGAAAGATACTTGGGCGGACTGCTCAATACCAGTCGTGTTTTTCCCCGCAGTCGAGGGCGCGGATGGCCTCCATCTCCGGAAAAAATCCCGGTTTTCTTCAGAATCCTTTTATCAATTATCCCCTGATATTCCGAAATTGAATACCAGAGGATCCAGGGCCCTGCCGGAGAGGAAATAATTCTGCGATTTACGGTGAATCGAGGGTCTGGAGCTTTTTCATCCGTAAACCGGATCTAACAAATCAATTCATTTACGTATAAAAAGATTGATCAGACAGAACTTATCCGTAATGGACTGTTTCAGTTGGATTTCCCGCGGTGCGGTGACAGCTTTTCAGGCCGCCTGCGTATACGGTGGCCGTTTCCTTGCTTGCATCAATGTAAGAAAATGGATATAATAGGGTATAGTTTCCGTGTGCACGAAGGGAGGCGCAATATGTTAGCAAAACTGAACAGTCCTTTCCTGTATCTCATCTGCGGGGGGATCATTCTGCTGGTGGCGGTGATCTGTATCCTCTTTGCCGTCAGGGCGTACCGGATGGGAAAGGAGATGGGTATCGATCCGGTAAAAATGAAGCGGGTGATCACGGCGAGTGCGACCTTTGCGGTCCTACCGAGTGTCGGGATTCTGCTTGGTGTCATCGCGCTCTCGGGCAGCCTTGGAACGCCGTGGCCGTGGCTGCGGCTCTCAGTCATCGGCGCGCTGCATTACGAGACACAGGTTGCAGAGGCAGCGGCGGAATCCGTCGGGATCGGTGGTCTTTCGATTGCAAATATGACGGAAGAGGCGTTTACCACGATTGCGTTGCTGATGAGCTTCTGCATCATGTGGGGCATGATCCTGATGATCTTTAATGGGAAGGCCTATTCATCGCGGCTGCAGGGCGGCACTGGAAAACAAGGTGTCTCCGGCGATGGAAAAACTTCTGTAAATTCAATTGACAAAAGTTTGCACGGAGGAAAAGAGAAGAATCCGGCGGGTAAGAAGAAACTGAATCTCTCCGGCTTCGGGGATGTTGCGATGACGGCGATGTTCATTGGTCTGGTTTCGGCTTATATCGCCAGCTACATCGGCGGGATTATTTCCGGGAATGGCAGGCTGACCTTTAGCGGCAGTCCGCTGTCGCTGGCGGTTGCGGTTGTAGCAGCGATCGCCATGGCCATTTTCATCCGGATCAAGGAGAAGACAAAAGCGGATTGGGTGGACAGCTTTTCTGTGGCAGGCAGCATGCTGGTCGCCATGGCAGCAGCGGTATTTCTTGGAAGACTGATCTGACAGTAGAATGAGCAGAACCCAAGACAGGAGAGAATCAATGGAAGAAAATAGAGTGAAGGAAACAAGATATGGGACTTACCTCGCCGCCACGCATCGCCTCGGCAGGATTCTGACGGTGATCGTTCTGGTGCTGCTGCTGGCGGCGCCGTTTGTTATCGGGCTGTATCTGAATGCCATGCCCAACATCTCCGCGTGCATCAAGGCATTTGTCGGGGTGGGGCTCGTGTATCTGGTGAGCGGGATTGTGGAGTATCTGATCTACGTGCCGATGCTCGGCGCGGGCGGCAGCTATCTCGCATTTATCACCGGCAATCTGATCAATATGAAGATCCCCTGCGCCATCAATGCCAGAGATATCGTCGGCGTGAAGAGCGGGACCCCGGAAAATGAGATTATTTCGACGCTGTCGATTGCAACATCTTCGCTGGTGACCATTCTGGTGCTGGCGCTGGGCGTGCTGCTGATGATCCCGCTGCAGCCGGTACTGCAGTCCCCGGCGCTTCAGCCTGCATTTGAAAATGTCGTGCCGGCGCTGTTTGGTGCGATGGCCTGCAAATATTATCGGTCCGATAGGACCGTGGCGCTGATCGTGCTCACGGTCATGACGCTGCTGTTCGTGTTCGTGCCGTCGCTCATCGGCTCCACCAGCATGATGGTGATCCCGAGCGGAGCGCTCGCAATCGTGCTGTCGTATCTGAGTTTCGCGAAGACCAGAGGCAGAGAAGCCGCAGCAAAGGTGGATGATATAGCGGGCAGGGAAGCCGCAGCGAAGGTGGATGATATAGCGGGCAGAGAAGCCGCAGCGAAGATGGATGATTCCGCAAGTGCGGTAGATGCAGAAGGAGGTAAGAACAGATGAAGATCATTTTATGGATTGTTCTGGGCATCCTGTGTCTGCTGGTCCTTCTTGTGCTGATCGCGGTGATCCGCACGCTGTTGACGCCGGCGAAGACGTCGGAGTGGGAGCCGGTCATGGATCCGGAGAGGGAGCAGGCGTATGCGGAGAAACTGGCGGAGATGATCCGCTTTGAGACGGTGTCCTATAAGGGACAGATCCAGCGGGAGAAGTTCCTGGAATTTCATAAGATCCTGGAAAAGCTCTTCCCGCTGGTGCATGAGAAGCTGGAGAAGACCGAGATCGACGGGAGCCTGCTCTATTACTGGAAGGGAAAGCACTCCGACAAGCCGCTGGTCCTGATGGGGCATCAGGACGTCGTCCCTGCAGAAGGAAAATGGGAGCACGAGCCATTTTCCGGCGATATCGAAGACGGAAAGGTCTGGGGACGCGGCAGTGCGGATACGAAATGCTCTGTGATGTCTTTCCTGCAGGCGGCGGAGGAACTGCTCGCGGACGGCTTCGTCCCGGAGCAGGATGTGTACCTTTCCTCGTCAAATACCGAGGAGGTCGGTGGTGAGGGCTGCCCGAAGCTCGTCGCAGAACTGAAAAAAAGAGGCGTCACGCCATTTATCGTCAATGACGAGGGCGGCTCGATCGTCACGGAACCGATGGCGGGGCTCAAGGGAAATTTCGCGATGGTCGGCGTCCTGGAGAAGGGCCAGGGAAATCTCCGGATCATCGCCCGTTCGAACGGCGGTCATTCGAGCTACCCGCCGAAGGATTCGCCGATCGTCCGGCTCTCGAAATTTCTGGTGGATCTGACGAAGCACAGCCCGATGAAGTCCATCATGAAGACGCAGGCCAGGGAGATGTTTGAAAATATGGCGCCGTACGGGCCGTTCTGGATGCGGCTGCTGTTCGGCAATATCTGGCTGTTCAAGCCACTGCTCGAAATCCTGATGCCGTCCATCTCCGCACAGGCAGCGGCGTTGCTGCGAACGACCGTGGCACCGACCATGCAGGCGGGCTCGGATGGCTGCAATGTACTGCCGCAGGAGGCATCGCTGGTGCTGAACCTCCGCTACATCCCGCACCAGAACATGGAAGAAAGCAACGCCGCGATCAAGAGATTTGCAGACAAATACAAGCTTGAGGTTGAGATCATCGACGCCTATCCGGCCTGCGAACCCGTCGACACACACAGCGAGGCATTTCATGTCGTCGAAGAAACCATCCGGGAAGTCTTCCCGAAGCTGCCGATCGTGCCGTACGTCATGACCGGCGGGACGGACGCCCGCTTCTACCAGGAGATCTGCGACGCCTGCATCCGCTTCTCGCCGGTCGTCTACGGCAAGGCGCAGATGAAGGGCATGCACGGACTGAACGAATATCTCGACACCTACAGCCTGCCGGGAGCGGTGGACTACTATAAAGCGTTGATTCGGAGGAATGTAGTATGTAATGATGATTCTTTACAGTAGTGCCTTGTACTTTGCTATCTTTTTTATAATTCTTTTTGCAAAAATGAAAGATTTTCTGCTGCAGTTTGTGGTATGCTGATAATAGGTCCGTGGCAGGCCAGATGCCGCACAAAACGCAGAACCACAAAAGCTTATTCTACAAATTACAAGGGAGGTTATCGAGATGGCCGAGAAGAAGACGCAGCAGGAGCGTTTCCTGACAAAGAAGATGTACACGCATACATTCACATTTGATCCGGCGGATGTGAAGGAAGAAGTCACATCCGTGATGCTGATCGGGGAATTTCTTTTCTATAAGAGCAACCTGAAGGGGAACACCGATGAGCAGGGCATGGTGGAAAATGACCCGAAGTATACGCCGGACCAGTACGAGGAGGGCATGAGCCAGATCGGCGGCCGCTACGCGAAGCCGATGGATTTTGATGAGAAGACCGGGCTCTATACGACGACGCTGACACTGCCTGCCGGCATGTATCCGTATGGTTTCCAGCTGAATGCCGAGCTGCAGGACCCGAACCCGGAGATGCCGTGGATGAACGTGCTCGCAGATGATGGGAAGATGCACAGCTTCGGCGAATTCAAGCCATGGATTCCAGACCCGAAGAACCCGCCATTTGCCCCGACCAAGGACGGCCCGCAGATGAACAGCGAGCTGTATCTCGGCAACCCGGATGACATGCCGTGGCTGCCGGCGACAAACCCGGCCGTGAAGGGGACGGTCAGCTATGTAAGCTACACCGACATCAAGGGCGATACCCGCACCATGGGCGTCTATCTGCCGGCAAATTACGATCGTACCTGGGAGTATCCGGTGATCTTCGTCTCCCACGGTGGCGGCGGAAATGAAGCGGACTGGTTCAGCCAGGGTGGTCTTGCCAATATCATGGACAACCTGATTGCCTCGAAGCGGACAGAAGAGGCCATCGTGGTCACCATGAACAACTCCGTCTATGACTGGGATTTCGCGACGATTGATCAGAACATCCTGCAGTGCATCATCCCGTACCTGCAGCAGGTCTACGCCGTGACCGATGATCCGGATATGATGGCATTCTGCGGTCTCTCGATGGGCGCTATCACAACCATGTACACCTACATGCACCACCCGGAGAGATTCGGATACTTCGGCGCATTTTCCGGCGGATTCTGCGGCGGCGAAGGTTTCACACTCGACAATCCGGTGCTGCATGACGTGGTGCTCCTGATCGGCAGCGCCGAGGAAGACATCGCCTACAACGAGCGCGAGATCGGTGTCCCGCCGACGATCCGCGCCCTGAAGGAAGCAGGCCTTCCGTACATCCCGTACTTCGTACCAGGCAGCCACGACTGGTTCTGCTGGCCGGCGATGTTCACGTATTTTGCGGAAAATGTTCTGTGGCAGTAATGTCATAGGTGATGTGATTCTGCCCGGGAGGCGTTTTGCTTCCCGGGCATTTTTGTACTTGCAATCAGAACAAATGTTTGGTATAATGGCAATACAGAACAAATTGCTCCAGATAGAACCGGAGGATGGTATGCGGCATAAGAATGAAGAACTGATGAAAGAAATCAACACCTATATCGGGGTATTTTATGCGTCCCACGACAGGACGCCGTCGACGACGGAGATTGCGAGAAAGTTCGGGATGGCGCGCAGCTCGGCGCAGCGGTATCTGGTCGAGATGAATGCGCGCGGGATGCTTTCCTATACGGATGGGGTCCTCTCGGTCAGCCAGATGAACAAGATCCGGACTGATCGCACCCAGGCACCGCTCCTCGGCAGCATCCCCTGCGGGGATCTGACCTATGAGGAGGAGAATGTCGAATGCGTCATGTCGCTGCCGACGGAGATCTTCGGGGAAGGGCCGTACTATCTGCTGCATGCCTCGGGTGATTCGATGGCCGATGAGGGCATTGATGACGGTGACCTGGTGGTTGTGACGATGAAGACGGATCCGAAAAAGGGTGACCTGGTGATTGCCATGGACGAAGAGGGGCGGAATACGCTGAAGAAGTACGGCGGAGTCAGCCGGAAGAATCATAAGGCGATGCTGCTGTACTGCAATCAGGCAGTCTATCCGGATCAGGTGATCTATGTGCAGGACCTGGTCTGCCAGGGGATCGTGAGTCATGTCATCAAGAGAAAAGGATAAAGGCGATATGGTAAAGGATGAGATCAGGGAGAGACTCCTTTCCCTGCGGGATCCTGCTTATCTGGATCCTGCCTACAGGGATTTCCAGGCAAAGATCATTCCGACGATTGACCCGGAAAGAATGCTTGGAATCAAGACACCGGTTCTCCGAAAGTACGCGAAAGAACTGATGAAAGAATATGCGAACGATGGGATTGCACAGGAGCTTGCAGCTTTTTTCGAGGATCTTCCGCATGCTTATTTTGATGAGGACCAGCTGCATGCCTTTCTGATCGCGGAGATCAGGGACTTTGCCGTGTGCATGGCGTACACGGAGGCTTTTCTGCCCTGGATCGACAACTGGGCAACCTGCGACCAGCTGTCTCCGAAGGTGTTCAGAAAGCATCGCGGGGAACTGCTTGAGGCTGTCCGGAGATGGATCCGGTCGGATCATACCTATACGGTCCGCTTCGCGATGGGCATGCTGATGCAGCATTTCCTGGATGAGGATTTTCAGCCGGAATATCCGGAGATGGTGGCTGCTGTGCGGTCAGAAGAATACTATATCAACATGATGATCGCATGGTATTTTGCGACAGCACTTGCGAAGCAGTATGATGCCATCCTGCCTTATCTGGAAGAAAGAAGGCTGGATGTCTGGACGCACAACAAGACCATTCAGAAGGCGGTCGAGAGCTACCGGATCACGCCGGAGCAGAAGGACTATCTCCGGACGCTCAGGATCAAAGGAATGAAGAGAGGCGGCAGTCATGTACCCGCCGGTGCATGAGCGGGAGCGGAGCGGCGGCTCTTTTGACAGACTCGAACTGCTCTGGGAACGCTACCCGCAGTATCATGAGCGGACGACCTTTGCAACGATGGAAGAACTGCTGCCGGAACATGATTCCTGGCAGGAGGAGTACGAAGCGGTCCGGGAGGAGTATGAAGAGAATCAGTACGACCGGTTCCTGATCCAGCTCTCCTGGTCGGATCTGGCCTACCGCTATGCGGCGAAGAAGCGGATCCTGGAAGATGGGCAGCTGGCGCCGAACCCCTATGTGGAAGCATTCATGCGGCAGTTCGAAGACCTGGACACAGACCACAAAGCCTGCTTTTTATTTCCTGAGAGCTTCATCTCCCAGTTCTTTGTCATCACGGAAGTCTGCCGGCGGGCAGAAGTCTTCCGCCCGGTCAGGAATCTGTTCCCGGACGAGGAGAAGAACCACTACCTTGCTGTCTTTGACAAGCAGCAGATGGATGACGTCCTGCTGATGTTCCATCTGCTTTATACGAATGCCACGGAGGATCTCTACGGCGGCTATTCGCTGTACGATTACTCGCTGCCGTGGTACCAGGACCACCTCTGGGTGGACGGCGTTCCGCTGCGCTCACCCTATCTGCCGGACCGGCTCGCGAAGTATCAGGGGAATCTGCCCTGGCATCACAATCCGGTGAAGACTGTGCATGTCAGGCGGAACATCCGTCACATGCTCGACTGCGGGTACTTTGCATCGGAGCTGGAACTGTTCCGGAACCTGACAGAGGTCATCATGCCGTATTTTCAGTGGTGGTACCGGGATCTGGCGCTCTACGAGGAGAAGGACGGCTTCCGGACGAACTGGCGGCTGGAGCGGACAAGGATCCGGACGCGGCTGACGGATGAGGGCGTGATCCGCCCGAAGTGGAAGCACGAAGTGACCCTGCTGCAGGTTGTGCGGAAGGTGTGGCCCGACACGCTCTACCAGTACCGCCCGGAGTGGCTCGGCAGGCAGAGCCTCGATCTCTACATCCCGTCCCTTCAGACAGCGATCGAGTACCAGGGGATTCAGCACTACCTGCCGGTCTCATTTTTCGGCGGGGAAGAGGCGCTGACGGAGCGGCAGGAGCTGGACCGGCAGAAGCGGCAGCTCTGTGCGGAGCATGCGGTGCGGCTGATCGAATGGCCATATGAGATC
The DNA here is from genome assembly GCA_902783375.1 of uncultured Lachnospiraceae bacterium. Taxonomy (GTDB): domain Bacteria; phylum Bacillota; class Clostridia; order Lachnospirales; family Lachnospiraceae; genus Catonella. The sequence goes on along the minus strand of CACZQN010000058.1, from coordinate 44,064 downwards.
GAGCCGACCACGGCCAATGTGCATAAACTCCTCGGCCGGTGACGGCTGACCGTTTTCTTCTATCTGGAGCAGAAATTGTGCCGGATCGGTTGAAAATGGCAAATCCGCCTGCTATAATACCTCCACAAATCAGGAGCAGACTGCTCCAGATAGAAAATGGAGGTGGCAGGATGGCTTTCGATGTCCACGTCGATCGAACCTACATCTGTATCGATCTGAAGTCCTACTATGCCTCCGTGGAGTGTGTCCACCGGGGGCTGGATCCGTTGAAGGCGAATCTTCTGGTGGCGGATGAATCCCGCTCGGACCAGACGATCTGTCTGGCGGTTTCCCCGTCGCTGAAGGCCATCGGTGTGCCGTCGAGGCCCCGCCTCTTTGAAGCGAAGCAGAAGATCCGGGAGTATGAGGTCACGCACCATACGAAGGTCAGCTATATCACCGCGGTACCGCGGATGGCGGAATACGAGCGGATCTCCGCACAGATTTACGGCATTTACCTGCGCTATGTGGCGCCGGAGGATGTCCATGTCTATTCGATCGATGAATGCTTCATCGACTGCACCGGGTACCTGCATCTGTACCGGGAAGAAGCGGAGCGCGCAGGCGTCCATCCGGCGCATGCACTGGCGATGACCATGATCCGGGACGTCCTGCGGACGACCGGCATCACGGCGACGGTCGGCATCGGGACCAATCTGTACCTGGCGAAGGTGGCGATGGATATCGTGGCCAAGAAGTCGCCGGCGGACGCGGATGGCGTCCGGATCGCGGAGCTGAATGAAGACTCGTACAAATATCTCCTCTGGGAGCACCGGCCGCTGACGGATTTCTGGCAGATCGGACCGGGCACGGCGAGACGCCTTTACGATGCGTTCATGTTCACGATGGGCGATGTCGCCGAGCGGTCCCAGTGGGACGAAGAATATTTTTACAAGACATTCGGGATCGATGCGGAGATCCTGATTGATCATGCCTGGGGCATCGAACCGGTGACCATGAAAGACATCAAGGCCTACCGCAGCGAAGCGCATTCCGTCAGCAACGGCCAGGTGCTGCCGCGCCCCTACAAGTATCAGGAGGCCAGGCTGGCCTTCCGGGAGATGATCGATGTCCTTGCAGGGGAGCTTTTCACCAAGAACCTGGTCACGAAGGGCTGTACCTGGTGGGTGTCCTACGATCACAAGAGCCTGGAAGTGTGCCCGAACTATGACGGACCGGTCACCGTTGATTTCTATGGGAGGCTGCACCCGAAGCACGCAAGCGGGACCGTGAAACTGCAGAGCCTGACAAATAGTCCGCAGCTGATCACGGAGCCGATGGTGCGCCAGTTCGACGAGAAGACGGACCACAGACTCCTGTTCCGGCGCCTCGGCGTCTGTGCGAACGATGTCACAGAGGATATCGGGATGTACCAGATGAGCCTGTTCATCGATTACGAGGCGGTCCGGCGGGAGAAGCACCTCCAGGGGGCGATGCTTGCGGTGCGGAAGAAGTTCGGTGCAAATGCCGTGTTCAAAGGGATGAATCTGATGGAAGGTGCCACGACACTCGAGCGGAACCAGCAGATCGGCGGGCACAGAAAATAAGAATGGTTTATTTCATACCGGTGGAAGCCGGTTGTGCCGGTCGTACAAGTACCGTTTCGATAAGAGAATAAAATTGATATTTATCAGATGAATCTGATATCTTTTGCTGGTGTATTCTGGTAGATTGTGAGTAGTTGAGATGAGCGGGCAGATCCGCGGTCGATAGCAGAAAGGGGCAGAAACGATGAAGAACCAGAATGGGAATTCCGATCAGATTGCAAGAAAATACATGGACTCTCTCGTGATTGAGGAGCGTGTCCTCGGTGCTGTGAAGCCGAGTACGAAGGTGCGGTTCCTGGGGGAAGAGTTTGACACACCGATTATGGCCGGTGCGCTGAGCCATCTGAAGAATGGCATGGGCATCTATGCAGAGGGCGCCCGCCTTGCGGGAGCCGTGGCCTGCATCGGGATGGGGGATAATGAGACGTTCGGTGCGTGTCTTGAGACCGGTGCGAAAGTCATCAAGATCATCAAGCCATACGCGGACCGGGAGGAGATCTTCAGCCGCATCCGCTATGCAGAGGAACACGGGGCATTTGCGATCGGCCTTGACGGCGGTCATGCGATCAAGACAGAGTCCCCGGAATTTGATACCATCCAGGGCTGCCCGATGAAACTGCCGACCAATGAGGAGATGCGGGAGTATATCCAGGCAACGAAGCTGCCGTTCTTCATCAAGGATGTCCTGAGTGTCCGGGATGCGGTTCTTGCAAAGGAACTTGGCGCTGCCGGCGTGATCGTCGGACACCACCACGATCTGATGCACTGGGCGACACCGCCGGTCATGCTGCTGCCGGAGATCCGCAAGGCTGTCGGAGAGGATTTCATTCTGATCGCCGACGGCGGCATTGAGGATGGCTTCGATGCATTCAAGGCGCTGGCCATGGGCGCAGATATGGTCAGTGTCGGCAGAGTGCTGATGCCTCCGTATATGACCGATGGTGCCGAAGGTGTTGCAGCAACGCTGAAGACACTGACCGATGAGCTGGCCTCGATGATGTACCGTACTTCCGCCGCGGACGTGAAGAGCATCGACCCGACGGTGATCCATCAGGCCTGGTGGCTGTAAGAGAGCACGGCCCTGCCATCTTTCCAGTCGAGATCGACGGCCTTTCCACCGCGGATCCGGACCCCGTGAAGGTATCCTTCTGATTTCCAGGCTTCCGGGATGGCCGGGAGCAGTTTCAGCTCCGCACCCTGGCTCTGGATGAGCATCTCGAGGATGCCCGCCGTACCGCCGAAGTTTCCGTCGATCTGGAAGACGGACGGCCCGTCCCCGCCGAGGCTCGGGTGCAGATCAAAGAGGTTCTCCGCGCTGAGATCTTTGATCAGATGCTGCAGATGATCCCAGGCGGCTTCGCCGTCACACAGTCTCGCATACAGATTGATCAGCCATGCGCGGGACCAGCCGGTCTGCCCGCCGCCTCCGGCGAGCCGCTCCGAGAGCGTCACCTTTGCGGCCTCGACCAGCGCCGGCGTCTCTTCCGGACGGATGGAGGAACCCGGATAGAGGCCAAACAGATGGGAGATGTGCCGGTGACCCGGTTCCCATTCTGCATATTCTTTCTGCCATTCCAGCAGCTGCCCTCTCGACCCGATGCGGTCCGGGGGCAGTTTTTTTGTGATTTCACGGATCTGGATGGCGAGTTCTGTATCGTCTCTTCCGAGCGCAGTCTCCATCTCCAGCAGACCGCCGAAGAGCTCGCGCAGGATCTGCACATCCATGGCCGGTCCGTAGCAGACACAGCCCATCTCCCCGTTCGGGAGGAGATAGGTGTTCTCCGGAGAGGTCGACGGACAGGTGACGAGATACCCGTCCGGGTCTTCGATGAGGAAGTCAACGAAGAAGCGGGAGACTTCTTCGACGATCTCAGCATACTCTTTTGCAAATGCGAGATCGCCTGTGTAGCGGTAGTGTTCGATGATGTGCAGTGCGCTCCAGGCGAAGCCCATCGGCCAGCCGGAAGCGGGCATCCAGCTTTCATTCGGGGCGCAGTCCCCGTAGATATCGGTGTTGTGGAATGCGACCGCCCCACGGCAGCCGTAGAGGCGTCTTGCGGCGTCCTTCCCGCGCGGGAGCATCTTTTTCAGCAGATCAAAGAGCGGCAGATGACATTCTGACAGTCCCGCCGCCTCCGCCGGCCAGTAGTTCATCTGCAGATTCACATTGATGGTGTAGCCGGAACCCCAGGCAGGATGGAAATCCGTGTTCCACAGTCCCTGCAGATTGGCCGGGAGGCCGCCGGGACGGCTGCTGGCGATCATGAGATAGCGGCCATAATTGAAATAGCGTACGGCGAGGTCGTTGTCTTCGCTTTCGGGCAGTCCCAGCTGCACGCGCTGATAGAGCGCGTGATAATCGGCAAGATGCGCTTCCCGGATTGCCGCATAGCCTTTCCGGACGGCAGCCTGCAGCCGGGTGAGGCACCACTGAACCGGCTCCTCCCCGTAGTAGTCGGTTCTCCCGCTGAGGAAGAGCACCAGCGTCCGGCAGTTCTCGGCGAACAGATAATTACCACCGGCGGTGATCTCACCACCATTCGGAGCAAGAATCGTCACGACAGCTGCAAAAGCCGGCTTCGTGTCTGTACCAGGGTCCTGATGGGCGCCGCCGCACATGGCAAGCCAATATAAGCTGTCCGTGTCATCACAGGTTCCTGTCCTGACACTGTCGCAGCCATCCTCGCGGGTCAGCTCCACGCGGAGCGACATCGGCTGGTCCGATGTGAGTCTGACGGCCAGGACCTGGTCCGGATACGAGATGAAGGCCTCCCGCTGATAATGCACGTCATTCCGGCTGTAGGAACAGCTGTACAGCGCATCTGCGAGATCGAGGCAGCGGGTATACCCGCTGACATCCGGATATTCTTTCGGCTTAAATAAAATGCTGTGGTGTGGGATCGGCCGGTCGAGAATGATATCGAGCCATCCGAGGGGCTCGTAGTGCCCGAGCCGTACGGCCGGGTTCAGAAAATGCTCGTAGATCTCCTGTTCGGCTTTCTGAATGTTGCCGGCAAAGACATCCTGCCGGATCTTCGGAAGATAAGCCTTTCCGTCCGGATTGATCCGGTCCCTGGCAGGGGATGACCAGAGGGATTCCTGGTTCAGCAGAATATGCTCTCCCCGGATATCACCATAAACCATTCCCCCAAGCGAACCATTACCAAGCGGCAGCGCCTCGGTGAAGGATGATGCGGGATGGTCAAATCGAATTTCGTGTAAGGTCTTGCGTTCAGACATCGTGACTCCTTTCGGCCGGGATTCTCTTTACAGGCACCCGGCACTCAGGTATAATGATACCACACCAAATCAGGACCGACAAGAATTCGAGAGGAAAGCGGCGGAAAGCTTGCTTTCACAGCCGCTTTCCTCTCGAATTCTTACCGGCCGGATGGCCGGCCCTTATAGATAGGAGTTGCGCAGCAACGAGTAGCTGCGTAGCAGCGATCTATAAGGGGGCGGTCCTGAATTGTTATTGTATGAAAAAAGCAACGAAGCACGAGAATAAGGAGGGTTTGAAAATGGCAAAGTTAAATCAGGGTGATGTTTTTCCGGCGCTGCCGGTGAATCTGCTCTATGGCGGAGAGGCTGTGACGACGGATCTGTTTACAGAGCCGAAGACGGTGATCTGGGCGCTGCGCTACATTGGCTGCACGGTGTGCCGCTAAGACATCCACGTGGCGGCGACCCGCTATGAGGAAGTGAAGGCGAAGGGTGCGAAGATCGTCTTCATGCTGCAGAGCGATAAGGATCTGCTCGCAGAGGAACTGAAAGAGTCGCCGCTTCCGTTTGATGTGATCTGCGATCCGGAGATGAAGATCTACAAGGAGCTCGAGATCGAGCCGGCGCAGTCCATGGAAGCACTGGTCGGCGACCGCCTGGACGACCTGAAGGCAAAAGGCGCGGCGGCAGCGGCCTGCGGCTTCTCCCATGGCAAGTATGAGGGAAATGAGCAGCAGCTTCCGGCGATGTTTATTGTGGGTGCTGATGGAAAAGTCGAGAAGGCAATCTATGCAGAGACGATCGTTGGTCTGCCGACACTGAATGAGCTGCTGGAGATTCTGTAAAGATTTTAGATGAGTGTTTTACAAATGCGCGGAGGTCCTTATGGTCAAGGCGGTAGTGAGAGATATGTTTTTCCTCAGTCAGAAATCTGAGGAGGCGACGAAGAAGGACCTGGTGGTCGGCCAGGATCTGCAGGACACCCTGCAGGCGCTGCAGGACCGCTGTGTCGGGATGGCTGCCAACATGATTGGCGTGAAGAAGCGGATTATCATCGTGAGCCTTGGTTTCATGAACCTGGTGATGTACAACCCGGTTCTCCTGCAGAAGGACTCCCCATATGAGACAGAAGAAGGCTGCCTGTCGCTTGACGGCACCCGGAAGACAACCCGCTACCGCAACATTGAGGTCGAATACCAGGACAGCACCTTCAAGAAGCACCGGCAGACATTCTCCGGCTGGACCGCCCAGATCGTCCAGCACGAAATGGACCATCTGGATGGTATCATCATCTGACGGATATCCGGCAGGGGCGTCCGGAAGGAGCGTTCGGCAGGAGGACTTCCGGCAAATATCGAAATATCTGACGTAAAAAGTTTTGTAAAACGGATTTACAAAAGGTTTAAGGTAACAAAAAGAGCCATCATCTCAAACACGGAGATGATGGCTCCTTTGCTCTGTGCTAATCTCTTTCAGAAAACCGGCCTGCCTTTTGCAGGAACCTTCAGCAGAAACCTCAGGCGGGAATCTTTAGTAGAAACCTCTTGCAATGTCCTCTTATCAGCCTGAAAAACTTTTGTAAATCCAATTGACAAAAGTTTTCACAAGGCAGAAAGGCATGTTTTCAGGCGAATTCGGAGGGGTGGGTGCTCTGCACTGCGGCGCGCAGGCCTGGTGCATTGTGTCAGCGGCCCGGCCCGGCGTCATGGATTTGTACGGCTTCTTCTTTGCGGCGGGTGAGTTCCTCGTTGATTTCCGGCATTTTCTTCTCGACGTCAACGAATGGGAGGAGGATGACCACGGCTGCGGCGAGGATGACGTCGAACAGGTAGAAGGACATGGTCATGAACTGGAGGACGTCGGCGCTTGGGATGATGCCCTGGACGTCGACGAAGCCGCGCTTCAGGATGCCGGATTCGTAGCCGCCGGCGAAGGGGGCGTAGATCAGGGTCTGGATGGCGCCGATGACGGCGACGCCCATCATGCCTTCGAGACGCATGTGGGAGCGGAACTCGATGCTGTCAAAGGCGTAGCAGACCAGGGTTGCGAAGATGTAGGCGTTCGGGAGCATGCCGATGTTCCGCAGGAAACCGGCAACGAAGGCCAGCACGATGTTATCCGGGAAGAAGAGACCCATCAGGCTGCCGGCGAGCACCATGGCGTAGCCGGCGACGGTCAGGTTCTTGATGCCGAATTTCTTGGCGAGTGGGTAGATGATAAATGCCCCGATGCCGGTCATGGAGCCGGTGATCGTGGTGTAGAGGGTGAACATCAGCGGATTCGTGTCCCCGTGGAGCAGGAACTTGATATAAAAATACTGGACATTTCCACCCTTATAGTTGTCGACGATGCCGCCGATCGTCGTGATGATCATCAGAATTACATAATATTTGTTGGAGAGCAGGGCCTTCAGCTGGTCGCGGAGCGCCGGCTGGGTTCCTTTGAAGCTGTCATTTTCAAGGGCGATGTCCTCGGAGATTCGCTCACGGGTGTAAAAATACTCGAGCAGAAGCAGAGGGACAGCGATGATGGACAGGATGATCAGAAGAACCGGATAACCATTGATGTCATTTTCCAGCCAGAGCGGCAGCGCGACCATGTTCAGCAGCATGCCGATAATGATGCCGGAGATCAGCGTCCAGGACATTTTACGGATATACTGGATGTGGGCCTTCTCCTTCGGGTCGCGGGTCGTGAGGGAGCAGATGTTGTCCCGGAACAGATAGAAGAAGGAACTGCCGACGGTGCTGAAGCAGATCAGCAGGAAGAAGAAATAAAACCAGTACGCATTGCCCATCGTATTGCCCGGGAACAGGAAGATCAGGCAGCCGATGATGATCGTCAGGAAACCGAAGATCAGGTACCAGGGGCGGAGACGGCCCTGGCGGGAGCGGGTGTTCTGGATCAGGAAGCCGTTCAGGAGACCGACGCCCATGCCGAGAATCTTGGCAACCGTCATGACAATCTCATACCAGCCGCCCATTTCCTGAATCATGGCAACATTCGCCGCGCCGTACATGGCACCGGTCTGCTGCGTAAAGAATTTCTCGACCAGGGCAGCGATGGAATTGACGACAAAGATCAGGCCGAGCGGTCCGATCAGATGTCCCAGTACCCATTCTTTCCTCGAGACATGGTCTGTGGTTGCCTTGCTGTCCATGAATGGCCGGTCGAAGATGCTTCCCTCGAGAAGGCCTTTCTTCTGTGCTCTCATGATAATCCTCCAAGTCGCGCGCAGCGCAGTTGATATGAATTCGCCTGACGATGTCCACATTATAGAGGATTCTGCCCGGCCGCGATTGTAAAATCCTGCCCGATTTTGTAAAATAAGGTATCGCCCGGACCTATTTCAGAAAGAACGAGGTTCCCACAGAAAGGACACTGTGGGAGCCTCTTTTTTTGCCCGCCATTTCCGGGAAAAATGAAGTGAGAAAACGGGGGAAAAGTATAAATTGTTAATATCAACATTGTTGACAGAACAGATTTCTATATATAGGCTGAAAGGAAGGTTTTATGGATCATGATGGATATAATAGACACTTTTCATAAGGATGGAGGGTTGATCTCATGGCTGGTATGGACACTTACAAAGATCTGCTGAAAGTACCCAGAGCGATCTCTGAGGAGATGGCACAGCTCGACAAGAACCGGAAACGCGTACAGGCGGATTTCGACAACGAGCAGGAGAACATCACAGAGGATTTTGAGAATGCAGAAGCTGCTTCGAAGGAAGTGGAGGACAGGCTGAAAGCCGAGGCAGATGCCCGGTATAACAGCTGGGGGGACAAACTGAATCAGTATCGTGTTGCTGCCGAGAAAACCCACGGAAGAGCGGTTTCAGCCCTGAAGCAGGCGCTTGGTGCTATGGAGAATATCACGACGCAGCAGGCCCTTCAGCGGCTCGACGAGGAAACTGCGCAGCGCAAGAAGAGACATAAAAAAGACGATAACATGTCCATCGTCAAGTACGGCAGGGAGGAGGTTGCCCTGGCCGGACAGATCGAAGAACTTGGCAGTGCGCTCCTCGGGGAAGCTTCTTCCCAGCGCGACCGCGAGGTCAATGTGGCCGTGACCCGGTTCCAGGCAGACCACAAAGAGCATGCGGCCGAGAGAGACGCCCGTCTCACGGACAGCAGACGCAGACAGCGCATCCGCAATGAGTACGAAGAAGAGACCTTTGTCGAGCGTGTGGAACATCTGATCCGCCCGGACAAGGTGCACGAGCAGTATGAAGAACTCCGCCTCCTGCAGCCGAACCATGAGGTCTTCGAGCCGGCGGAGAAGTTCCCGGAAGGAGTCCAGTTCGGTTTCGCAGGCTACGACGTGACCGCCATTGAAAAGGATCCGCTGAAGGCAGCGGTTCTGAAGAAGCGGTTCGGGTTCGCGATGCGCGAAGCAAACGGCCGGGATTACCTTGCCGTACCATATGGCTATGCATTTACCGATAAGCGCTTCTCCACCATGTTCGAGTTTTCGGCACAGAACAGGGCTGAGGCACAGGAAGATCTGAAGAACCTCGCCATGAATCTCTACATGTCCATCCCGGTGAACAAGTGCTGGTGCACCTTCATCGATCCGGTGAGCCTCGGCGGAACATTCGCCCTGTTCGCACCGCTCGGAGAGCGGGACGAGAGCGGCAGGGGCGATGAGCGTGCCATCGATACCAGGATCTGGAGCAGTGAGAAGGATATCGAGGAGAGACTGGAACTGATCATCGGCCACACGACAGACGTCATCCAGCGCTGCCTGCAGGGCCAGTACAAGAATATCATCGATTACAATGAGGCTGCCGGCGTGAACGCAGAGCCGATGCGCTTCCTCGTGGTGATGGACTTCCCGAAACATTTCACAGATCGGTCACTGGATATGCTGGAGAGCATCCTGGATAACGGGCCGCAGACCGGTGTCTACACCCTGATCGCCGGTGACCAGGAGGAGATGAACAACTGGCCGGAGAGTTCCGCTGTGGGCCGGATCCGCGGCAAGATCAGCAACACCGTCAAGGCGGACGGGAACTTCCTCTATGTCCAGGAAGGAACACTCGAAGGGAAGATGCGCTACTTCCCGGTAACAGGTCCGACCACAGAGCAGGCCGGCCGGATCATCCGGGGCATCAGAGAGCGCCTCGGCGAATCGATCGAAATCACGTATCCGATGGTCTCCGGCAACCTTCCGGGAAGACCAGAGTACTGGTTCAACAAGTCTGCGATCGACGGCATCTCGGTCCCGATCGGTATGGAGGGCGCCGGCAAGATGGTCAATCTGGAGTTCGGCGAGATCTATCAATCATTCTCCGCGATGATCGGCGGAACTACCGGCGCCGGCAAGACGACGCTGCTGCACACCATCATCCACAGCGTGCTCTTCAACTACAGCCCGGACGATGTCCAGATCTGGCTGCTTGACTTCAAGCAGGGCGTCGAGGTCAGCTGCTATGCAGAGAATAAGCTCCCGAACTTCCGGGTCATCTGCGTCGAGACCGAGCCGGAATTCGGCCTTGCTGTCCTGATGGAACTGCACCAGGAGATTCTCAGAAGAAGCGCGAAGTTCAAGAATGTCGGTGTCGGGAGAATTGAACATTACTGGAAGTATAAGGGAGAACGCGGGGAGAGTCACGCGGATATGCCGCGAATCCTGGTGATCTTCGATGAAATACAGGCTCTTCTCGACGACGAGGGCAGTGAACTGAATAAGAACTGTGCAAGCCTGATCAGAGAGCTGGTAACCCAGGGCCGTGCATTCGGCATTCACCTGATTCTGTCCACACAGACCTATGCGAATGTCAAGGGTCTGGATAACGGTGTCTACAGCAACATTCATACAAGAATCGCGCTGAAAGGCGATAAGGAGTCGACAGAGATTTTGCTTGACAACGACAACGAAATCGCAAACCGTCTCATCAGCGTGGATCCGGGTCAGGGTGTCTTCAACAACAACGCCGGTTCCAAGGATTCGAACCGTACCTTCCGCGTCGCTGTCATCAGTCCGGAGCAGCGCGACATCTGGATGAAGCAGGTCCACGAGCGGCAGCTCGAGGTGATGTCGGAGGAACCGCCGAAACCGCGTATCCTGCTGTCCGGGCCGGAAGACGATTCCGAGAACCCACTCAGCGTATTTGCCGCAACCGGCGCGAGACCGTTCGTCATGGGCGATCCGACCTATCATCTGTATATCGGCGAAAGCCTGACCATGACCAACACCTATTTCCCGGCCCTGTCCGCAGGACGTGGACAGAACCTGCTGCTGGCCGGCAGAGATCAGGAAAATTCCGGTCTCTCCCGTATGATCATGGGATACAGCGTTCTGTCGCTGCTCTATGAGACCATCCGCCTGCAGGGCGAGATCACGGCACCGTTCATCACGGTCTTCGATCTGAGCGGCATGTCGATCTACGGATCCGGGGATCTGGATATGCTTGACTACATTGAAAATATGGTACCGGAGGCGTTCCGCATCGTTCCGGTCAACCAGCTGCTCAACGGCATCGAGACCCTGTATCAGGAACTTTACAGTGGCCGCCAGCAGTTCGTTCTTTTCTACGGACTGAACCGTGCGAAACAGCTGACCACCGGAACCTATGAGCGTTCCCCGAAGGAAGTCCTCGAGCAGCTCTTCGCAGAAGGGCCGGCGAACGGGATGAACTTCATCGTCTGGGCAAATGATCCGGAGCTCTTCGTCGAGAATTACCAGCAGGATATGCAGTACTTCGACAACCGTCTGGCCTTCGGCATGGAAGACAAGGAGTATAAGGCGATCACCGGAGAGAACGGACCGAAGTACGCTTCGCCGTCCAATGCGGTCACCTACAATCCGATCGGAGATAACGAGAAGATCCGTATGTATAAGCGGCCGACGGAGGAATGGCTCCGTGAGTTCCTCAACAACGTGAGAAAGTATGTCAGATAAGGACACACCGGAGATCGGATCGTGTGACCATACAGGATGGAGGATAACCATGAGACTGACAGATCTGGAAGAATCTTTATACAATACCATCGACAGTTACCGGAAGAGTGTGGACCATCTGGTCGAGAGCATCAATAACCGGAACGACGCGCGGAATGATGCGGTCCGCAGAGGGGCCCGCAATGCAGCAGCCGGCAAGAAGACGATGCAGCTGATCATACTCGCCGCCGGGTGCGTTGTCGGCGTCATCTATTATAAACTGATAGGATTATATTAAATGGAATTCTGGCAGGAATGGAACGCCCTCTGGGGCGAGGTCCAGGAACTGGATAAGGAACTGGACCGGATGCGTTCTGATCCGGGAAGGACTGCGCCTGTGCCTGAGGGATGGGCTGAAAAAATGCAGGCACAGGAGGCTTCCCGGAACAGTTACGCGGATACGGACAGGAGCTTCAGGAATACCGGAAGCGCAGTGAAAGAGCCGGAATTCAGGCCGAATCAGAGTCCGGCCTCCGGAAAAGAAAGCGCCTGGAACGCTTCTGCCCTGATCATCGATGAAGAAATCGAGAAGCCTGACGAGGAAGACCTGCAGTGCTATCAGCTGCGCAGGCGATACAACGAGATCAACCAGGACGGAATCCATGACGCGCTGCTGCGTGCAAAGAAGGACCCGGAAAATGGCTGGGACAACTACAAAGGCGCAGAAGAAGGGTATCTCAGGATCGGGCAGGAACTGTCGAAGGGCGACATTGCCGACGAGACCAGGAAGAAGATGATTCTTCTGAAGAACGGCTCCGAGGACATGGAGCCGGCCATGAAGCAGTTCTATGCTGCATTCACCCTGCTGCAGGGTACCCCGTCCCGGGACCGGATCACGGAAGTCCTGAACGGGATCGACATGCTGGGGTACGAGGCCGGAGAGGCGCTGACGCTTCTTCAGCGCGCGATCGCGGAAGCGGTGGCGCTGCAGGATCAGAGCAACAGCCGGCAGAACCGCTATTATCAGGAGCGGCAGGATCAGTATGATTCTGCACGTCAGGATGCGCAGAATGCATACGACAAGGCCAAACGCAGGGCAGATCGCTGGAGGTAGAGAAGAGCATGAAAGAATTAACAGCGGTCTTTATGGATGTGCTTGGCAGAAAAACCGGACAGGAAGAACGTGCGACGGCCATCGTCCGGGAAAGCATGCGCGCCGAGTTCAACGCCCGCACGAAAGACATTCTCGCCTCCGGGACCAGTTTCTTTTCCGACGAAGGCTATGCGCTCCGGCAGGAACTGTACGCCCTGGAGAGCAGAATCGATAAATTCAGCAATGCGGCCGAGGCAGGGGAACTGAGTGTCCGGCTGAAGGAGATGTTCATCCGGGCCGAGGAGCTGCACCGCGAAACCCAGAAAGAGATCCGGAAACCGGGCCATATCCGGGCACCGAAACTGCATTTCTTCTATGGGGAAGAGCAGGAAGCAGCGCTTGAAATCCTGGAGGACTACATCCACACCGAGATGTTCCGCATCCTTGTGATGGGCGGCGGCGAGCTGTTCCAGACGCTGGCCCCGCTGAAGGGGTATGCGCACAACCTCGAGGAGCGGATGCATTATCTGACGGATGTGATTTATCCGGTGACAGATACGGAGACCTTCCGGAAGATTTCTTCGTCCCGCTACTGGGCGGCCGTTCACCAGGAGGAGATGCGCCAGGGACCGATGGGCCGCCTGCCGGGGATGCTGATGACAGACCCGGTGAAGACGGATCACCGCTTCATCCCGGGAGAGCATCGCCTGCTGCCGTGGAGAAACGGCGTCGTCCTGCAGGGGATCGGCTATCTGACAAATGTCACGCCGAAGAATATCGAAGAAGCGCAGGCGAAGGGAAGGCTGCAGACATCGGTATCCTCGGTGCTGCTGAGACCCTATACCAGCTATGTGAGCGATCCGGATTCCGTGCTCGCCCATGTATTTGAGGGAAGACTGTATGTGATCAGCCCGGCACAGTATTTCGCAGCAGCATCCTTTGCGGAGGCGAATGCAGCACTCAGCAGCAGGAGCAGGCTCGGACAGTGCCTGTTCTGTGGAAGGGATGCAGATGCCGGAACACTCTGCAGCAGCTGTTCCAGAAGGATCAGGATCGTATGAGCCGGCTATGTCTTGAGCGGATCTATTACCCGGTGCTGACGCTGGGTTACGGAAAGCGCCTGGGCCTCTGGGTCAGAGGGTGCTCGAGGAACTGCTATCACTGCACGAGTCCCGAACTGCAGGACTACGGCGGCGAGACGCAGGAGGTCGCGGACATCATCCGGGCCATCCCGGAAGATTTCCAGGCAGATGGCCTGACCATCAGCGGCGGGGAGCCGTTCGACCAGGCCGAAGGGATTCTGGAACTGATCCACTGGTTTCGGGAGAAGATCAGCGACGACGTGCTGGTCTACACCGGGTATACGCTTGCGGAACTGCAGGCGCGGGAGGACCCTTTGACGGATCAGATCCTCCGGGAGATCGCGGTGCTGATCGACGGACCGTACGTGGAGGCGCTGAATGATAACCGGGGAATCCGGGGCTCCTCCAATCAGAAGATTTATATTTGGAAATATCCCGAGCGGTACCGGGATGCGGACGGGGGTGAACGAACCGTACAATTTGTCGGGGAGGAGCACTCGCTCCTGCAGATCGGGGTGCCGCCGAAAAGTGAGAATATAGATGGACATGAATAAAACCCTCCAGGCCGGTGCCTGGATCGGCAGAGCAACCATCCCTGTGGTGCGGGGAATCAATCCGGTCAGGCCGGAAACAGAAGAAAGCGGACTGCACTTTGCGGCGGGAGACAAGGTCGATGCTTATCTGCTGACCAGATTTCTGTGCCGGGGCAGTGTTTCCACCCTGTTTCTCGGAGAAAGCAGGCACGGGGACCGTGTGGTCGTCAAACTCTATGAACCGGGGGCAGCGACAACCAGCCTTGCGCTCCGGAAGCTTTCGGATGTGACGAAGAAGCGGAACTGCCAGAGCCTGATGCCGCTGATTGCCTACGGGGATCTGGATGGCGGCATCCACTATGAAGTGATGCCGGTCTACCAGGAGGGGACACTGGAGCACGAGCGTTTTACAGAGGACCAGGTCATCGGAAAACTGCTCCCCCAGCTGAATGAGGCCCTGAAGGTTCTCGGTGAGAGCCATCTGGTGCACAACGACATCAAGCCGTCCAACATCTTTATCAAGGACCGGGAGAAGCTCGAGATTGTTCTCGGCGACTACGACTGCGTGTCCTTTGACAAGGATGGAGAAGCCGGCGGCACACCGCTGTACATGGCGCCGGAACGGATCTTCTCTGACGGCATGATCCACAACAGTGCAACGGATTACTGTTCCCTTGGTCTGACACTGGTGACGCTCCTCCTCGGGCAGGAATTGTTTACGGCGGAGGGAAAGAATCCGAAGGCCGAGGATGTCCGGGAACTGAAACAGCAGCTCATCCGCAGATGGCAGCAGCCGGTGGCTACCCCGCCGTCCATGCAGCTGACGCCGAAGACGAGAGGACTCTTAGACCGGCTGCTGCAGATCAGACCGGAACAGCGATACGGCAGCGAATTCATTGCCAGCTGGATTGCAAATGACGGGCTTGGCGTCAGGACCTATCATTCAAAGACAGAGCGGAAGACCATCACGGGACTGCTCTTCAACAAACAGCTGATTCTCGATATTCCGGAATTGATCCAGGCAATGGGAACACAGTGGGAGTTCGCTGCATTCATGCTCCAGAATCACAAGTATGATGACTTCCTGCGGCAGTTTGACGGGCGGTTCTATCAGAAGTGCCAGGAATACGCGGTCGGATTTGATATGTCCGCCGGACTGTTCAAACTGATGCAGACCATCGCACCGGCGAAGGATCTCTACTGGCTGGGAGAGCATTACAGCAGCCTGGAGGACTTTGTGGACCGGACGGAGGTGGCGGGAAGCTATGCGGTCACAGATCCGTTCTGTCACTTCTGCCGGGCGAAGCTTCTGAGTTTTTATGAGGAACAGCACGGGGCGGACGCGGAGCAGATCGCGCGGGCAAAGGAGATCGAGGAAACCGGGAAAAGACAGCCGGAACTCGCGGTAAGACAGCTGCAGATCTCGCTGCGGCAGAAGCCTGATTTTGTATGGCATGGCACAACATTTATGAAACTGGAAGACCTGTTTGCTTATTTTGAAAAGAACCTCGAGCAGATCGATGAGGATATCGCAGAGTTCTATGAGTCAAAGGCGGCAAAGGTCTGGCTGGATTATATTGGTGAGGGAAGTTTCCTGCAGGAGATCGCGCGGGAGCTTGCCGGTTAACGGACAGGAAGGGTGAGCATACGATGAGTGCATCAGATTCCGGAGTGATGATTCTTGCGGCACCGGTGATTGTGGTGGTCGGAACCGTCGCGGTCGCTGCGGCAGGGATTACGGCGGCAGCGGAGCACTATAAGAAGTTCCGGTTTGATGCGGCCCACGCAGTGGAACTGGAGAAGCAGGCAAAGCTGGACTTTATCGCCGGCCTTGCGGACAAGAACCGCGAGGAGTATGAAGCGATCCTCGAGGCCAGGGCGCAGGATGAAGCCGGAAGGAGATCCGATGAGGACCGGCTTCTCGACAGTGCCAGGAGCCAGATCCGGGATGAGCAGCTGGAGCGGAGCCGGATCGAGAAGGAGATCCGACTGCAGATCGAGCACCTCGATGAAGCCGTGCGGGCTTTTGAGACGGAGTTCGGTGCGGATTACAAGCTGCGGGAGATGGCACAGACGATTCACCGCTCTCAGGAGATGTTCGGGGACGGAACACTGCTGCTGGAGGAACTGCAGGATCTTCTGTTTATCATCCTGCCGGGGATGACGGAAGAGCGGCGCGAGGAGAAGAAGATCGCGGAACTGGAGAAGCGGTTTGACCGTATTGCTTCTGAAAATACGCAGATCCATGATACCAGCCAGTCGTTTGTATCCCTGCACACCGGCGTGGAAGAGGAGGAACAGACCATCCGGAAGACGCCGTGGGAGCGCTTCACGGAGCGCGTCAGGGCAGTCGCCGCCGTGGAAGGGAACTATTTCGAGACTTCGGCTGCGGAACTCCTCGAGATGGCAGAGGCTGTGCAGCCGGGACGGCAGAATTTCTTCATCCAGCAGCATCAGAACGAGCTGCATGAGCTTGAGGAGCGCGCCGAGGAATACAGAAGCCTGCAGAAGACGGTGTCCGAAGAAAGCAAGGAAGCGTTCTGCATGTATCTGGCCATGGCCGAAAAACTCGGGATCGAGCCTCGTTATACCGAGGATGACCTTGCAAATGAATATCTGCTGAGCGAGATGCGGGATGAGACCGAGATGCTCGCAGAGGAATATAAGAGAAGACGTGAGCGCCAGTACACGGTCAATGCATTTACCGTGGTCATGAAGCGGCATCACCTTGTCTTTGAAAATATGGATGTGAACAGTTTCGGCCTGGAGGAAGTGGAGTATTCCATGGATGAACAGACCGGCGTGCGGATCACAAGAGCGCAGACCGGCGCCTTCGAGATGCAGTTCCAGGGCAAGAGCAAAGGAACATCTGCCTCCCTGGATGAGAAGCGGAGCATCACAGAGAAGGCAAAACACTTCTGTTCGATGCTTCCGTCCATCAAGCAGGAACTGGAAGAGGAGTTTGGCATCACCTTTGAGCAGACAGACCTGCAGCCGCCGCTCCTTGAGAACATCGAGATCCGCCAGAGCAGACAGTCTTCGCGCGTCGAAGCTGCCAAGGCGCTGAAGACGATGCAGATGAAGTGAACCGGTCTATAAGATGTCGCCTGATCCAGGTCGGTCCTGAACACTTAAGATTAAATAAAGGAAATGAATGATGTCGGATATGGGATTGGGTTCTGAACCCAAAAAGGTAGTCCGCTTTTGCATGAAGGGACATGAGATCGTCTATACAGTCGGTGAGCTTATGCGGCAGCGCTGTCCGATCTGTGGTTCGCCGGTTGACAGAAGCAGGCAGCCGATCGACTATGACGAACTGCAGCGGATGAAAGAAGAGCAGGCCGCGATGGAAGCGCAGCAGGCTGCTATGGAAGCACAGCAGGCAGCGATGGAAGCACAGAAGGCTGCGGAGGAAGTGCAGACTGCAGATGTACCTGCAGAGCAGCCGCCGAAGGAGAATCCTTTCGGGCAGAAAACGCCGGTTACGACCGGTATGTTCGGCCAGCCAAGGGATCCTTTGGGTTCTGTAACGGATTTCCGCATGAGAAGGCGTTTTGAAGACCCGATTATCGAATCAAAGAAAGTGGATCCCATCCCGCCGAATCCTTTCTCACCGAATCCTATCCCACCGAATCCTGCCCCACCGAATCCTGCCCCGCAGAATCTTTTTCTGCGGAAGGGTGAGACGACCTCGCCGTCCGGATTCTACCTGAGCCTCTACGGGGAGCGGATTGCGATTCCGAAGGAAGGCGCCTGGATCGGCAGAGAGGGACTCGGCCGTGAATGGTTTGACGGGAATCTGATGATCAGCCGCAAGCATGTCTTTATCAAACCTGATATGCAGAGTGGCAGACTGCAGGTGAATGAAGACAGAAGCCTGAACGGCGTATCCGCTTCGATGCCCGGCAGTCAGCCTGAGCACCTGAAGGGAGCACGGATGATGGGACCCGGGGAGATTCTCTGGATCTATAATATCCCGCTGCTGATCGAGCGGTGAGGTGGTAAAGAAAATCAGGACACAGACAGAAAACGGTAAGGAGAGAACATGAAAAATCCACGCTGGAGAGAGGAAATCGATACCTATCGTTCCATCAAATCGGCATTTGTCATCGAGGGAAATATCTCGGACCTGCAGATGTATTCCTCCGAGGGATTCGGACTGGAACTGACGAACCTGGATGAATATCTGTATGTCTTTCTCATGGGAGAAGGATATCAGAACATCACATTTTTCAACCGGGTGGACGGATTCTATAACAATCTGGACCCGCAGCAGGCAGCGGATTTTGCTTCGCTGTCCGGCCTTGATGGAAGCGCGGAGGATGTTTCGATCGGGTCAGCCTGCAAGGCGGTCCGTATGGCCATGCGCCAGACAGACCGGGCGGTGACAGTTGTCCTGAATCTGGCGTCGCTCTTAAGCGCCGGTCCGGACCGCATGGACAATTCGGAGATCGAGAACTTCGCGACCCTCCTGCTTGCGACCCAGGAAGCTGCCAAGGCGCCGGGGAAGGACGGGAACTGGATCAACAACATGTTCTTCCTGATCGTGGAGAAGGCGAATGACCTTCCGGCCTGGTTCTACCTGAACAATCCGTACGTCAAAGTGGTGACGATCAATAAGCCGGACCGCGATATGCGCCAGGAGCTGATCCGTGCGCACCGGATGGAGTTCCGGGACATCAACCGGTTCAATGCGGAAGAACTGGATAAGATGGAAAATAAGCTGATCGGTATCACGGAAGATTTTACTTATATGGAACTTGACCGTGTGCTGACCCTGTGCGGCGAGCGGCATCTGTCCCTCGGGGAAGCGCCGAAGGCGATCAATGCCTACCGCTACGGCCAGCAGGATGATCCGTGGAGCAGGCTCGGCAGAGAGCAGCTCGGCGGGATCGAGGAAGCGCTCGGCAAGGACGTCAAGGGACAGCCGACGGCCATCCATGCCGTCTCGGATGTCATCAAGCGTTCGGCAGCGGGACTGTCCGGTCTCCAGCATTCTTCCGGCCGCCCGAAGGGCGTCCTGTTCTTCGCCGGCCCTACCGGTACCGGTAAGACAGAGATGGCAAAATCGATGGCGCGCTACATCTTCGGTGATGAGAGCACGCTGATCCGTTTCGATATGAGTGAATACGGGCATGAGCACTCCGACCAGAGACTGCTCGGAGCGCCTCCGGGATATGTCGGCTACGATGCCGGCGGTGAGCTGACCAATGCGGTCAAGCAGCATCCGTTCTCGATCCTGCTCTTCGATGAGATCGAGAAGGCACACCCGAGTATCCTGGATAAATTCCTGCAGATCCTCGACGATGGCAGAATGACAGACTCGAAAGGTGAGACGGTTTATTTCACAGAGACCATCATCATCTTCACCAGTAATAAAGGAATCTACAAGACCATGCGGGACGGAACGAAGGTACCGCTGGTGAAACCGGAGGATCCGTACCCGGTGATCGAGAAGCAGGTCAACGACGCGGTGCGCGATTTCTTCGTTTCCGAGCTCGGCAGACCGGAGATCCTGAACCGAATCGGCAACAACCTGGTCGTCTTTGACTTCATCCGGAGAGAGTCGGTCCCGCTGATTCTCGGCAAGCAGCTGAACAACATCATCTCCGGCCTCAGGGACAGCAGCGGCTTCGAGGTGATCCTGCGCGAGGACTCCGCCGCATTCCATGCCCTCGAGGACTGGGCTGTGGAAAACCTGAGCTTCGGCGGCCGTGGTATCGGAAACGTCGTCGAGAAATACCTCCTGAACCCGCTCGGCCGTGCAATCGCCGACGAGGGCTGGGAGAGAGGCCGCACCTATGAAATCAAGGATATCGTCGTCCAGAGCGATGAACAGATCGTTCTCGTGACAGCGTGATGAGGTGGAGAGATGTCAGGAGATAATGCAGAAGCGTTCAAGGAAGAACTGAATAGCAAGACACCATACGTCACAAAGTCAATCTCGGATGCTGAATATATGCGAAAGCTGAAAGAAAAAGAAGAAGATGATCAGGCATGCGATGGCAGAGAAATGAACGGTAACAACATCACGATAGATAATCGGCGCGCCGAGGAGGCTGATCTGAATGCCGAGATTGCATCTGCGAGTAACAATGATGATGACGATGATGCTGCTGCGGACATTGCATCCCTCAGGAGACGGCT
The DNA here is from genome assembly GCA_902783375.1 of uncultured Lachnospiraceae bacterium. Classification (GTDB taxonomy): domain Bacteria; phylum Bacillota; class Clostridia; order Lachnospirales; family Lachnospiraceae; genus Catonella. The sequence continues at coordinate 23,516 of CACZQN010000058.1, read as the reverse complement.
TGCTTCTGTGCGTGCAGAGATTGCTGCACTGGAAAAAAGGCAGGAAGAACTGGCCAGACAGATGCAGGCCAGGAAGAAAAAGATCCAGGAACTGAATGACGATCTGGAGAACAGGGTCAGGGCACTGAATACATTCATAACGATGCTCGAAAAGATGAAGCAGGAGGCCGAAAAACGCCGGAGCGAAATTTTGAAGAGAAGTGAAGATCTGACCTTTGCGGAGCGGATTAACTTTGGCCGTCCTGTATCCGGGGCAACCAGTGAAGCCGGAAAAAGTAAGGCAACCTATGAGAACGTCATGCAGGATTGCGACAGGTTCAGCGATCAGATCCGGTATGAAATCAATACAATTGAAGGAGCGACACAGTCGAAGACGCAGAATATAGATTATGAACAGGAGCGATGATCAGGTATGGGGACAAAGCTGGAATCCGTAAGAGAAAGAGTCCGGGAAGCGCAGGAATCGCATGAAGAAGCGATTGAGATGGGGCAGAGGGATCTGGAGGACATCACGCAGGTGAAGGATATTCTCGATGGAATCCCGCGGAATATCGACGATAATATCCTGGATGCAATCGATGTGGCCCATGACGCGGCAATCGATGAAGCCACGGATGATATGGAGAGCGCGGTGAAGTCTTCCATGGATGCTGCCAGCGATATTGCATCCGATGCAAGCGATGAAGCACTCGAACAGCAGGATCTGAGTGAGGAAGCAGCAGAGAGTTTCGAGGAAGTTGCGGATCAATCGGAATTCGGCAGCAGCGCCGAAGGAGCGGCATCTGAGGCGCACGAGACAGCGGATGGCTTTGGTGAATCCTCCGATGAGGCGATCGAGTCCATCGAAGAAGCAGAAAGTGAATTTGAAGATCAGCTGTCCGAGATCCAGAGCTGATATTTTTCCGGGAAAAGGCATAAACCACGATGGAATCGACATATTATATCCTGGAGCAGGTTCCGGACCTGACGCTCGCCAAGTATTCCAGTCTTGACCAGAGCGGCGTCAGCGGAGTCCTGGCCCACCACAAGACCTTCTGGCGGCAGATGAACCGGCGAGGACTGCTCGCGGAACAGGATGCATTTCACCTGTTCTATGAATATGATCCGCAGAGGGAAAAAGGAAAGCGGCTGCGGATCGGAATCCGGTTCGACACGGCCGATACGAAGGAGACCACTTACCTGCGGGAGATGATCGCATCCTCGCCACTCTCTCCATTTTACGAATTACATGAGGCCGGAGCCCCGAAGAATCCGGGCCGGCCGGACAAAGGCTACTATCCGGGACCGAATATCCTCTATCCGTACCGCTATAGCGTCCATCTGATCCGTAAGGAGCGGCAGAGCCGCCCGCTTGATCCCGGCAGCAGCGAGCGCTACTACACGGTCAGCGAGTGGGAGATGAATTCGGAGGCCAGGCTCTATGACATGGCAAAGCTCATGGATGCCATCGGCAAGCCCTGCCTGTATGTCCTGTCCGCTTACCCGGTAGACATGGCGGTTACGCTGGAAGAAACACTGTCTTACGTCATCCCGCGGCTGCGCGCCTTGACCAGAGCCAAGGTCAGCATCAGTGCGACGGGTGCCGGCATGGGCGCGAAGGATGAAAATGCAGATGACGCGCTGCACTACTACAATGACCTCCTGGAGTCGCTGGCGGCGAACCCGCATTTTGTCTGTGATATCCAGGTGCTGTCGGATGACTACCGGCATGCAGGCTATATCCTCGATGCGGCGGCATCGGAGGCGCTGTCCGAAGGTGATCACACCCTGCGGCCGACGGAGGGGATGAGTTTCTCACAGATTCACGCAGGAACCTTCCGGTATCTGGCGATGGATGATGCACCGCAGAGCCTGAATTATCTTTCCCAGCTGTATCTGCTGGATGAGATGGTTCCGTTCGGCATCCTGCCGGCGCTCTATCCGGGCGAGACGATCGAGACCCCGAAGGAGACGCTGCCGGATCTCACAGTCCGGGGGCTGACGCTCGGGGAGGATCCCGACCGGCACCTGATCGAGTTCCCGCTCGAGAATCTCTCGAAACATGCATTTCTTGCAGGTGTGCCCGGTTCCGGTAAGACGAACAGCATGATGCACCTGATTCATGAGATGCATGCAAAGCACGGTATTCCGGTGCTGGTCCTTGAACCGGCAAAGCACGAGTACCGGGTGATGGCAACATTGCCGGATATGCAGGATATGGAACTGTTTTCGCCAAGCGCGTACACACGGTTCCCGCTGCACATCAATCCATTTGAATTTCCGAAAGGGATGACGCTGGCGGAACATATCCGGAATCTGCTGGCGGTCTTCGACGGGGCCTTTAATCTGGAACCGCCGATGCCCTTCCTGCTTGATAAATCGGTAGAGGATGTCTACCGTGACCATAACTGGACCCACAACATGGTCAACCAGGGGCAGCTCTCCTATCCGACGATGAGCGAGCTGTACCGGAAACTGGAGGAGCGGCTGGATCATTCCGACTATGCGCCGGAGATCAAGAGCAACCTGAAATCCGCACTCCAGGTCCGAATCGGATCCCTGATGACCAGAGAAATGGGGGATATCTTCGACGTCCCGCACTCGACGGTTCCCGCCGAGGAGTGGATCAGGCGGTCGGCGATCGTGGAGCTGGAATCCCTTGGAACGGACCCGGCGAACTACATGACGCTGCTGATCGCGACGCTGATCCGTGAGACGCTGAAAGTTGAAAATTATGATAAAAAGGCCTGGGGCGGCAAGCCGCGGCATGTGATGTTCCTCGAGGAAGCCCACAACCTGATCGGTCCGGTTGCACAGCCGAAGAGCGGCGAGGATGCGGATCCGAAGAGTGCGGCGACGGCCTACATCGTCAAGATGCTCGCCGAAGTCCGTGCCCTGGGAGAGGGCATCGTGATTGCCGACCAGCTGCCGACGGCGATGGCACCGGAAGTCATCAAGAACACTTCCCTGAAGATCGGCCTTAGGATCACGGCCCAGGATGACCGGGAACTGCTCGGTGGGACGATGTCCGCCAATCCCGATCAGCTCGAGAAGATGGCGGTCTTTACACCAGGCCATGCGCTGGTAAGCTATGAGCCGCTCTTAAAGCCCTTTGAGGTGCAGATCCCTTATTTTGAAGCAAAAGAGGGGAATCTCGATGACGCGATGATCCTGAAGCACATGGGAGATTCGGAGAACTACCACCGGAACCTGATGGCATCCTTTACGATCACATCGGCGGGCTGGAAGGAACGGTGGGAAAAGATCACAGGCTACCGGACAGCGTTCTTTGAAGGCCTGGCGGGCTACCAGCGCCTCACAGAAAGCCTCGCACAGTATGAGGAAGGCTCCGCAGGAAAGGCACAGCTCCAGAAGAAGATCCGGGAACTGTCCGCCGACCTGCGCAGCAGATTTGCAGGGGTGATCAAAGAAGCCGGGGAACTCTGTACAGCGGTCTACGCATACTATTCCCCATTTGCAGTGATCTTCGAGACCGCCGGATCGTTCGGAAGTGATCCTGCGGCAGAACAGTTCCGCATGCAGTTCCGGAAGCTGGTGACGGCAGAAGTCATCCGCTACAAGCGCGGCACGGAGGAACTGGAAGCAGAAATGGAACAACACGGTTACCGGATGAAAGAGCAGTACCGGGAGCAGATGAAGCAGAAGCGGATTCTTCTCTCAAGCGTTCCGGAACGTGAAAAGATACATTGGAAAGAGGTATAACTGTTCTGAACAGTTACAATCAATAACAGGAGAGGAGAAGACAGGTCATGAGTTCACCGGTAATGGAAAAACTTTATGAAAGCGCAAATGCCGGAGATGTCAATGCGATGGTCGAGTGCGGGAAACACCTTCTATCCGGGACCGACTGCGACATTGACGAAAAGAGTGCTGTCGCCTGGTTCCAGAAAGCAGCAGAGCTGGGAAATGGAGAGGCGGCAAGGCAGCTCGGGATGTGCTATGCGTACGGGACAGGTGTTGCGAAGGACGACAAGGCATCAACGGAGTACTTCCGCAAGGGAGCAGAGGCCGGAGATGCAGAGTCCATGTACAAGCTGTTCCAGAACCTGAGCATCGGCGTCGGCTGTACCGCAAATCTGGATGAGGCAGATTCCTGGCTGGCAAAGGCAAAGGATCTTGGGTACGAGAAGGCAGTGGAAACCTGGAAGTCATTTTCAGATTCCAGGATGCTCGGGGCAACCATCCGCGAGGATGCGAAGAGCTTTACAAGAGAAGAGACAGGACTCCTGGATGCGGATCTGCGTGCGGGCAGCCTTGAGAAACTGGCACCGAGCCTGAGCTTTGATCTGCGGAGACTGGCCATCACGGAGGCAAAGGACACCGAGATCACAAAGGAAGGTGTTGAATTCCACTATCACCGCAGCAGCCCGACTGTCCTGGTTGTCATTTATGCGATTGTAGGTCTGCTTTCCGGTTACCTGCTCGAGAGAGCCTTTTGGGATCAGAAACCGGCTGCGGACCGGCTCACGAACCTGCCGGGTGACGGAAGGCTGATCATCGCGCTCCTGCTTATATCCGGCCTGATTGTTGGCGTACTGGTCGGTCTCCTGATGATGTTCCTGAGCAAGCGCATCCCGTTGGGACTGCTGAAATATCTGCCGGCCGTTGCCGTGCCACTCGCGTTGCTGACAGTAGCACCGTTCCTGATGACGGTCGTGACCCTGATCGGAAAAGTACTCTATGCCGTGATTGTGCTTGCGGTCGGAGCGCTCGGACTCATGTGCGTCTGTGGTTCATCGTGATCGGATATAGCGTTAGCATATGAAGAAAAAAATCCTGCTGGCACTGGGCGGACTTGCCGCTGCGATCCTGCTGTCTCTGCCGTATCTGCTGTTCCGTGAACAGCTGCAAAAGGCACCGGCACTGGGATATGGCGGCATTCTGATCTCGTGCCTGATTTCCAATGCGGCCATCATGCTGCCGACCAGCTCGACGCTGATCGTGCTGACGGCTTCCCTGACTCTGAATCCATTCCTCTGCATCCTGGCAGGCGGAATCGGGGCCGGCATCGGGGAGCAGGTGGCCTATCTGTGCGGCCGGATCGGACTCGCCTGGAGCGAGGAGTATGACAGCCGGCTGCCGAAGAACAAGGTGATTGCGTGGCTTGAGAAAAATGCGACGCTGACCGTGTTCCTGTTTGCGCTGTCGCCTCTGCCGTTTGACCTGATCGGCCTGCTGGCCGGGGCACGGAAGATGAAGTGGCCGCTCTTTGCCGTCGCCGCCGTGAGCGGCAAGGTGATCAAATTTACGATCTCGGTGCTTGCCGTCCGGTATCTCCTGCCGGTGTATCTGGATCTGCTTCCGGGCAATCTCGGGGACATGATCCGCGGGCGGCTGGAGGCAATCGGATTTACCGGGTCGTGAAAGGGTTCATGAAAGGATTCATGGAAAAGAAGATGGATGGAACAGCAAGTGATACGCTTCGCCGGAGCGAGAGGGCAGAGATCCGGCTGTACCGTCTTCTTGGAATCCGGTGGTTTCAGAAAGCCTGTTTTCTGCTGGAACGGATCAAACACAGAAAAGACGGCGGGACCCACAGCAACTATCACATCCGGCAATACTCCGAGAAGGGGATCGACCGGCATCGGGCCTATCTGTATTTCAATGGCCTGATTCATCTGGTCGCGATTCTCTCGCTGATTCTCTGCGGCATCATTCTGCTGACATTTGATGACAGACCCGGTGTATGGAAGATCCTGATCGTGGTCTACATCATTCTGAACCTCTACTGCATCATGCTGCAGCGCTACAACACACTCCGGATCCGGGGCTTTCGCCTGCGGGAACGGGAGCGGCGGGAGCGTCAGATCAGGAGAAATGCGGAGAAGCTTCGGAGTGTCCCGGAGCCGGAAGAACTGCGGGAGGTAAGCCGGCAGGATCTCATATGGCTGCAGCACATGCGGCAGGCCATCGAGCAGGAGCGCGATCTGGTGATCGCGGGGGAGGATGCCGGCCGGCTTCGGCGGCTGAACCGTTGGAGGACGCTGGCTGGGGTCCGCTGGTGCAGCAGCCGCGGACACCAGGATCTGAAGCCGGAACTGCCGCTCTACACGAAAAAGGACCAGCGGGCAGATTGGATCTGGCGCAGGATCCTCCACCAGAAGAAGAAGCTTCTGAACAGCTTTGCAATTCTGACGGCGGACCGGGAGAGTGAAGCGGCGTTCATGGAACTGTTCGGGGAGGACAGCCCGGCGCGGATTCTCGAAGTGGCGGACACGTTCCGGCATGCCGGGGAGGCAGATTGGTCCGGTTATTTGAAGGACGCAGCGGAACCGGATGAGACCGGAACAGGAAATGTGTCACAGATCGAGGAGTCTCTCAGCTATGGGAAGGGCCTTGCGATCCTCTGGGAGCGGATGAAGAAGGGGACGGAGACGGACCCGGATCTTCTGGACCGGCTCCGGGAAATCAGGCTATATGCCGCGCTCCCGGAGGTTCTCTATCCGAAGAAGAAGCGGCCCTATCTGCTGGTGCCTTCCCTGGTGAAGACCCTACGGGAGACGGGACAGATCCAGCTGCTGGAGGAAATGGTACAGGAAGGCGGCGCGTTTGCAGAAGGCATCCTGCTGCGGCTCGCGGTGTATGGGATGCTCTCGGCGGAAGAGATGCACTGCCCGGACGAACTGCTGATCGCGGCGGCGGACCGCTACCGGCAGCAGGCGGCGGCTTATCTGAAAGAGAGCGCCGGAGTGAAGTCGCAGATTCTGGCGGATAACCGGATCGGCGTGGAGCGCACGGTCCGGCTGATCAACCAGTGGATGAAAGACAAGAAGGATGCAGGAAATGGCGGAAACATCCACTCCATGGGATATTTCTGAAGAAAGAGAATCAAAGGATGCCTGCCGGTGCGCACCGGCAGGTTTTTAAATATCGGGATGCAGAACGATGGTGATCCCGGGATGGGGACAAGGATGAGAGAAGAGATTCAGCTGAGCAAAAAGAGCCTGACCGGTCTGGCTGAGCGGGTGATTGATCTGACGCGCTCGGAGGAGAAGCGGGAGGAGGACATCTGGCTCGCAGAACGATTCGGGCGATATCTCGCGGAGAATGGCCTGAAGAACCGCGGCGAGGGGGATCTGCGTCTGTACAAAACGATGACGGGCGAGGAAGCGCCTGCCCCTTCTGCGGTCCTGAAGATCCGGTTCTGGCGAACCGCGAAGCACTATCCGAAGAACCGGGAAGTCTGCGAAGCATTCGGCAGGGCACTGCAGCTGGATCCGGCCGAGGAGCGGTATCTGATGACAGCCTGGTTTGACCGCGCCGACCGCTGCTTTGGCCCGGAGGATGTGGAGGATCCGCTCTACAGGGAGCGGCACGCACTGCTCGTCCGGCTGCAGCAGGAGTTCCTCGACAAGCAGAGACCCGAAGAACTGCTGGCCATGTGCGCACCGGGAACGCTGCCGTGGCAGAACCTTCGCTATATCTACTGCAGCCATGCCGTCCGCTATCTGGGGTCCCGCACGCGCAAGGGAAATGGGGAGATGCTCACGCATCTGGATACCCGCAGCTATGAATTCCAGTTTACAAGAGAGATGAAGCTGACCTGTGAAGTCTCGCGCAGCACGATGATCCGCCACCTCCTGGTGCTCGGCATGCCATTTGTCACCCGGAAGCTCCTGAACGAATGGCTCCAGATACTCGGCTATCTGCCGCTGACAGAGACACACCGCCAGCCCGGCGGCGCAGCGACAGACCTGTTTGTCCTGGGCCTGCTTGAGGAATATGAGAAGGAGTGTACCGGCAGGGATCCGCTCTGGTGCATGGAATGGTTCCGGCAGGCAGCGGGGATTCTGGATGAGGCCCTGCGCGCAGGCGGATGCGCGGACGTCAATCCATTTCGCTTCAAACATATTACGGGAGGCCAGGATGTGCGAGACAGGATTTGAGAGAGAACACCTTCACAAGATGCAGCTGTCCTATGCGCTGCGGATGGATGAGCTGCGGACAATCTATGCGGACACCCCGGCAGGCTATCATGACGAGGCGGAAAAGAAGCAGGCGGAAGAGCAGATCGCGAATCTCCGGGAAGCGTGCGCGTTCATGGAGGGCAGGGAGCTCTTTACACCGGTCTTCCCGGAGCAGGAGGCCTTCGTCGGGCGGAAGGAAGAGATGGACCATCTGCTGCAGATGTTTCAGGATGGCAGCCGGATCGTCCTGATCTCCGGTATGGGCGGCATCGGAAAGAGCACGCTGATGACGGCGTTCGGCTACCGGCAGTGGAAGACCTACAACCCGGATGGCCGGTATGATCTGGTTCTGTACCTGCCGGTCGGCGGCGGTGTGCGGAAAGCGGTGACGGATGATACGCTGCTTTCCATCTCCGGGATGCAGTTTTCTCTTCGGAAATACCGTTCGAGAAAGAATTACGGGGCCCGGAAACTGGAGGCCATCCGAAAAGTCACCGCGAAGAAATCCGTCCTGATCCTTCTGGATGATGTGCGGGAGATCCGGCCGGGCGAACTGGAAGAAATCCTGTCGATCCCGGCAGATATCCTGATGACTAGCAGACTGACCGCCAGGGCTTTCCGGTCCATCTCGGAGGAACTGCAGCCGGCAGAACTGTCGCTTTCGGCGATGCCGATGGACGACCTGCAGGAACTGGCAGGACTGATCCGGCCGGACATTTCCCCGGAGGACCGGGAAGAATATCGTCGCTGGTGCCTTGAACTGCAGGGCCATACCCTGGGCCTGAAGATGTGGCTCAGTGCGGAGGGACAGTGGAGTGAACCGGCGACCGGTGCGCTGATCTCGATCTATGAGAATCAGCTGCTGCTGCCGGAGAAGCGGATGCTCCGGGCGCTTTCGCTGCTCCCGATGGAAGGGGTGCCAAGGGAATGGGCCGAAAAAGTCTGCCATGTGGATGCGTTCACGACAGAGAAATTGCAGATGCGCTCCCTGCTGCAGGTCAGCATCGGGCAGGACGGAAGAGAGCGTGTATCGCTCCATCCGCTGATTGCAGAAAATGTCCGGCAGACCTTGCGGCCGGATATGAAAAACTGTAGAATGTTCCTCGAAGGGGTTGCGGAGGATGTTGCAAATGCCTGGAACGAGCCCCGCTTTGAGATGCTGCTCCGCCTGCCGGTGGTGCTCAGCATCCTGAAGGCATTTCCGGACTATCCGGCCTGGATGGCCGGACCGCTCGACAAGATGCTGACCTTCCTGTGGGTGATGGAGGAATACGGGAAATCCGAACGCGGCTATCTCCGCTTATTTGCCAACCTTGTCGAAGCATCCGGCGAACCTTCCCAGGCAGTCGGCTGGATGGCTGTCCGCGTTGCGGCAGTCTATCACAATTCGCTCCGCGCTGACGAGGCGGAAAAGTGGTACCGCAGAGGTCTTGAGAACCTGCGCCAGTGCCGCCGGGAGAATGTGGACTACTGGTGGCAGTATATGGAAGCCTGCGGGAAATGCATGCGCGGCCCCAGAAACCGCGGGGAGATGGATGTCGTGAAGGAGCTGCTCGATGAGGCTTCTGCCATCTATCGCCGTGTACCCGAGGACGAGAAGACGGATCAGCTGCTGCTGACGGAAGCTTATCACACCAGGAGGCTGGCGACCTATTGCCTGCAGACCGGGCAGATGGAGAAGGCAGAGCGGTACCGCCGGCAGATGCACGAAGAGATGGAAGCCTATTTTGCCCGGCGCGGCGTGGAAGTGCCGCGGCTGATCGACATGCGCAGGACCGAGATCCGCTTCAGCCGGGCAGCGGGGAACTTCGAGGAAGCGATCCGTCTGCTTGAAGAGAACCTGAAAGACCTGCGGATCTACCGTGGAGATGACCATAAAGACATCTTCCTGACGATGGAGCAGCTGGGAGATGTGTTCGGCCTGTGGGACAGACAGGGCGGACAGGATGGAACCGGATCCGACATGCGCCACAGTGCGTATATCCGCGACTGTTACAGCAAGGCAGCAGCCGGCATCCGCAGCCATTTCCCATTTGAGAAGGCGTGGCTTGAGAGAGTGGAAAGAAAGATGAGGGAACTGTGATCGAAAGAGAGTCTGTGGAGCATGGATTTCAACCCGTGCGGTATGCATCCATTCCGGAACTGGATAAGACTGGCGTGGCCGTGACCGTGTATACCACGATCCGGAACTGCGCCTGGAAATACGGGAAGGACGGTGCCTTTGAGAATTGTCAGGCGCTCGCCGCGACCCTCGGCATCCGCCCCGAAGACATGGTGATGCTGAACCAGACGCACACCGACGGCATCCGCGTCATCACCCGGGAGGATGCGGGCGAGATGGTGGTCCGCCCGCTGACGATCGGCGGTTTCGACGGCATGGTGACGGACGAGCCGGGAATCCTTCTCTGCACCCTCGAGGCGGACTGCGTGCCGGTCTATCTGCTCGACCCGGTGAAGAAGGTCGCCGGGATGGTCCACAGCGGCTGGCGCGGTACGGCAAAGCAGATCGCCGTGAACGCCGTCCGGCAGATGGAAATGCACTTCGGCAGTGATCCGGCCGATCTTCTTGCCGCCTTCGGTCCATGCATCTGCGCGGACTGCTATGAAGTCGGCGCGGAACTGAGGGCAGAATTCTCCGAGAAATTCACACCAGCGGAGATTGATTCTTTCTTCACGAATCCACACGGGGAGAACGGTGAGAAATACCAGCTGGACCTGCGGAAGGCGATTGCCATCGCCCTGACCGGCTGCGGCATCCTGCCGGAGCACATCTTCGACACCGGAAGGTGCACGAAGGAAGACCCGGAGCTCTGCTCCTGGCGGAGAGACCAGCCCGTGATGAAAAGCATGCTGACGGGGATTATGCTGAAATAGGAAGAGAGTAGCCATGATCCGACAACAATAATCGCCTGCGCGATTTTTGTTGTGGGTCGGCGCTGCGCGCGACATGGAGGAAGAGAATGGATTACAGAAGATTTGGGGATGATATCATCGTGCGTCTGGACCCGGGCGAGGAAATCTGCGCTTCGCTGCTTCAGATCGCAGAGAAGGAGGATATCCAGCTTGCCGAGGTTTCCGGCCTTGGCGCCGTGAATGAATTCACGACCGGTGTCTTTGATGTGGTTGAGAAGCGGTTCTATGGAAATGATTTTGCCGGTGCCTATGAGGTGACTTCGCTCGTCGGCTCCCTGACCCGGATGGACGGCAAGCCTTACCTGCACCTGCACATGAGCGCAGGCGACCGGCAGGGGCACGTCGTCGGAGGTCACCTGAACCGCGCTGTCATCAGCGCGACCGCGGAGATCTTCGTGCGGATCGTACACGGGGAAGTCGGAAGAAAGTTCAGCGAGAAGGTCGGGATCAACTTGTTCGAATTCTGAGGGGCCGCGATATAATTACAAAAGAATGGAAAACCCCGCCAATAACTCTGCTTGGGCGTTGTGTGCTACATGCTGCCTACGCAGAGTTTTTGGCGGGGTGTTTTTGTCTTGTGATCCGTGGCGCGGCCTCTCGGAGTTCTGGAAGAAAGATGGAGCGAGCGAAACGTATGCTTTATGCGTTCGGATTTTCTGTTTTGCCGCAGAGCATCCGGATGATCATCACGATTGCGAGCAGCGGTAGTACTTTGAAGAAGATCCGGATCAGCAGGCCGATCACGCCGAATGCCATTCCGAAGAGTCCGAAGAAAAGCCCGATGAAGAGGCTTCCGCCGAGGCAGATCAGGAGGACCGGGAGGAGGACTTTTCCTGCGATGCCTAAGACATCCAGGATTACCTTCAGGGTTTTCAGGGAAACAAGAGCAACCAGCAGTCCAAAAAGTCTTAACATATCGAATCCTTTCCGCACGATTTCGTGCTATGTGGAATCCCGGTATGGTTACGATTCATGCCCTTTATCTGAATCACGGTATGAAAAAAGACTCCTACCGGGAACATCTTGACGTTCCAGGTAAAAGTCTTGCAGTCTCACTTGATACGGGAAGATTCACGCTTCCGGGTGACGGTTTCAAGCCCACCGATATGGTGTTCTGCTACTCCCTTTTCCTGATGAAGCTATCATACAACTGTGTGAAATAATTGTCAATATTCAGACAACGATTTTAGATATTCTTAAGAATTGCCGGGAAGAGTAGTTCCCCTTGCCTATTTGTGAAGTTTCGGGTAGAATGAATGGACAGGGATTTTTCACAGCAAAACGATTCAGGAGGGTTACACACATGAAATTACACATTTCTGCAGATGCGAAGACGCACAAACTGAACAGACACTGGCAGTTTTCGGTCGGGAGCGGCCATGCGCTGCTGGCGCTGCGCACGGATTATACGAAGCAGCTGAAGTTTATTCATGACACACTGGGGATCGAGAGAGTCCGTTTTCATGGTATTTTCAATGATGACATGCACACCATGACGACGTTCAAGGATCTGATGCCGATCCCGGGTGCGGAGAAGTTCAGTGAAATTAATTTCCACAACTGCGGTATTGCTTATGATAATGTGCTTGCGGCGGGCATGAAGCCGTTCGTGGAGCTTGGCTTTATGCCGGAGAGTCTGGCGAGCGGGACCGAGCAGCTGAAGTTCTTCTACCATGGAAATATCACGCCGCCGGCGGATTATGCGGCGTGGGAGGCGTACATCCAGGCGTTCATCCGCTATCTGCAGCACCGCTACGGGGAGGAAGAGGTCCGCACCTGGTTCTTCGAGGTCTGGAATGAGCCGGATCTGCAGGGAATGTTCTTTGCAGGAACCCGCGATGATTATTTTGAACTGTATGCGCATACCGCGCGGGCGATCAAGGCAGTCGATCCGGCGATCAGGGTCGGCGGTCCGGCGACCAGCGGCAGCAAATGGGTGGCTTCCTTTACCGAGTATTGCCGGAAGAATGATGTTCCGGTGGATTTCGTTTCGACGCACCAGTATGCCGGTGATCCGCTCGGCGGCGTGACTGACCAGGGCGGCCCGGAGGAGAAAGAAGATGCCGAGAACGCATTCAGCGGCGGATTTGAAGGCTTCCTGGCAAATATCGCGAAGGGTCTTGCTGCGGCGAAGGGGGATCATGTCCTCGATGGCCAGCGTGCAGTCATGGTCGACAAATCCGAGATCGAAGACGTGCCGAACGATGGATTTGCAAGAAATGCGAAGATCGTGAAGGAGCAGGCCGGCGGACTTCCGCTCTACTATACCGAGTGGAACGAGAATGCGACCTTCAGCGCCTACACGAACGATACCAGAAAGGCAGCCAGCTACCTGATCAAGGCAGCGCTTGAGACCGAAGAGACCCTGACCGGTTCCTCCGTCTGGTGCTTCAGCGATCTTTTCGAGGAATTCCACCTGTTCCAGGAACAGTTCCACGGCGGATTTGGCCTGATGACGCTCGACGGCATCCCGAAGCCGACCTACTACGCGCTCCGTTTCCTGCATGATGTCGGGGACGAGCGGATCGAGCTGGGCGAGGATGCGACGAAGGGCGAGATCGGCACCGCTGCATTCCGCAGCGAAGAGGGCACAGAGCTCCTGCTGTTCCGCCAGAAGATGAAGAACCTCTTTGATCTCCCGAAGGAGACAGCAGAGATCACCCTGGAGCTTGCGGCTGCACCGAAGGCCGTCACCGTCCAGAAGATCGATGCTGAGAATGGCAACCCGCTCGATGTCTGGGAATCCATGGGCAGACCGTATGAGATGAACGCAGCCGAGATCAAGGCCGTGGCCGATGCAAGCACCGTCCCGGAGACAGAATTGCCATTCACCTATGAGAACGGCGTCCTGACCATCAAAGCAGAACTCGGCGTCAACGACGTCTGGCTTGTAAAAGTCATCAAGTAATCGTTCCTGGAAATATACCAGTCAGCCGAAAGCCGGTGCGGCCGGCTGATGGCGTTACAATGGAAAAGATAACAGCATAAAAAAAGATCATTAAAACAGCGTCCTTTGCCCACAAAAAGAAGTGCAGCAAGGGACGCTGTTTTGACGGATCCGATCGGTGATGCCTTTCTGGAACTGTGCCAGGAACTCGTCAAATTTCTTTATCTGTCTGACTTCGTTCGGACTTGTAATGTCCTGAAGGGGGGAATCAAAATTGATGGGTGTTACGTTACTTCCGGCTTTCGGCATCGGCATGATCTTCCTCATTTTACCGTGAAATGCAGCGGAGAATGTCCATTGCACCGGACTGTCAGGAACTAACAATTTACAGCGGACTATGGTATGATAAAGGCATGGTCAGAAAGAAGCAGCATGGGAAATGTTGCATATGGAATGCTGCAGGTGGAATGCTGCATGGGAAAGCTGCAGGTGGAATGCTGCAGGCGGAATGCTGTAGGTGAAATGCTGCAGCTGACGTGGAGGTACAGAATGGCTTACGAGATACAGAATGGCGTGATGTTCGTTCACAGCTTTGATGAAGAGGAATTCGGTTACTGGAAAACCAGGGATTTTGAGGATGAAGTGCGGGAGATCGTGATCGATGAGGGAATCAAAGAGATCCCGGAAAGCAGTTTTGAATATTTTAAGCATCTGGAGAAGGTGCAGTTTCCGGCTTCGCTCACGACGATTGGCAAGTCTGCGTTTACGGATTGCCCGGAGCTTACGGAAATCCGCCTGCCGGAAGGGGTTACGTCCATCGGAGACGCTGCATTTCAGAATGATGTCAGCGTGCGGCGGGTGTTCCTCCCGCAGTCGCTCACGGGGATCGGCCTGTATGCGATTTCGTTCGGACATGGGAGCAGGCTCTTTTCGGTCGAGGTCGCGGAGGGAAATCCCGTGTATGCCTCCGAGCAGGGCATCCTCTATAACCGGGACCGGACAGAACTGATTCTCTATCCGGCCGCGAAGCGGGCGAAGAAATTTGTGGTTCCGGAAACCGTCACGAGGCTGGGCGACGGGGCTTTCGAGCACAACGTCTGGCTTCATGAAGTCATCCTGCACGACAACATCACAGACATCGGCAGCGGGGCATTTGCCTTCTGTACGCACATCGAAGCGCTCGACATCCCGGAAAGTGTGAAGGGAATTCCGTCCTACGCCTTCTTCTGCTGTGAGCGGATGGAGCGGCTCACACTGCCGAAGGAGGTGGAATATCTGGGATACGAGTCGATCTGCAACTGCACCCGGCTGGCGTCGGTGAAACTCCCGCACGGCTTCACGCAGCTTGATTACGCGGCGGTGGGCGGCAACCCGCGGCTGCGCGAGCTGGTGATCCCGGAGGGCGTCACGGAGCTGAACAACAGCGCCCTGATCGACGACACCGGCCTCGAATCCGTGACACTGCCGTCGACGCTCACAGAGATCTGGGAGAAAGCATTCCAGTGTTGTAGCAGCCTGACCGAGATCACCATCCCGGCAAATGTCCGGTACATCTCGGATGATGCTTTTATGGGCTGCAATAAACTAAAAAAGATCTACCTTCAGGGCGACCAGATCGAGAACCTCTGGTGGGTCCCCGAAGGCGCAGAAGTAATCCGGGTATAAGAGAGGCTTGGCGGGGCTGCGGCAGCTGCGGGCTACTACGAGCGCCTGCGGGCGGCGATGTCATCTTTGTGGGGAAAAATCTAGATAAAAGATGTCTGGCTAGCCCGGGGCTGGCGGTTGCATCTTGCCAGAAGGGAAAGCAAGAAAAAAGATGCACGGAGCCCGGCGGTTGCATCTTGCCAGAGGGAAAAGCAAGAAAAAAGATGCTAATCGCCCTGCGAGATGCATCTTGCCAGAAGGGAAAGCAAGAAAAAAGATGCTAATCGCCCTGCGAGATGCATCTTGCCAGAGGGAAAGCAAGAAAAAAGATGCACGGAACCCTGCGAGATGCATCTTGCCAGAAGGGAAAGCAAGAAAAAGATGCAAAGCCTGCCAGAGATGCCAGAGTTTTCATCTTCAGAAGAAAATAGCAAGAAAAAAGATGCTCCGGCCCGCTCCGGGGTGGGCAGAAAGCCCCATGAAAGCAGGAACCCCCACAGACATCTCTGCGTAGGCGCATGTAAGCGAACGCGCACCAGCGCCCAAGCAGAGATTGTCTGTGGGGGGTCTATTGTTTTGATGAAGCTTTGTGTTCACCCCTCCTCATACTGCAGCCTGTACAGTTCGTAGTACGCGCCGCGTTTTTCGAGGAGTTCGAAGTGGTTGCCTTCCTCCAGGATTTCGCCGTGGTCGATGACGATGATCTTGTCGGCGTGCTGGATGGTGGAGAGGCGGTGGGCGACGATCAGCATTGTGCCGATGTTCATCATCTTCTCGAGGGAGTTCTGGATCAGCTGCTCCGTTTCGGTGTCGATGTTCGCGGTCGCCTCGTCGAGGATCATGACCTCCGGCTTGTGGATGATCGTCCGCGCGAAGGAGAGGAGCTGGCGCTGACCGGCGGAGAAGTTGTTGCCGCGCTCGCGGACCTCTTCGTTGATGCCGAGCGGCAGGCGGTCGATGAAACTGTCCGCGTTCACGTAGTGGCAGGCTTCCTTCACATCCTCGTCTGTGAACGAATCCTCGTGCAGGACGATGTTCGAGCGGATCGTCCCCTCAAAGAGGAAGACATCCTGCAGCATCTGGCCGAAATGGCTTCTGAGCGACTGGATCTTGAACTTCTTGATATCCATGCCGTCGATCAGGATCTGGCCCTTCTGAATATCATAATTTCTGCAGACAAGGCCGAGGATCGTGGTCTTGCCGGCGCCGGTGGCACCGACGAAGGCGACGGTTTCTTTCGGCTCGATCTTGAAGGACACATCTTTCAGAATCCAGTCCTCGCCCTCATAGGCGAACCAGACATTCTTGAATTCAATCGCGCCTTCGATATGATCCACGTCCACCGCATCCGGTGCGTCCTGGATCTCCGGCACCATATCCATGACCGTGAAGACCTTCTCGGCAGAGGCGAACGCCGACTGCAGCTGGTTGAACATATCGGCCAGGTTCTGGATCGGGTTGAAGAACCGGTTGATGTACATGTAAAATGCGACGAGCACGCCGGAGCTGATGGTCTGTCCGAGGAATTTCGTTCCGTCGATGTAGCCCTTGCCGCCCAGGTAGAAGAGCACCAGGATGGAAGAGATATAGAGCATGTAAATGATCGGACGGAAGATGGAGAACACGAAGATCTCCTGATTTCTCGCCGACTTCAGGAACTCATTCTTCTCGCGGAACTCGCCCTGCTTCTTCTCCTCGTTGTTGAAAATCTGCGTGATCTTAATACCGGACAGATTTTCCGAGAGAAATGTATTGATGTCTGTGGTGCCGTCTTTGACTTTCCGGTAGGCCTTTCTTGAGAATTTCCGGAAGATCAGGGTGAAGAGGACGATGAACGGCACAAACACAAGCACCATCAGCGTCAGCTCGACGTTCAGGAAAAGCATCGCAAACAGGATACCAAGGATGACCAGGACATTTCGCACCAGATCCACCAGAATGTTCGTGAACATACGCGAAATGGCTTCGGTGTCGTTGGTCTCACGGGTCACGAGCCGGCCGACCGGGATGTGGTTCAGCTGGCTGTGGGAGAGCGATTCGATGTGGACGAAGACGTCCTGGCGGATCGCCGAGAGGATCTTCTGGCCGAGCTTCTGCAGGCGGACCGCCTGGATGAACTGCGCGCCGAGCGAGAGAATGACGACGCCGGCGTAGAGCAGGATCTGGTAGCCCAGCTGTGTCATGGTGAACCGCTTCGTGACCATTTCCTCGATCCGCCCGATCAGGAGCGGGGAGACGATGGAACTTGCGATGGACACCAGCATCAGGACGAAGATCAGGATATATTCGCCCTTGTAGGCGAAGGTATAGTGCGCGAGTCTTGCGATGATCTCGCGGTCCTTCATGTTCCGGTCGAAGCCGACGGCTTCTTTCTTGTCCTTCATCAGGGCATAGGCGATGATGAAGGCGGCGGCAAATACACTGATGATGGCGCCGACGATGAGGAGCGGATAATACGTATGCAGTGTATTCATCTTATGCACGCTCCTTTCTCTCATCCTCGAGACGCTGCATTTCCACCAGTTCTGCATACGGCAGGCAGGTGTTCAGCAGCTCCTCGTGTGTGCCGGACGCGATGACCCGCCCGTCGTCGACGAAGAGGATCTGGTCCATGTGCTCGACCGTCGAGATGCGGTGCGCGATCAGGATGGTGGTCTTGCCTTTTCTCGTCTCGCACAGGTTGTCGAGGATCACCTTCTCGGTCTTGGTGTCGACCGCGGAGACGGAATCGTCGAGGATCAGGATCTCAGCGTCCTTCATCAGTGCTCTCGCGATGGAAATCCGCTGCTTCTGGCCGCCGGAGACGGTGACGCCGCGTTCGCCGAGAACGGTCGCATACTGCTCCGGGAACTCCTCGATATTTTCATGGACATCGGCCAGCGTCGCCGCACGCGTGATCGCTTCCGTGTCGCTGTCATTTTCAAATGCAAATGCGATGTTGCTCGAGATGGTGTCGGAGAACAGGAAGTTGTCCTGCGGCACATAGGCGATGTGCTTCCGGAGTTCCTTGATCGGAATCGTGTTCACATCGAGACCATCGATCAGGATCTTGCCGTCCGGCACATTGTAGGTGCGGGTGATCAGGTCGACGATCGACGTCTTGCCGGAACCGGTGCGGCCGATCAGGCCGACGTTATTGCCGGCAGGGATCTTGAACGAGACATCATGCAGGACTTCCACTTTTCCTTCCGGATAGGTGAAGGAGAGGTCGCGGAATTCGATTCCGCCGTGGATGTCCGGGTGAAGATTCTTCAGCTTCGTCGGCTCATCCTTGACATCGACCTTTGCATCCAGCAGTTCTGCGATTCGCTGTACCGAGGCATGACCTCTCGCGGTATCCTGGATCAGGAAGGCGATGGCCTGGATCGGCCAGACCGCGGTCGTGAAATAGCCGATGAACTCGACCAGCTGGCCGGCGTTGAACTGTCCCTTGTAGACCAGGTAGCCGCCGTAGCCGATGATGACGCAGATGACCGACTCGATGAACAGGGTGATGCTGATCTGCATGACCATGATGAGGCGGACGAACTGGACATTTACATCCTCGTTGTGCTGGTTCAGCTTCTTGAATTCGTTCAGGTCCTTGATTTCTTTTGCGAATGCCTTGATCACGGCGATGCCGGTGAAGGATTCCTGCGAATAGTCGGACAGCGCCGAGAAGGCCTCCTGGCGCTCTTTCCATTTCTTATCGATCCGGAAGCCCACGATCAGGGCGATGATGAACATGAAGCCCATCGGGATCAGACTGAAACAGGACATCTGCAGATCCATACGGAACATTTTATAGAAAGAAAGACCGCCGAGAACCACGGCATCACACAGGGTCAGAACACCGCTCCCGAAGCACTCGCCGATGGTGGCGAGGTCGTTCGTGAAGAGCGACATCAGATTGCCGACCTTGTTGACGTGGTAGTACTGCTGTGAGAGATCCTTCGCGTGGTCGAACATCGCATCGCGGAGATCGGCCTCGACGCGGAGCGCAGCCCCGAAGAAACCGACACGCCACAGAAAACGCCCCGTCACCATTGCGAGGATGACGAAGAGCAGCGGCCTGCAGATCTCATCCAGCAGAAAATCGATGTCGAAGGTCTTCATGACCCCATCGACCTCGACCGCACCGTCGTTCATGCCATTCACGACCATGCGGTAGATCTCCGGCAGTTTCAGCTGCATGTAGTCGACGATGACGAGGGCAATCAGCCCCAACAGCAGCATCCAGCCATAGCGGAGATAATATTTGTTGATATGTTTCCCGAAAACCAAAGAACTCGCCTCCTATCTTTATGCGTACAGCGTTTATCATAGCAGAAAGTGAGGGGGAGTGCAAGAGAAGAAGGGGGGAGAAGCACGGATATGCTTCTCCCGGGGCTTTGCTATGATATTTGATGCTTCTCTTCGGGGCTAACTATGATATGTGATGCTTCTCCTCAGGTCCTGCTACGACCAGAAAAGCGAAAAATCAATTCAATAGTCATGCGGAAATTGCTCTGGATGGCTCACTTCCGGCGGGTCTCTTGACTGGCAAGAGAAAAATCACCATTACTAATCATGCAAAACACGCGCCTTCTCCCTGAAACCTCACTTTGAGGGTCGGGAGAAGGCGCGTTTGCATGACCAGGAAGATGAGAATTGTTCTTATTAGTCATGAGAGGACTGGTCAGGATCGGTCGTCTGGAGCAGGGTGGCATGACTATTCAATAGAAAAAGACGGATTTTAGTCAAGCCTGGCCAGTTCGGTCAGTCGTAGATATAGCACTGTTCGTTCTGCAGTCTGCCATCCGCATCCAGTGTCCGGAAGCTCAGCACATTTCCATAGTCATCATAGGTATAGACATCATATCCGGCGAGTTTGCCGTTGTTGGAGTAGTACCACGGGCTCCTCCGCGTATGATAGTTGTCTGTCCACTCGTAGGTCGTCAAGTTCTCCGACCCGTTCTGATCGTCTACACCATGGGCGGAGAGGATGTGGCCTTCTGCGTCAAATTCGCTGGTCTGTGCCTGTGTCCGGGTGCCGTCTGCATCATAGCGCTGCCAGCCGATCTTATTGCCGGCGGCATCATACTGATATTCCCAGTAGAAGGAAAGTTCCTCCTTGCGGTAGCCGCGCCACTTGATCTGGTTGCCGGCACTGTCATATTCGTACTCGTCCCAGTCCGTGATCTCCCCGCCGCCTTCCGGAATCGTATATCTTCTGATCTGGTTGCCCTGGTCATCATTCTCATAGCCGATGGAGTAGTTGATGACACCATTCTCGTCGATCTCGGTTTCCCGGATCAGTCCGCCGGCATCGTCGTATTCATAGTGCGTGATGCTGGAAAGTTCACCATCCGCTTCAAAATAACCATCGTAGAGCAGCAGACCGTCTGCATCGTAGGCATACTGATGGAAGGATTTCAGCTCGCCGTCCTGATACCGCTCGGAACGGACGCGCCGTGGTTCTGCCCCTTTCTTCGGCGGATTGCTCCAGAGCACGGACTGGATCGCCTCCTGCTCCGAAGCGGCAGCGGCGTCTCCGGCCTCCCCGGAAGTATAGTCGCGCACATAGCCTGCCGGGATATAGTCCTTGTCGGTAAAGACAAAGTCCAGATACCAGGTCAGCCGGCAGCCGTCCGTAACCAGGTAGGTATAGTGATCCCGCGCCTTGTCTTCCCGGCTGCTCTTCTTGCTCATGTCGAAAATGCGGTCTTTCGTCTCATATGCGGCGGCATCTCCGTCCTGCAGCGTCAGGGTTTCCCCATCTGAGGTGACAACCCAGGTAACATATCTGGTAGATCCGTACAGATCCTTCTCTTCCTCTTCAATCTCGAAGAGGATATCCGTCCGGTCACCCTGCGGTGCAGCGGAAACGTTCATTTCCAGGTCCATCGCGAACTTCTTCGTGAGGGTGTAGGACGTGTTCAGGGTGTCGAGGATCGTCACCTGACCATCGCGGATCGTAAACAGATCCAGCATCAGGGCGTACCGTTTGTCGGAATAACTGGACTCCGGGTCTCTTTCGAAGCGGAAGACTACCATCTCATCCCCGGTCTGTCCGTCCATATTGCCGATCCAGGCCGTGATGATGCCCTCCGGCTCCATCCATTCGTCATCACTGGTTGCGGACCAGCCCTCCTGTGCGCCCTTCTGCAGACCGTACTCCGGAATCATGACGTCACGGACGAACATGTAATATTTCATGTACTCTGCAGCAAGTCCGACATTGAGAAGCGGATGGGTGTTCGGTTCCGCAGCAGCATCGTCCACGCTGCCGTCTGTACACTCTGTCAGAATCTTCTTGATCTCCGCCGGCGGGAGTCCGGGCTCCATCGACCAGAGGAGGGCGGCGGAACCGGTTACCATCGGTGCGGCCATGGAGGTGCCGCTCGCAGCACTGTCCTTGAGGTATCGACCCTCTGTCTGCGTGCTGTAAATAGAGTCACCCGGGGCAAAGAGATCGATGCCGCTTCCATAGTTTGACGTATCAAGCCGCATGTA
Organism: uncultured Lachnospiraceae bacterium; assembly: GCA_902783375.1. Taxonomy (GTDB): domain Bacteria; phylum Bacillota; class Clostridia; order Lachnospirales; family Lachnospiraceae; genus Catonella. The sequence continues at coordinate 1,691 of CACZQN010000058.1, read as the reverse complement.
TTTCTTTTCGCCATCCGGCTCATCGGAAGATGCGCCGACAATGATGATCCGATCCCGGATGTCGTTCCACTGCAGATCCTGCAGGCGGCTCTTCTGTACGTCGTTCAGTGCTTTCTGCTCCCCGGCAAATGCCAGCATCTCTTCCTGGAACATTTTTTCGGTAATACTTGCAAAAAAGCCGTTGATCCCGGAATCTAACGGCGTTCTGCCGCTGCCACTTTCCGAGCCATTTCCTGCAGACTGAACACAGATATACTGGTCAAAGCCATTTGCAATGGCCATGAGCATCGGGCGAAGGACCATCCTGGCATATGCATCCGCGGTCGCCTGGCGCGAAGCCAGATACGCCTCGTAGGTACCGCTTTCACCGGAGCTGGAAAATTGCGTTTCAGACATCGTCCCGTTCAGTCCCATGGAGTAATTGAGCACGCGGACGCCGTATTCACCGACGAGTTTCGAGAAATAGTAGCTGAACTGTGCCGGGCTGGCATGCACATAGAATTCCGCAGCATTTCCCGTCAGGCTGTCGTCCACGACCGTGTGGGAAACGCAGTAGAGCCGGGAGCGATCCGCGATGCCGCGGATGCCCTCATTGTTATTCTCGGCGGCGATCACACCTGCGATATGCATGCCATGACTGATGGTGGTTTTCGTCCCATCATCCAGTGTAACGCTTATTCCATTTTCAGACGGATGTCTGTACAGACTGCCGGACTGCAGTTCCAGGCTGACCAGGTGCATATTCGCATCCAGGTCCGGATGCTCTGGCTGAAAGTAAGAATCAAATTCACCCACCGGTACCGGTGTTGTGATCTCTCCGGCAGCCGTCCAGGCTGAATAGGCACGGATCACTTCCGCCCACCAGTCATTTCCACCCGGATGGTTCTCATCCCCCTTGTCCGGGATGGTTGCATTCGCTGCGTCCGAAGACCATGGGTTTTCATCCGGCACGAGGGTGTTGACGGTCTCCAGACCACCCTCCAGCAGGATTTCCGGCTCAGCAAATGCGACTTCCGGGAAGGCCTGCAGTGTTTCGCAGATGGACTCTAGCTCCTCAAAAGACGCCTTGTCCGTCCGGATCTCCAGCAGCGGGATCATCCCGGCCTGCCGGCCGACGATCTCACCGCCCGTCTGCGCCATGATACGGTCCTGCAGATCCTCTGTCGGCTCCCCGAGGGTGTACACCAGGATCATCCCCTTGAGGTACTTCACCCCGCTATCCTCGCTGACGGCGATATCCCCACTCTCAAACTGGAAGAGAGTGGAACCATCCGCGAGCGTCACGGATGTACCACTGTCAGCGGAGGCAGAGGTGCCATTCCCGTTTGCTCCGTCGTTGCTTCCCGCTCCGCCATTGCCATTTGATCCGTTGTTGTTCTCCGCTCCGTCTTTGCCCGCTGATGAAGTCATCGTCAGCGGCTCTTTTGAACTGCCGGCAGAGCCGGTTCCTGCTTCTTTTTCTTTTCCGCAGGCACTGATCCCGATCAGGACCGTCAGCATGATCAATAATGCAATCAATCGTTTCTTTGTCATCTCAGAATACCCCCATGTATATCTGTAGTCAGTATTAACATAAAACTCAGGAATGGCGCAACATTGTGGATTTTAACATAGAATAACGAGAATTCTCCTTCCTCTTCAGGGAGGAGATGAATCGGAAAAAACGCTTGTAGAGAAATAAGAACAAATGT
>CACZQN010000057.1 GCA_902783375.1 uncultured Lachnospiraceae bacterium | reverse complement strand
TTTTCAGCGGCAGCACGCCCTTCAGGACGACGGCGGTCCATCCGCCGGTGGAGGCGATCCCCAGCACGATAAACGATACCCAATAGGGAAAGGCCTGCACCGCGTAGGAACGGTTCCAGGCTGCCACAGCTCGAGCAGTATCGCCCTGTGCCGCTTCATAAATAACGTTGTAGTTGTGGATCAGCGTTCCGCAGCTCGTGCTGCCTTTCGGCTCGACCCCCATACAGTAGTCGCCGATGATGGCCAGAATCAGGCCAGGAATGATCCAAAGCATCCGTTTACATATCTTCGCGCGTTGTTCTGTTGTCATACTCTTTTCTCCGTTTTTCCCTTCGATTGCAGGTGTACAGCGTTCACCTTTTCGATAAAGCGTTCCGTGTTTTTGCCGATCAGCTTTGATACGATCTCTTTCAGTTTCAGATGTGTCTTCCTGTTAATGACATTGACGAATACGTCATATACGCCAGCCACTCTATCCCAAAACATGATGCCGCCTCCTTAAACGTCTCAGGAAGAGAGATATAACAGCGGTTAGCAGATTCTAACCTCCATCTATATTATATTCTATCTCCGGAAATAATCAAGAGTGGAACCATGAAATCCGATCAAAGATTTTGAACATGAAAAACCCCGGAACGTTGAATTTCCAGGGTTTGTCGTTTCTCTCTTCATCTCTGATGCCTGCCAAACTGCAGACCTTTCGTCATACTTTGAGGCCGGCCTTGTCATATACCTTATTGCAGACTGCCATCACACGGCCGACGCCCAGTGCGGCGATGATCGTTCCAATCCCGATTCCCACCAGTTTCCGGACGGTCAGGAAGCAGATGAGCAGTGTGATGATGACACAGCAGACATCCACAAAGTTCTTCACGGTTCCGTTGTCACGCCGGACGGCCTCTCCGATCGCAGCCACGATGCCGTCGCCCGGATTGGGGATCAGCTTCATGCGGAGTGTCAGGGATGCGCCGATTCCCGTCAGGATGATCGCAATGAGCAGGATCAGAATCCGGCCTGCAAGGCTTCCCAGGAACTGTCCCTGGTAATCGGTCTCAAAGACCGGGAAGATGGCAGAGAACAGATTCATGATGCGGGTGAACCCGATGGACAGCGGCAGCTGGAGGACATCCATGACCAGCTTCTTCTTCCGCTCCGTCCCCTGGTTGTTGATCACATGCAGTACGATCTCTACAAGAATAAATGTGACATACCACACCAGCGTCACATCTCCGAAATTCAGTTTCCAGATCTCCGAGACACTGAATGCTACCGAAAGAATCGGCGACACGCCGAGCGTACATTTCGTATTCAGAATCAGGCCGATTGCCAGAATCACGAGTCCTGCAAGATACAGGAAAAACCGTTTGATCTGTTTGCTGTCCATATTTCATCTCCCAGGCATCAAATCTTTCGCCAGACATATGATTGTCCCCCGGCGGATGCCGGGGGACATCGCGTTCATGTCTTCATGCTCAGCCAAGCGTCTCAGCAACTGTTACCAGTTCCTCACGGATACCGATATGCTGCGGGCAGACTTCTTCGCAGGCACCGCACTGGATGCACTGATCCGCCGTCTTTCTGCCAACACGGACCACATCAAAGCCGATCTTCCGCTTTGCGCCTTCCAGATCCCCGTACAGGGTATACTGGTTCATCGCATTGAAGGAGCCGGAGATGCCGATCTCCATCGGGCAGACCTTTGCACAGTAATTGCAGCTGGTGCAAGGGATAAGCGGAATCGCTGCAAGTGCTGCTGCCGCATCATCGAGAACCTTCTGGTCCTTCTCGGTCAGGCCGCTGAAGTCTTTCATATAGGAAAGATTATCCTTCATCTGTGCGACATTGCTCATACCGGAAAGAACGGTGATGACGCCATCCAGGTTCGCCGCAAATTTGATCGCCCAGGATGCAAAGGATGCATCCGGATCCGCTGCCCTGAACACTTCTCTGACCGGTTCCGGCGGATTGGCAAGCATGCCGCCCTTGACAGGCTCCATGATGATGACGGACTTGCCGTATTTTCTAGCCATCTCATAAACACCCTTCGACTGGATGGACGGATTCTCCCAGTCTGCATAGTTGATCTGCAGCTGGACAAATTCTGCTTCCGGATGTGCGATCAGGATCGCTTCCAGTTCTTCCGGTGTGGAATGGAAGGAGAAGCCGATATGCTTGATCAGGCCCTGCTCCTTCTTCTCTTTGACAAAATTCCAGAGATCAAAATCATCGAACACGTGGGTTCTTTCATTGCCCAGGTTATGCAGCAGATAAAAATCAAAGTAACCTGCACCGGTTCTCTCAAGAGATGTGGTGAACTGGCTCTCGGCAGCTTCCTTCGTCTGCTCCCCGATCCATGCGGCGTTCTTCGTCGCCAGCTGATAACGCTCTCTCGGATACCGTTCAACCAGTGCCTGGCGGATCGCATCCTCGCTGCCACCATAAGCCCATGCCGTGTCAAAATAGGTGAAGCCTGCCTCTAAGAACAGGTCGACCATCTCCTTGGTCTGCTCCACATCGATGACATCGTTCTGTCCTTCGATTCTCGGAAGACGCATCAGGCCAAACCCCAGTTTTCTGATCTCCTTACCCAAATACTCACTCATACCTTATACCTCCTTTGCCTTCGTGGCATCTATACCATGTCTGAATTCTTTCAGACACCTTGCACATGATCCTGAAATGGATTTACACCGGTTCCTGCATGATCTTCTCGCCGTCCGGACTGATGGAGTTCCAGACAAAGTGCATCTCTCCCTTCCGGTCAATCTCAAAGATCAGGAATGTCGGCCGGTGGCTGTCCTGCCGCGGCAGCGACAGACTTCCCGGATTGGCAATGATGACATCCGACAGCCGGTCCATCTTCGGTTCGTGGGTGTGTCCGTAAAATGCGACGTCGCAGTAGTTGTCCCGTGCAGCTTCCGCGATCTCCTCCGGACCATACTGGACGCCGTGCCGGTGACCGTGCGCCATGAAAATGCGGTGTTCGCCGAGGTCCACAACCTCTGTCGCCGGCAGCTTGGTAAAGGTGTCACAGTTTCCCTTCACCATGTGCACCGGGCAGGAAACCAGGCTTCTGATATAATCCTCGTCTCCTTCCACATCCCCGAGATGCAGGAGCATATCGATCTCCCCGATCTTCGCGACCACATTCGTCAGATTGGCCGTTTTGCCGTGGGTATCACTCACGACGAGAATTCTGTATGTCCTGTGATTCTGACTCCCATCTTCATCTGCCTGCTGTTCCTCGGTGTCTGCTGCAGATTCTGCCGTCTCCGCCACCAGTTCACGGATCACCTGCTCGATCTTCACCAGTGCCTGGCCCCGGTGGCTGATGCTGTTCTTCTGCTCCGGGCTGATCTCAGCCGAAGTCATGCCATACTGCGGCAGATAGAAGATCGGATCGTAGCCGAAGCCATTCGCTCCCGCGATCTTGTAGCCGATCTGTCCCTCCATGACGCCCTCTGTCGTCCAGGTCCGGATCGTGCCGTCCTCCATCGGGATGGCCAGTGCGATCGCGCAGACGAATCTGGCACTCCGCTCCTCTCCTTTCGCATCCGCGAGCTGGTCGATGATGTACTGGTTCTTGATATCATAGTTCGTATCCCGTCCGAGATATCTGGCAGAGTACACCCCCGGCGCGCCGTCGAGATAGTCCACCACAAGACCGGAATCATCCGCGAGCGTCGGCTTTCCGCAGACCGCCGCGATCGCCTTCGCCTTGATCAGTGCATTCTCTGCAAATGTCGTGCCGTTCTCTTCGACGTCGATGTCGATGCCCAGTTCTCCCTGCGAATGGACCGGGATGCCCAGATCCTTCAGGATCTCCCGGATCTCACGCATTTTATCCTGATTCCCTGTTGCAAAAACAAGTTCCCTGATTGTCATCTGCTGCCTCCAACGATAGCCGTGCGTCCTGTCAACTCTGTTCTATCCTGCGCCGTCATTCCGACTTCGGGTCGCGCCGCGGCGGCTTCGGTCCCGGATACTGATAGAAATACGTCCGGATCATGCCGTTGTAGATCTTGCGGTTCTTCGCCGCTTTCCTGCCGATATACCGCTCTGCATCCTCGTAGCTGGTGATGATATAGGAAGACCAGGTCGGCAGACCGCCGAATGCTTCTCCGATGGTTTTATACAGAGCCGGGAGCGCTGCCTTGTCCTCCAGCCGCTCGCCATAAGGCGGATTCGTGATGATGAATCCGTAGGACTTCGGCGAATGCAGGTCTTTCACATCCCGCTGCTGGAAATGAATCTGGTGGTCGACGCCCGCAAGCTTTGCATTGCCGCGCGCCAGGACCAGCACATTCGGATCCAGGTCATAGCCCTGGATCTGCAGTTCCACATCCCGGTCGATCTTCGTCTCCGCTTCCCGCCTTGCCGCATCGAAGGTCTTCCGCGGAACAAAATCCCAGTCCATGGCCGTAAAATCCCGCCGCATTCCCGGCGCGATGTTCATGCCGATCATGGCCGCTTCGATCGGGATCGTCCCGGATCCGCAGAACGGATCGATCAGAATCCGATCCTTCTTCCACGGCGTCAGCAGAATCAGCGCAGAGGCCAGCGTCTCCGAGATCGGCGCCTCGCTCGTAAATTTCCGGTAGCCGCGCTTGTGCAGCGATTCTCCGGAGGTGTCAAGCGCCACCAGCACTTCATCCTTTAACAGCGAGACCCGGATCGGATACTCCTTCCCGTCCTCCGGGAACCATTCCATGTGATACTGGATCTTCAGGCGCTCCACGATCGCCTTCTTCATGATCCGCTGAATATCCGATGGTGAGAACAGCTTGCTCTTCACGGAGGAAGCCTTCTTCACCCAGAACTTTGCATCCTTCGGCAGGAAGCTCTCCCACGGCAGGGCTTTGGTCCCTTCAAATAATTCGTCAAATGTTTCCGCGTGGAAACTGCCGACCTTCACCAGCACGCGCTCGCAGGTGCGCAGGAACACATTCGCCCGCGCCACCGCAGAAATATCCCCGGTGAACGACACTCTGCCGTCGACCACTTCCGTGATCTCATATCCGAGATCCTGAATCTCTCTTTTCAGTACCGCCTCCAGACCGAAATGACAGGGGGCAATCAATTCATATACAGCCATGTAACTCCGCTTTTCTTCTTTCATCATCCCTGTTCATACCGAACGGAACAGGGATCTGTAAACAACAATGAACAGTACAACTTTATCATATTTTGCTGTACTGTTCAATGTCAAATCTTAGCAACTGCCCGTCCGGGGCAGCCGCCCTTTATTCTGTTGTATTAAGGATTATCTCCGCGGAATGGCGCCGCCATTGCCGCTGTTGTTGCTGTTGCCGCTGTCGCTTCCGCTGCCATTTCCGTTGTTGGAAGAACTTCCACCTTCTTCATCCGGGTAGAGGCCGTTCAGATACGGGAAGAGCCAGCCAAAAGGATTGTAGCCTTCGTCGTCATCGTCATCACCATCCGGGAACATCCAGTATGGGAACGGTGTCTGCTGATCCGGTGTCTGTTCGCCCGGGTTCTGCTGGTCCGGTGCCTGCTGGTTCGGGTTCTGTTCCTCCGGCATCTGCTGGTCTGGTGTCCCCTGTTCTGTTTGCGCCGGTTCTGCAGGCTTCTCACCGAGGATCAGATCAATATCGGTCTCCTCGTAGACGCCTTCCTGGTACCGTTCAACGGTAATGGTCGCGCGATCGCCCGCCTTCTTCGACTGCAGCGCATAGGTGACATCTGCAGAACTCAGCACCTGTTCGCCATCCACTGCGATCACGATATCACCGACCTGGACGCCTGCCTTCTCGGCTGCGCCGCCCTCGGCAAGGCCCGTCACATACAGGCCGTAAGGGATATTGTAGTAGTTATGTGTCTCATCGGTGATCTCACGGTAGTAGATCCCGATGAAGCCACGCTCTTCTTCCGGCACCACGTTCCGCAGGCTTTCCACAACCGGAACAGCTGTGTCCATCGGGATCGCATAGCCCATGCCCTCGACATCTTCATCGGCAAATTTGACGGAATTGATGCCGATGACTTCACCGGACAGGTTGATCAGGGCACCACCGGAATTGCCCGGGTTGATTGCCGCATCCGTCTGCAGGAGGGACAGCGTCACGCCATCCACCGTCACCACACGGTCGAGCGCACTGATGTAGCCGACCGTCAGCGACTGGCCGTAGCCAAGCGCATTGCCGATGGCAAGGACCATCTGGCCAACCTTCATCTGGTCAGAATCACCGAGTGTTGCCACCTTGATTGCGGCGAGCGTCTCCGGCTTCATATCTTCCTTCATGACCTCGACCACAGCAAGATCCTTCCCTGCTGCTGTTCCGACGATCTGGCCTTCCACGATCTCTTCATCACTGAAGGTAATGGCGATGCTCTTTGCACCCTCGATGACGTGATTGTTTGTCATAATCAGAATCCGGTCATCTTCCTGATCGAAGATCACGCCGGATCCGGCACCGACAACATCTCTCGTATAGGCGCCGAAATAGCTCTGCACGGTCTGTGTCGACTGGCTGGTGATCGCAACGATCGACGGCATGACGGCCTCGACGATCGGAGAAAGATCACCGGCGATTCCGAGGTCCACCTTCCCGGCCGTTGCGGTCTGGCCGATCGAAACACCATTGTTTTCCGGATTGCTCTGCTTCGGAAGGGTTTCGCCGAGGGCCTCTCCCTCCTGTCCTTCTCTCCGCTCCGGCGGGGTATTGCCATCATCACCGCCCGGTCTGCGGTTCAGACCGCCGTTTCTGTCAGTCGGTGCATTCTGCGTGACATTCTGGTTCGGATCTGTCTGTTCCGTACTGGTCTGGGAGGATGCCTGTGTCTGATTTTTGCTCGTCAGATAGCCGACGCTCGCACCGACCGTCGCAGAGATCGCGACAGCCAGGATCAGCACGACGGCGATCGCTGCCACAACCAGCCCCGATCCTTTCCGCTTCTTCTCCGGAGTATCCGGCTGCTGTACATAATAGTTCGGTGCACCGGAGGTCGTCATGCTCTCTGAACTCCCGTAGGAATCCTGATGCGCATCTGCGCTCCCGGATTCTGCCGCATGCCAGACAGTCTCCGTGGTTTCTGTGTTCTCGGCCGCATCGGACGGCTGTGCCGCATCCTCTCCGGTCACGGTCTCTTCCGCGGTCTCCGTCACTTCTTCGACCGTTTCGACATCTTCCACCGGTTCCGATGGCTGCTGTTCCTGCGCATCCCGGATCTGAGAAAGATAATCGCTCACATTCGAGAACTCTTCATCTCTTCTATCGTTTTCGTTCATTTCAGTCCTTTCTCCGCGCAAATGGTTCCGCGGGTCACTCCTACACGCCCATCATAAGCGAAGATTGTGAATTTCATGTGAACAATTGGGATTATTTATCAAGATTTCATAGCATATTTAGAAAGAATCGGCTATAATGGGGATGCAGTTTTACAACCACGAAAGAAAGAGCATCCTTTATGATAAAAGAAAACCAGCAATCCCTCAACCGGATCTACGTGCTGATCGATGCAGTGATGATCGTCCTGTCCTTCGTTCTGGCCTACGCGATCCGCTTTGAGATCTTCCCGCCGCAGCATGCGCTGTGGTACCCACTCTCCCACTACATGGAGTGGCTGATCTATCTGGTACCGGTCTACCTGATCATCTACCACCTGTGCGGCCTCTACACGCCGATGCGGGCGAAGCGGCTGCGGTATGAATTTGAGATCTTCATCCGGGCGAATGTCATCGCCGTGCTCTGCTTCCCGGTCCTGCTGTATTTCTTCCGGGAGATGGACATCTCGCGTTCGTTCATCTTTTTTTTCTTCGGCATCAACATCTTCCTCGGCCTGACGTTCCGCTATTTTCTGCGGAATGTCCTCTACGAGGCGCGGCTGCGCGGCTTCAACCAGAAGCACATCCTGTTTGTCGGCTACAGCCAGGCGACCAAGAGCTACATCGACCGGATCCTTGCGAATCCGGAGTGGGGCTACCACGTCTACGGGATTCTGGATGATGAGCGCCGGATCGGCCATGAATATAAGGGAATCAAGATCATCGGAACGACGGAGATCCTCCCGCAGATGCTCGCCGAGCATACCTTTGACGAGATCGCCATCACCCTGCAGCTGAAGAATTTCTCCATGCTCGAAGGAATTGTCGCGACCTGTGAGAAGTCCGGTGTGCACACCCAGTTCGTCCCGGACTACGGCAACATCATTCCGACCACGGCGCACACCGAAGACCTGGACGGTCTTCCGGTCGTCAACATCCGCCACGTCCCGCTGACGAACACCGTCAACCGGGTGATCAAGCGGATCACGGATCTGTTCGGCGCTGTCGTTATGCTGATCATCTTCGGCATCCCGATGATCATCGTCTCGATCATCATCAAGGCGACGTCGCCGGGACCGCTGATCTTCAAGCAGGTGCGTGTCGGCCTCCACAACAAGGAATTCCAGATGTACAAGTTCCGCTCCATGGAGGTGCAGGATCCGGCCCAGGAGAAGAAGGCCTGGACCAAGCGGGATGACCCCCGCGTCACGCCGATCGGGAAATTCATCCGGAAGACCAGTATCGACGAGCTGCCGCAGATCTTCAATGTCCTCAAGGGTGACATGAGTCTGGTCGGGCCGCGCCCGGAGCGTCCCTTCTTCGTCCAGAAGTTCCAGGAGGAGATTCCCCGCTACAACATCAAGCATCAGGTCCGTCCCGGCATCACCGGCTGGGCTCAGGTGAATGGCTACCGCGGCGATACCTCCATCCGGAAGCGAATCGAATACGACCTCTACTACATCGAGAACTGGACCTACCTGATGGACATCAAGATCCTGATCATGACCCTGTTCAAAGGGTTCATCAATAAAAATGCGTACTGATTTCATTCAGTACGCATTTTTTTATTTCGCTCAGCGGCGCATCCATTCCCAGATTCTTGCGCAGGCATTCCCGTCCAGGAACGCATAATTTGCTTCAAGGAAAGCCTCTCTCTTCGCCTGCGACGTCAGCGTTGTTTCCTCTTTCGCGGATCCGGAAGCAGCTCCCGCAGTCTCCCCTGCAATCGCCTCAGCCAGTTCCTTCTCGTCATGACAGATCAGGCCCGGAAGGTCCTCTCCATAAGGCAGGTAGACGCCGCGGTCTTCTTTCAGGAAATGCTCCATGTCATCTGCGGCAAAGAAGACCGGCTTCCCGAGGACCGCATAGTCATACATGATCGATGAGAAATCCGTAATCAGCCCGTCCGACGCCAGGAAGAGATCGGTCAGGGATGGATACGCGGAAACATCGAGAATCCGCCCGTCTGCCTTTGCCGCTCCTTCAGTGTCTCCCACCTTCTGCTCCCGCCACCGCTTCGCGACCTCCGGATGGAGGCGGACAAATATCGTCATGCTCTCCGGCAGGAGCGCTGTCAGCTTCCCAAGATCCAGATGCAGCCGCGGTGCAGCCGTCTCATCGTCACGGAATGTCGGGGCGTATAGATAGAAGCTCCGGATGGACGCTGGCAATGCTGCCTGCTGTCCTTTCAGGTAAGCCAGTACTCTCCCTCTGGCGCCTTCTGTGTCCTCTCTGGCGGCCCGCAGCAGCGCATCGGTGCGCGGCAGGCCGGTCACGCAGACCTTTGATTCCGGAATGCCGAAGGCACCGGCGTAGATGCTCCGCCACTTCTCATGGCTGACCGGGAGAAGGTCGATATTCTCATTCGCCCGTCTCTCCAGTTCCTTCAGGCGGCCTTCATTCACATCCTGTCCGAACTTCTTGATCGTCCCGGTTCCGTGCCAGAGCTGGACGACCTTCGTCTCCCGCCGCACACGGAGGTACGAGAGCGGCAGGAATTCATTGTCCATCAGGATATACCGGGCCCTCGCCATCTGCCAGGGCTTCCGGAAAAAGAAGTCAAGAATCTTCCCCGGATTTCCCGATGACAGTCCGTCCTTCTGCTCTCTGCCGTAGTGTGTGAAGCAGAACACGCCGTGCTCTGCCGCGTACCGCTCCATCGTCCGGACATTGCCCGTTTCCGAAGCATCATGGGTCATCACAGAAAAAACCGAATCGCCCCGCACGGAAAAGTGCGAAGCAATCCGGTAATTCAGGGCAAACAGACGATATCCCAGTTCTTTCTTTCCAGCCATGGAAATCTCCTTTGCCAGTCTTTAAAACGATGCCATCAGCCCGATGATCTGGTCTGCCGCATCCCCGCGCTCGTAGTCGTGGTATTTCTCGCGGAAGGCCTGTTCCTTCGCAGCATAGAGCCGCGCATGCTCCTCCGGTGTCTGCTGCAGGTCCCGGATCAGTTCCTCCGTCGTCAGCGAGATCGGTCCCGGTGCTTCCTCGAGGAAATCGAAATAGAAGCCACGCAGTTCGTCCCGGTAGTTCTCCAGATCATAGGTATAGAAGTACATCGGCCGTTTCAGCAATGCATAGTCAAACATGACCGACGAATAATCCGTAATCAGCGCATCCGCAGCCAGATACAGCAGGCTGATCTCCGCCTCCGCATTGAACGGATAGACGAAGCCCCTGAATTCGCTCCAGTCGATCCGGTCTCCGACCAGGTAATGATACTTGACCATCACCACCGTGTCTTCACCGATCGCCTCCCGGAGCTTGCCAAAATCCAGCTTCGGCCGGAAGGCATATTTCCCATCCGGATCATATTCATTATCCCGCCAGGTCGGCGCATACAGAAGAATCCGCTTCCCTTCCGGAAGTCCCAGCTGTCTTCTGATCGCCGCAATATCTTCCGGATTGTTCTTCCGGAACAGGACATCATTCCGGGGATAGCCCGTGTGCAGCATGGTTCCGTGGAAATCAAAACACCGCCGGAAGATGGCATCCGAAAAGGCATTCTGCGCGATCAGGTAATCCCAGGTCTTCGCATTGTTGCGGAAATTCTCATGGTAGACCTGGATGCCCTTCTCTCCGTACATCTGGACCGAATCCATGTCGAGCGCCAGCTTCTTCAGCGGCGTCCCGTGCCAGGTCTGGATGTAGTGCTGGTTCTCTTTCTTGCGGATGAACTTCGGCTGCCTGGTGTCAAAAACCCAGATCCCGCCGCGGCACATGTACCACAGATGTAGAAATCTCCCGTACCGCACGACTTTCACCCGTCCGGGAAGCGGTTCCTTCGGTGCGCTTCCCTTCTGGAACAGCCAGACACAGTGATACTTCCGGTCGAGGCCAAGTTCCACCATCCGCTCATAGATCGCACGCGGACTACCGGTGTAGTTCAGCCCGACACTGCTGTCAAACAGCACCATGTTCCGGTCGACCGGAACGATCGGCAGCATCAGATGGTAGGCCGCCACCATGGTCTTTTTAAATAAAGGGCGCAGTAAACTCTTAATACTCACAGCAACGCCTCATAGAGACCGCGGATGGTCTCCGTATAGTAAGTCGGCGGGAATTCTGTCTCCGCCAGATCCTCCATCTTCGCCTCTCCGGTGAAGACGACCAGCGTATCCGCGCCGGCATTGTTCCCGACCGCGATATCCGTGTAGAGCCGGTCTCCGATGACCAGTGTATCCGCCAGCGAATACCCCGTCGCATCGAGCGCCATCTCCACGATGATCGGATTCGGTTTCCCGACATAGACCGGCTCCTTCCCGGTCGCTGTCGTCAGCATCTGGCAGATGGAACCGCAGTCCGGCACATAGCCGAAACCGACCGGACAGACAAGATCCGGATTGGTTGCGATAAACGGAAGTGTCCTGGTCTCCAGCAGTTCGCAGGCGCGCTTCAGTTTCTCATAGGTCAGCTCGTTGTCAAAGGCAGCGACCACCAGATCAATCCCCGGCTCCACGTCTTCCGTCACCGAAAAGCCCTGCTTTCTCAGTTCGGCGATCAGCGATTTCGTCCCGAGGACAAAAATCCGGTCGTTCGCATGGTGTTCCCTCAGGTAGCGGACCGTCGCTGTCGTCGCCGTGATAAAGCTGCTCTCATCCACGTCAATGCCCATCTTCAGAAACTTCTTCACATAATCGGCATTCCCCATCGTGGAATTGTTGGTGATGAAGATATACTTCCCGCCAATCTCCCGCACTCTCCGGCAGAAGTCCAGCGTCCCGTCAATCGGTGTCGCATCAAAAGAAATCGTCCCATCGATATCGAGCAGGAAGAGTTTCTTGCCACGTACCTGGCCTGCTAATCGCTCCATTGCAATCCTTTCATCCGGCATCAACCGGGTGAGCCCTCTGCTCAGTCCTTCTTCGCCTCTTCCTCATGTCCGACGCCGAGATCATGTTTGATCTTGGTCGTGGAGATGCCCTCGGTTCTCGGCAGATAGACGACCTCGCACTGATCCTTCAGGAAATCGAACTGTCCTTTCCAGTCATCGCCCATGACAAAGATATCGATATCGTGTTCCTTGACATCGGTGGTCTTCTGCTCCCAGCAGGTCTCCGGAATGACCTCATCCACGTAGCGGATGGCTTCCAGGATCGTCTTTCTTGCCTCGTACGGATGATAAGCCTGCTTATGCTTGATCGCATTGAATTCATCGGTCGAAAGTGCAACCACCAGGTAGTCACCCAGTGCGCGCGCACGACGAAGCAGGTTGATGTGGCCGACGTGCAGCAGGTCAAATGTTCCGTATGTCAGTACTTTTTTCATTTCGCGTTATCCTCCTGTTCTGCAGGTATTGCTTCTGCGGGCTTTGCTTCCGCAGGTTTTTCTTCCGCAGGTTTCTTCTTGGCCGGTTTCTTAGCGGTCTTCCCTGTAGCCGGCTTCTTCTTCGCCGGTTTCGGCTCTTCCGCCTCCACCATCTTCTGGTAGATCGCTGCTACATCCGCCGCCTCACCGGCAGCGATCAGTGAACCGTGATCCAGCAGAATCGCCTTATTGCACACGGACAGCATCTGGTCGATCGAGTGGGACACAAAGAGGACCGTCACGTTGTCCGCAATCATGGACTGAATCTTGGCAAGACTCTTCTTTCGGAACTTCGCATCTCCGACGGAGAGCACCTCATCGAGGATCAGGATATCCGGTTCTACAATTGTAGCAACCGCAAATCCCAGCCTTGCCTTCATGCCGGACGAATAATTCTTCACCGGCACATCGATGAATTCGCCGAGCTCCGAGAACTCCACGATTTCGTTGTATTTCTCATCCAGAAACTTCTTGGAATAGCCGAGCATGGCACCGTAGAGATAGATGTTCTCCGCACCGGTGTACTGATTGTCAAAGCCGGCCCCGAGTTCCAGCAGCGGTGCGAGCGTCCCGCGCCGCTTCACGCTTCCCTCCGTCGGCTTCAGCACCCCGGAGATCACCTTCAGCAGCGTACTCTTCCCGGCTCCGTTGAAGCCGAGGACACCGACCCGGTCCCCTTTTTCGACCTTGAAACTCACATCCCGGAGCGCCCAGAATTCCTTGTACATCAGTTGCCGTTTCAGAAGCCGGATGACATAGTCCTTCAGGTCATCCACCTTCTCGGAGCTCATGTTGAAGCGCATCCCGACATGCTCGACTTCAATTGCATATTTTGCCATAAACTATCTTCTCCTCTGCGGGATGTTACACATGCAGAATAAACCGGTCCTGATTCTTGTAAAAGACCAGCAGGCCAAGACCGAGGCTCACCACCGCGACAATCATGGAAAAAGCCAGCGCCCGGAGGTCCGGAGCCGCTCCGAAGACTGCATTCCGGAAATTCACGATGCAGGCATAGAGCGGATTGATGTCAAAGATCCAGCCGTACCCGTTCTTCATGACCCGGGCGGGTTCATAGAAGATCGCCGACGAGTACATGATCAGCATCAGGATGACGCCCCAGAGATACTCCATATCCCGGAAAAACACCGCCAGCGTCGAGAGAATCAGACCGATTCCCATCGTCATCACCAGCAGGATGACAAGTGGCACAACTGCAAAAATCAGATGTCTGGTCGGATAGACGCCGAGAACCAGCGCCACCGGAATCAGCACCACCAGGGAAATCAGGAAGATCAGGTAATTCGAGCTGATCGTCGCGACCGGATAGATATACTTCGGCACGTAGACCTTCTTGATCATCGACGCATTGCTGCGGATCGACTTCGTCGCCGCCTTGGTGGCGTTCGAGAAGAAGGAATACAGCAGACGTCCGGTCAGGATATACACCGGAAACGTCCGGTCCGATTTCCCGTAGAATCCGCCGAAAACCACGGTCAGCACCATCATCGTGAGGAGCGGCTCAAGGAGCGTCCACAGGATGCCGAGGTATGACCGGCGGTATTTCAGCTTGATATCCTTCTTTACAAGTTCCGTAAAGAGGAACCGGTATTTCATGAGATTTTTCAATCAAAAACCTCCCTCACGATATTTTCAGAAGCATGCCCGTCCTCGAGCGCACAGAACTTCTCATAAAATGCATCGTACTTGTCCTTGTACTGCTCGCGGATCGTATCGATGTTTTTGATCGCATCGATGACTTCTTCCGTCGTGAAGAGCATCGGGCCCGGCACTTCTTCTTCCATATTGAAGTAGAAGCCGCGGAGGATTCCCCTGTAGTTTTCAAGATCGTAGGTGTAGAACAGCATCGGCCGCTTCAGTCCACCATAATCAAAGAAAACCGAGGAGTAGTCCGTGATGCACAGATCGGAAATCAGGTACAGCTCCGAAATATCATCGTATTTACTGAGATTGAAAACAAAGTCCTCCATCCCCGTCACGTCCACGTGATCGGCGATGTAGTAGTGCGTGCGCAGCAGGAGCACATATTCGTCCCCGAGCGCTTCCTTCATGGCCGCGAGATCCAGCTTCAGTTCAAACTTATACTGGCCGGCCGCGTAGTATTCATTATCCCGGAAGGTCGGTGCATAGAGGATGGTCTTCTTGTCCGCCGGGATTCCGATCTTCTCGCGGATCTGCTTCGCCACGGCATCGCGGTTCTCCTGGTGCAGGATATCATTCCGCGGATAGCCATATTCGAGCATCGGGCCATTGAACTGGAAGCAGCTGCGGAAGACATCGGTCGAAAAACGGTTGGCCGATACCAGGTAGTCCCACTGTCTCGCCTGCTTGTAGATCTTCTGCTTGTAGCCCGGTGTCGAGCTGAAGTTGTCCTCGATATCAAAGGCCAGACGCTTCAGCGGCGTCCCGTGCCAGGTCTCAAGGAACACCTGTCCCGGACGCTTCCGCATGAAGCCCGGCTGGTGGACATTGAAAATGAAATATTTGCAGCGGGCAACATAGTACGCATACTGGATCGAGAAACGCTTCACCTCGATGTGGTCGTACGGAATCTTGCTGTCCTTGTTGTCGATACACCAGATAAACTTATATTTCCCCGGGAAGGTCTTCTGCATATATTCATACAGTGCCTTTGGGTTGTCCCCGTAGCTCTTTCCGAAGAAGCATTCGCAGAGCACCCAATTGTCCATCACCGGCTTCTCCATGAAGTTGTGGAGATAGAGATACTTCGCCAGCTCGTGCTTCTTGGTGAAGAACCGCTTGAGCTTTCTGCGTCCGAGCCGGAAATTCACCAGCCACATTGTGCGCTTCTGGTTGTTCTTCAGCAGTGCCTTCACATGCTTCTTCCGGTATCCCCGGAGGGATTTCAGCACCACCGGGTCGATGTTCCCGATCACCCGGCGCATGGTATCATACCGGGTATCGCGCCAGTGATCTTTTTTGCTCCGGCGCATCCGGGTCACGTAGTAACCGGTATAATAGCGGATCAGTTTTCTGGAAATGGCCCACTTCGACCGGCTTTCATCCGGCAGGACGTCCATCGCATCTTCAAAAGCCAGGATCATCTGATCAAACTTATCCTGCGCCTTCTCCTGCGCGATCGACGGGAAATGAATCGGATCCCCGTGCTTTCTCTTGACATACTTTGCACGGTAATTCCTTGAAATACGGTTCGACGCCTCGATCACCTGGCCGACCACCCGCAGGTCCGCAAAGTAGCGCAGGTTCTCGTTGAACGTAATATTATTCTCTGTAAAGATCTCTTTCCGGATCAGGATGTGCAGGATCGAGACATTCCGGAGGCCCTTTCTCTTGGAGATCAGCCGCAGAACCGCCTGGCGATGCATCCGGTTCACACGCCGCTCCTCACGGGCAGCCATTTCCTCCTCCGTCAGTTCTTCCTCTTCGGTCATCTCCTCCGCGGAACTGTCGACATCACCGGTCCCATCGTCCGCAGCAATATCATCGGAATCATCTTCCGCATTGCCGCCGTCATCGCCTGCACTGGAGTCATCGGAATCCCCGGTCTCATCCTCCTCATCGGCCTCATCCGCATCCTCGGTATACTCGGCAGACGCATCCAGTCCCTGCTCCGCCAGTCTTGCAAGCCGCTCTGCCTCTTTCTTGGCAAGCTCTGCAAGATAGCCAGCTCTCGAATACCAGGTCCATCGCTTCTTTCCGAAGACCACGTCCGCTTCCCGCTCATCGAGGCGCAGCACCAGTTCTTCGAGTGCTTCCGGGAACAGATAGTCATCGGAATCGAGGAAATAAACCAGTTCTCCTTCCGCCTCTCTGAGCCCCAGATTTCTTGCAGCAGATACACCGGTCGGTTCTCCGGCAAGCTGGAGGGCCTGGGAATACTGATATGGCTTGACGAAAAGCCGGTATTCCTCCGGCGTCATCTGGTCATACTGGAGGGCAGTCTTCTTTCTGCCTTCTTCAAGGGCAAGCTGCTCATTCGCTCTTGCCTCCTCAAGTTGATCCGCAAAGGTCTGCATGATGGCAGGCGTCACTTCTTTACTTCCCAGGTGCAGCACACGGATGGTCAGATCCGGATAAGCCGCAAGGAGATCATCGATCTCTTCCGTCGGGTGATCCAGAATCAGAAGCAGCTCAAAATCCCGGTAAGTCTGTTCCTGCAGAGAATCCAGGCAGTCCGCCAGATAATTCCGTCCCCGCTGAAAAGGTGTGATGATACTGACTCTCATATATTTTTCCGTCCCCACTTATTCATCTTCTGTTGTATCGGTTACAATCCTGGTGACACGCAGCTGTACAATCGGCGTATTCTCAATGGTCGCAGACAATCCGTCGACCCCGAAGCCGATCGACATGCTGTACTCTCCTTCTCCTACAATCCCGCTGGCATCGATGTACGGTGCCAGAGACACTGCCGAGATATCCTTCAGATCCTCATCCCGTCCGTTCAGGCGCACCGTAATCAGCGCCCCGTCCGGGAATGTATAGGTGTAATGCTCGGTATCCGTATTCCGCAGTTCGATCAGATCCCGCGGAATCACCAGTTCCTTCGTCTGGAGCCTTACGATGCTGATCCGCACATTGACGCCGGTGTCCGTACCGGTCAGATAAATCTCTTCCGGCAGATAATCCTGGATCGGGATCTCCGCCTCGAGATCGGTGATCCTGGTCGATACATCCACCGGGATCTGGATCGACTCAACCGCTGCCAGTTTCGCCGTCTCTCCGGCCACGGTGATCGTCTGCGGCTCATAGGCGATGTCGCCGACCTCATAACCGGTATACGGAATTCCCGTCGTCACGACCGTGACCGGGATCTCCTTCGTCGGGAAGACATTGGTTGCAATCGAGACCTCACCGACGGAGAAGGAAAGGCTCTCGCCGGAGATCTCATTGCCATCCGTATCATATGCGATCGGTTCTTCGATCGTGGAGAATGTCTCCGTCGCTCCGTCAATATTGACTTCCACGCGGACGGAAGCAATCTTGTTCACCACCGATTCCGCACCGCTCACCTCGATCAGGTTCGGCGTTGCCTTCGAGGACCCGACATAATATCCTTCCATCGCGGTTCCCGAATAATCCACGCTCACCTTAAACTGGCTCTTGACCAGGTCCTCCAGCACGACCGTGACCAGATTCGATCCGCCGGTAAAGGTAATCTCCACTTCATTCGACTTTGTGCAGACCACATTGATGCTGGCGTGCATGGTCGGAGACAGTTTGGAGATGTCCGCCGTCGCTTTAAAATCCGTCACCTTCAGGTCGTTGACAATGCTGGTCTTTCCGCGCACCTGGATATCCGTCGTCGTTCCGTCTACGACTTCATAGACCTTATTCCGTTCGTTAAAAACATCGCCGTTCAGCATGGTGACGTTCAGCGTAAAGTTCTTGGTCATGACCGGATCGTAGGAATTGACGATGACCAGCCACAAAATAAGCGCAGAGACCACCGAGAGGAGTTTCAGTCCGATATTCTCTGTAAACGCTTTCTTAATCCTGCTCATGAAAGATATCCTCTTCCTCCTCTGCCTCTTCGTGTTTCTTTCCAAACAATCCCCAGCGTCTTCCGCTCTGAGTCTCCTGCATCGCCTTCTGGGCCTCGATCAGTTCCTGCCTGAGGTCGTCTCTTGTCAGGTTCTCTCTGAGAATGCCATCCCGCGCAACGGAGACCATCCCGGTCTCCTCCGAGACAACGATGGTCAGGCTGTCGGTGATCTCACTGATGCCGACCGCCGCCCGGTGTCTCGTCCCGAGTGCCTTCGGCAGGTTCAGATTCCCGGAGAGCGGCAGATAACAGGTCGCCGCCGTTACGCGGTCGCCCCGCAGAATCACAGCCCCGTCATGGAGCGGTGTATTTTTCTCGAAAATATTGATCAGCAGCTGGCTGGAGATGGCGGCATCGATCTCGATCCCGGTCTCTTCATACTCCGTCAGCTTGATGTCCTTCTCCAGCACCATGAGCGCGCCGGTCTTCTCCTTCGCAAGATCGAAGGAGGCACGCACCAGTTCATCCACGGTTCTCGATGAAAAACGGGTGTGAACCGAGCCGCCGGTGAGATTGGTGATGCTTGGGAGGATATTTCTCCGGCCGAGGTTCTCAAGCGCCGTTCTCAGCTCCGGCTGGAACAGGATCAGCAGGGCAATGATGCCGACGTTGATCGTGTTCCGGATCAGGAACAGGATCACATCCATCTGCAGAAGCTGTGCAATCAGGTAAAAAAGCAGCACAAAGAACAGTCCCCGCATCAGCGTCCAGGCCCTCGTGTCCCGCACCCACTTCAGGATGTAATAGATCACGAACGCAAGTACCAGGATCTCCAGTACGTTCTGCGCGCCGATATGAGGGATTGACCACCATCTAAAATAATCCGAAATATAGGCTTTAATGACTTCCATCCGATTCTTCCGTTTCTATCTCCTCACCAGCCAGATACCTTGCTTCCAGTTCTTTCTCATTCACATACTGCTCTGCCGCAGTCAGTTCCTCCGCATCCGCAGCTGCTTCCTCCTCCGCTGCCGCGATCGCTTCCACCAGGGCAGGATCCGGCTGATCTTTCTCGTCTTCCGGCTCCTCTTCCTCCTCCGGTGCCTCGGTGATCTTCACGACGCTCTTCTCCGGCGAGGTCACCTTCAGCTTCGGAACCGCGGTCACATAGTAGTAGTAATCGTCATCCTCGAACTGAACATGCTCCACCGTCGAATAATCGAGCAGGTACCGGAAGAACTGGATCACCAGCGCGATGATACCGGAGATGATGGTTCCGATCACCACGGTCCTGGTATCCCAGGTCAGCCCCATCACGGTATTCCCCACGATCGACAGTGCGATGTTCATCACCATGCCGGTGAGGACGCTGATCAGGATGACGTGCGGCATCCGGATCCGTCTGATCGCCCAGGTTGCAAGCAGGACACAGACACTGACGATGATCATCAGCATCATATCCCGGTCGCTGGTCAGCTGCTTGACAATATAGACATACAGCGGCAGCAGATCCTGCAGGGCCATGGACGAGGTCGACATGAGAATCGCATCCTTGATTGCCCTGGCAATGGTGATCAGCATGACGCCCGGGATCACCGCAAAGACTGCCGTCGGTGAAGCAATGAGGCCTAGAACCAGCGGTGCCAACGGCAGCAGGTTATAGTGTGCCAGGATCGGCATGAACAGGACCACAAGTGCATACCGCGATGCGAACCGCGCCATGAAGAAATACAGCACGGCCAGCAGCAGCAGGAAAATCAGCGACAGCAGCGGCGCCGCCGCAAAGATATGCAGGACCGTCATGACCGCCGCGATCAGGACCGTCACATAGCTTGGCAGCAGGGCCGAAATCGCCGCGAGCACGACGACCACCGGCAGCTGCAGCAGCCTTGTATCATATCCGATCTGTCCATTGATATAGTTAAATGCAATATAGGCCACCAGGAAACGGATGATCGGCATGATCACCATCGATGTCTTTCCGTAGATGGCTTTAATCTTATCACGGATCACAAACAGTACCGTCATGCCTGTTCCTTCCTTTCCTGATCCTCCTGCCTGTAGATCTTCTCAAGAGATCTGAGCGACTTCTGATACCGGTTCAGCAACTTTCTCCTCCGCTGATATGCATACGTGTACCCGACAAAAGAACCCGCCACATAAACAATCAGAATCACCAGGTACACCCCGATAATCCGGATTAGCAGCGCCCGGTAGTTCAGCTCCACCGCGTGCAGAAGCAGGTATTCCATGTTGTAAAGAACCACCATCCCGACCAGCAGCAGATAGCCGATGGTGATACAGCTGATCGTCTTAATCAGTTCCAGACGCAGATAATCAGAGCGAAAGAATCCCGTGATCCTGAAGGCATCCTTTCCCTCTTTCGACTTTTCGAATATGGCCATCCGCGTCATCAGACGAATCTTTTTCTGATTTAACATACGCTTTTCCTAAACCTTGACAGTTACAATTACTCTTCTGGTCTTCCTGTCAGGTCTCCGCCCGCACATGGACAGAAACCCATAGATAATGTATTATACCCGATCTGCCCTGAAAGCACAACTGAAAGTTTTTGGGAGGTCCGGCGTCCCATGCTCAGGCTTTCTCTAAGAACCGGAACGGTTCCTCGTCTGCGATAAAGTGCATCAGCATATAGCCGCACTGCAGTGCAACTTCCTCTTCCGCCAGAATCCGCTTTGCCTCCTCACGGTCCACCAGGACGATCTCCAGCTCCTCGCTCTCCTCCAGATGACTGGTCGTCAGTGTTCCCTCACAGTATCCGAATACCGTCGCGCAGGACTCGTCCGTCATGCCGACTGTCGTGAAAAGGCCCTTCTCATAGCCCTTCGGCGCATCGATCGGATGCAGGGTCAGACCGGTCTCCTCAAACAGTTCCCGGATCGCCGCCTCATGGTAATCCTCCCCGTTCTCCACCAGCCCGGCCGGGAATTCATAGACATAGCGGCCGATCGGATAGCGGTACTGGTGCACCAGCACCACCTGGTCATGCTTCTCCCCGTAGAGTGCGTAGATCGCCACACCGTCCGGCTCATTCTTCCCGGATACCAGTTTCAGTTCTTCGATGCTCTTCTTTCTGGAAGCAAGAAAATATTTCCCGTGAATCCCGCTCTTGTGCACGGTTTCCAGTTCGTACATATTCAGAAACTTATTTGCCGTCTGCTTGATCACGCCGATGATGTCTGCCATGAAAAATCCTCCTGTATCTGCTTCAGCCAGCGGATAAAAAGTGAAAAATAATAAGCAATTCTGATGATAATTCCACACGAATGTGCTATACTGGACTCTGGCAGCAGAAATCCGGAATTCTGCATCCGCACTGCTGCCCGTTTCAGTATAGTACAATGTCACCTGTTTTTAAAGAAAAAAGAGAGGGAAATTGCCATGAAATATGATTTTGAGACATTGCTCCCGCGCCACGGGATGGACTCCATCGCCGTCGATCCGGCTCCCGGAATGTTCGCAGAAACCAAAGAAGGCTTTGACACGATCCCGATGTGGGTCGCTGACATGAATTTCCGCACCGTTCCGACGATCCCGGAGGCCATCATCGGCCGCACGAACCACCCGGCATATGGCTACTTTGCACCGCGTAAGGAATACTTCGATGCGATTATCGACTGGCAGAAAACCAGACACGGTGTGACCGGCCTTGAGGCGAAGCATATCGGCTACGAGAATGGCGTGCTCGGTGGTGTCATCACCGCACTGAACGTCGTCTGCTCGAAGGGCGACAAGGTCCTTCTGCACACACCGACCTACATCGGTTTCACCGGTGCGCTCGGGAACAACGGCTACGACATGGTCCTGTCCCCGCTCCATCTCGACGAGAACGGCATCTGGCGCATGGACTTTG
This sequence comes from uncultured Lachnospiraceae bacterium, assembly GCA_902783375.1. Lineage (GTDB taxonomy): Bacteria > Bacillota > Clostridia > Lachnospirales > Lachnospiraceae > Catonella. The sequence goes on along the minus strand of CACZQN010000057.1, from coordinate 46,383 downwards.
AGGATATGGAGAAGAAGCTGAAAGAGCAGCACATCCATGCCGCAGTCTTCTGCTCTCCGCACAATCCGTGCGGCCGTGTCTGGGAGAGATGGGAGATCGAAAAGGCGATGGAACTCTACAAGAAATACGACGTCTATGTCATCTCCGATGAGATCTGGTCCGATCTGATTCTCGGGGACCATGAGCATATCCCGACCCAGTCCGTGTCCGAAGACGCCAGAATGCGTACAGCTGCATTCTATGCACCGTCGAAGACCTTCAACCTCGCCGGTCTGGTCGGTTCCTACCACATCGTCTACAATGACTGGCTCCATGACCGCATGAAGAAAGAGGCCTCTCTCTCCCACTATAATTCCATGAATGTTCTCTCCATGTATGCCCTGATCGGCGCCTACAAGCCGGAGGGCCATGTGTGGGTCGATGAACTCTGCCAGGTCCTGACGAACAATATCAACTACGCCTGCAACTACATCGCAGAGCACTTTGAAGGCGTCACCGTCAGCCGTCCGCAGGGCACCTACATGCTCTTCATCGACTGCACCGGCTGGTGCGAGAAACACGGTGTGGACATCGGCGAACTCCAGAAACGCGGTCAGGAATACGGCATTCTCTGGCAGGATGGACGCGCCTTCCACGGACCGTGCCACATCCGCATGAATCTTGCTCTGCCGTTCTCGCTGGTAAAGGAAGCTTTCGAGCGGCTCGACAAGTATGTATTTAACGCGGAGTAAAGAATCCTTCTCTGATCGCCCGCAGCGTATCGCCGGAGATCGGAAGGCAATAAAACCGCACCCCGGGCGGGGTGCGGTTCATATCAATTGTAATCGGTCTTACTGTTTCGCGTAGACATCCTTCATAAATGCATCCGCCAGAACTTCCCAGAGCTCGAAGTTCGGATACTTGACGCAGCCGTCATATGCCTTCACACCGGCCTGTCCGTGCGGGACGCCGGCAAAGGTGTGCACTTCCAGTTCTACGCCGTGTGCCAGCAGATCCGGGTAGACATAGTGCAGGTTCTTCATCGCGTTGTCCTCCCTGCCCACTGCAAAGAAGGTCGGCGGATAGACGACACCGTTCCAGTCAAAGTCACCGCCGTCAAACCGCGGCCCATAGACGCAGAGGAACGCATCCGGTGCGCCGTTATAGGCATCCAGTTCATCCGCCTGATATCCGGCAAAGATATCAGCGACTTTCTGCTCGCCCGAATACCACTCGATGCAACCCTCGCCGGTCAGTCCGCCGTTCGAGAAACCTGCAAATGCAACATGATTCTCCGGTACTCTGTACTGCGCCGCATGTGCCCTGACATAGCGGATCGCACGGGCTGCGTCCACACCGGCTTCCTTATTCGTCCACGGGCTGTGGTTCGTCCGGTTCAGCAGAACAAAGCACTGGTATCCCATGTCGCGCAGGTCAAATGCGACCTGGTAGCCTTCCTTGAGGGTCGCATCCCCGTGATCGCCGCCCGCACACACGACAACAGCGCCGACCGGTGTCACGTCCTCCGGCACCAGCACCTCATACATGTACGGCACAAAATCCGGATCATGATTGAAGCGGTGATTGCTGTTGTCTGTATACTCCGTGATGGTCGGCAGCACGCCTTCCGGCCACAGCCAGATCTTCTCCGGTGCATCCGCCTTCCGGTGGATCTTCGCTAACTTCTCCGCGAACTCCGCGGTCTTCGCCTCGAGATCGATCTCCTCCCCGGTAAATGCGCTGAACTCGATCGCATTGCCGAGTTTTCCGAGCGCAATCACCTCATCCATATCGTAGCAGATCGCATCCTCCCAGATCGGGATTGCCTTCGCCTTCACCGGTCCGAATACCTTCCGCACCGGCTCCATCCGCTTCATGAATTCGTTCAGATCATCAAAACCAGCCATTCTGTAAACCCTCCTTTATACAGTTCCTTGTTCAGACTGTAATTTTGTCACAAACCGATTGTACTCCTCTTGTCCGTCGCTGACAATCCGTATTCTCAAAAAAGAGGCCAGCCCATCTCCGGGCTGACCTCCACGTTCAGCACTGCTTTACCTGCAGTTTCTTTTTCATCACGATCAGAACACCTGCCAGTAAAAACAGCACACCGGCCAGCAGATAATACCGGAATGTCCCGTTTCCGCCTGTCGATGGCAGCGATACACCCATCGAATTAGAGATCTTCAGCGTATAGACCTTCGTATCTGCATCGTATGTTCTTCCGGCATTGCCGGCAGACAACGCCGTTCCTTCATCATAGCTGACTGCATCCGCCGTCACAACAATCACGATCGGATCCGCTTTCAGATCGTAGTTTTCCGGCGCCTTCGTCTCTTTCAGATGGTACTTACCCGTCGGCAGTTCAAATACCATGTTCCCCGATGAATCGGCAAGCATGCCATCGGTTCCGGAGATCAGTCCTTCATACAGGGCCTCTTCTTTACACTTCTCCACTCCGTCTTCCAGCTCGACCGGATACAGATTGAACACTGCACCTTTAAGCGCTGACTGTTGCGGATTGGCGATATCCACCTTCTTGAACGAGACCTTTGCCTGAACGATCTGCTCGTTGCAGATCTCCAGTGTGTAAGCGATCTCCCCGTTCTGTGCCTCAGACTTCTTCAGGGTCACCTGATCCGGGTGCGAACCCAGTTCAATATATCCAGTATCGCTGATTGTGAAATGGATATAACCCGATATCTTTTTATACCCTTCCTGTGGTTCTACTTCCCGCAATTCATAGGTTCCCGGCGCGAGACTGTGATCGATTTTCGGGATCGTCCCATCCGCAGCGGAGATCAGTTCCTCATACCCGACCATCGGTGTCGGACTGATCTGGATGACGCCATTCACAGAATACTGTTTATGGAGTGCAAACTTCACGCCCGCAATCGGCCAGCCGCTCGAGAGATTCCGTTTGACCGCCGCAAACCGATAAGGACGGTTTTTGATGATGATCACGTTCTCTCCATCGGATGCCTGTTTCTGTATAAAGGATCCCTGATCAGCCGCCCCGCTTTCGATCGTGATGTTCCCCTGATGGGAAGTCAGCGATAACGGTTCTTTCAGGCCCAGATAATGCTTCGGTGATTCGGTCTCTGTTAACGTATAGGGAACTCCCTCACTGAAAAATGCTTCTGCGAAAATGCCATCATCATCTGAAGTATAGACTCCGATCAGATTTCCATTGCTATCCTTCAGCGTAATCGCCGCACCGGACAGGGCGTTCCCGGTCCAGTCCTGTTTTTTGATCAGGACACCCGGTCTGTTGTTCTTAACAGTATCTACTTTTACATTGGAACCACTCGTCACGCTGCCCACTTCATAGTGCACTGTATATGCAAAAGTATTCTCCTGCGTCTCTCCTTTCTGTCTTCCCGCCAGATTCAGGGCACCTCCCTCTGCGATCGGGAGAACTTCGCCAGGATCGATCATGGTTCCATCTTCACCGATTTCGGATTCCGGGTTCGATACGGTGACCTCCCGGATCTGATACTGTTCGAACGGAACATCAACCGGCAGCGGCAGGAAATACCAGTACAGTGTATCCCCCGTATAAGAAAGCTTTCTGACCGTCCCCGGCACCAACTGCAGATTCTCCTCAGATTCTCCCGTAAATACCGCAAAATACGTATCTGCACGGTTTTGCATGAAATCCGCGTCATTCCATTTCTTATATACGCGCAGTCCCCACCCCTTCAGATTACAGACGGTAACCGTCGGATCCACTTTTGCCATGACCATATCTTCAAGCCCGGCTGCGGCATCCGTTGTATTTCCCTGATATCCTTCCACGGAATACACATACTTCTGGAACGAGTATCCATCCGGGATCTCAGCAGGGCGCTCCACCACTTTGAACCTGGTACCTGCCAGCACGTCTCTGAGTTCTACCGTGTATTGATTCGGAATCTTGGAGATCGCACCAAAGTTCGATGTATGGAAGCATGCCGCTTCCCTCTCCTCCGGTGACAATGCGCCATAATCCGTCTTTCCAAGCGACTCAAACTTCTGCCGTTCTGGATTCCATCTGCAGTAATTTCCGGCAGCATCTCTGACATGATAAGTATGGAGCCTCGCTTCATGCAGGTCCTCGTACTCCGTGCTCATATACAAGCGGAAGTTAAACGTCGCATCGTCTTCATCCACCGGTATCTCCGTTTTCCCATCTTCCCGGAAGACTTTCTTCTGAATCTTCATTGTACGCAGCGCGTCCGGATTGACCGTATTCGTATAGACAACCCGGGCTCTTTCGGCTGTCGATGCTTCCGAAGTACTGTAATCTTTTCTGTTTTCCGGATACCCTGTCCCGGATACACCGGACAGTTCCTGCCCATTTACTGCAACTTCGGAATACACATCTGTGTTCACGCCACATTCCACGATGCGATAAGAAGCAACCTCCTCCGGAAAAGAGATCACTGCCGTCTCATCCGGATTCAGCATGAATACATCGCTGTATGAAATACCCCCGGCGGTGATTTCTTTGAAAAATGGCACAGGTGTTTTGGTTCCCTTATAGGTTACATAATCCGTGTTATATCCCGCATCATGCGGCAGGCTGTTGGTCAGGCGGTATTCCTGTTCATCTCCCTGCTTTTTATAGAGAATCTGATACGGAAACTCAGCCAGGATTGTTTCTGAATGATCCACACCACCAAGCGCTTTGCTTAGTTCAACCGTTCCCGGTTTGATGGATGCCAGGTTAAACCGCATATGAAGATTGGATGCACCGGCACCGCGTTCCAGATAGAAAATCTTCATGGTATGCGTTGTGTAATCCTTAAAGATCCACCGACCGTCTTTCTCCACGAAGATCTCGTTCACATAAGCCTCTGCCTCAGCCGCGCTATGACCACGGCTGAGATAGTTCTGGTAGAACAGATCCTTTAATGTTGTCGTCTTTTTGTTGACGATCACCTCACCGGTTCTGTAGTTGACCGATCCCGGAAGCGCGTCATGGACACCGCCCAGATCAATGATCAGTTCTCCGTCGACATACAGCCAGAAATCATCGTCTCCGGTAAACTCATAGATAATATCATGTCCCCAGTCATCCAGTCCATCCGGTGTCTGGGTAAATGCCGCTTCTACTTCCATTCCCAGATAATAATCCGGATCTGTCGGATTCTGGATCTGGTATAGCTGCTCATATTTTCTGGGATCACTTTCCGGCAGCGGATTCCCAAGCGAATCCGTCAGATTCTTCTGCACGGAGAAATGACCGGCCACCAGATCATTATACGGAAAGAACTGTCCGTGCGTATAGAACTGTCCGGATTGTTTGTCTGTCGTCCCGATCTCGTTATAGACAACAAAGTCATTGCTGACCAGGTCAAGATGAGCAAAGTTCTCAACGCTGTTGAATTCAAAATACCCTGACTCTTTGTATGTGCTTTCGATGAAAAGATGATTCACCGTCTTCACACCTGCGCCTGTAAACCACGCTGCCAGGTTGTTCGGCGGATTCCCGCCAGTATCTGCCTTCGTATCCGGATATCCGTTCTCAGAAAGCTTTGTTGAAAGCAGACCCGACTCCGTATTTCCATGCTTATATCCGTTATCGCTCCCGAGAAAAGAAGTCATGGCAGCTCGTTCCGGAAAGTTCACCATTCTCATGGTGATGCCATATTGCGTATGGTCCACGGTGTTGACGATGCCCAGAGTGTCATCTGCCGGGATGTCATGCACGATTGCAAAGTAGAAGTCATCTGCTTCACTTAACGGACAGGAAATGATATGGCCGGATTCCTTATCTGCCCGGAGTCCTACATAAGAGTAGTTCAGGTCATCCCATGCAATAATTCTGGAGTAGTAACGTCCATCTCTCCTGCCATTCAGGTTGATACCGATCGTATCGTCCGAAAGGATCTGTCCATCCGAAACCTGCGGAGCGATGTATTTCTCTGAGAATTCATTATAGAGCTCATAATAATAGTTCGGCGTCCGTTCATCCGGATTTTCTGGGTTCTCCCAGTAGTATTCCACGAAGTTCCAGAGGAGGGAATTCAGCCGACGTCCGACCCATTCGATCAGGTCGCCGGTCTCAAAGCAGCGCACCAGGCTCCCGTCATGATCGACCGCATAAAACTCATATTTCTTTGTCGTCTCATTCCAGACACGCGTGTACACGATGATCCTGGTACCATTTGTCACCCTTGTATCGGAAACACTGACTTTCTCCGCTTCATATGTCATGAAATAATCAGCGCTCAGTTCAGAAGTCTCAACGCAGGTCAGCCATTCACTGCCGGGGGTGCCACTTGTGGAAAACCCAAAGCCAGCATCGATGCCGCCGTACACCAGGGTCATTCCACCATACTTCAGGCACAGTTTTCCGACGTTTTCTTTTGTCCCCGGAATCACCTGCACCGGACTGCTCTCCTGCTTTCCGGTCACCAGGCTGATCTGTCCCTGATCGACCTTCAGGTAGTACCGGATTCCGTCAATCACGGCAGACATGCGATAATAATCATCATTCACCCATTCGAAGGTCCACATGGTGATGTCGCTGCTGTCCGGGACAAACAGTTTGTCTCCATTGTCTCCGCTTTTTGCCATGACGGTGAGCGGTAATGCGTCAAGAGTTCCATCCCCGGTCGTATGCATCAGCGCTTTTCCGATGGTGCCATCGCTCCACAGCATCAGGCCATATGTCTTCCCGTCCAGTGAATAGAGATCCTGGAACGATCCAGACCAGATGTAAAAATAGTTATTGTTGTCCGCAGCTTCTGTCCATGCCGCGATGTGGTTCCCGTTCACTCCATTCCACATGTTCCAGTAGCGGTTTCCATGATTCAGCCGGAACCGCGCCTGATTATCAACCTGTACATGAAAAGCCGTACGCAGTTCTTCGTCCTGTGTCAGATACAGATTTGCATCACCGGTATTCCGCACATACTGTTTCTGATTTTCCGCGTCCAGGCAATACACATAGTACTGATCATCCTGACCTTCCACCCGCTCAAAGTAATACGGAGAAGCACTGGCGGAAGGGTACTCCCTGGCCGGCACCGTCTTCACAATACCGGTCGTTTTGGCATCTTTCGTTCCGATCGCGGTCGTATTCGTCAGATAAAAGCCACCGATGGTTCCAATGTACAGGCCGTCAGCTGCTTTCTCTGCAAGTTCTTCCATCGTCTGAATCTTTTCCCAGTTCGACGGAATGATGACATATGGCTCATTTACAATCGCATAGGCGGAAAAGTGATCCGCCATGAAGCTGATCCGGGTCTGCATCTCCGGATCCATCTTCACAGGAGCACTTCGTTTCAGCAACATCCGATCATTCCTGACCGCCCCTTCTTCCACGAGCATCGTTGCAGATATACGTTCTACCGTATTCTCATAAAAATGCACGATCGCATATCCATCCTCCGACAACTGTTCATCATGCAGAACCATACTGACAGACACCGGTGCAGCCGGTTCAATCTCAGTCCCGTTCTGAAGAATCGAGAGATCGAGCAGACAGATGGATGCAAACTGCATCGGCGTTCCATCCCCATCCACGCCCTGTTCTTCGATCAGCGAGCAGTAATCGGTATACGTGGCGCTTCCTTCTGTGATCTCCTGGACATCTAACCGTGCATCTGCAGGAATCCCGGCATCCTCTCCACAATCGACGCTGACGGTTATGGCAGACCCTGAAACGGTCCTGACAGATGCAGTCAATGTCATCGCTGCTCCTGTTGCATTCGGAATCATGAACGAATCGATGTCAGCATCTTCCTCGCCGTTCTCCTCCAGCTCCATGCCCGGCATCTCTTCTGATGCCATCTTTTCAAGTGTGATAGCCGGAAGAATCAGAGCGTATGTCGTCACAAAAACGGCCACGGCTGCCAGAAGCGCCGTAAACCGGCGCATAGTAGTACTGCGCCGGTTTATTTCTATAAATCGTCTGATTAATTCGACTAGCCTCATTATTTCCCCCTCTATCAACGTACAGATTGCTTTCGATCAGTTCTGATCTTTTTCAGAAGTTTCCGTCTTTGTCTCAGATTCATCGTCCTTCCGCCTTATGCGTGACCAGAGTGCTGCGATGACTGCCAGCACCATCACACCGACCCAGAGGCCAAGCTTCATCATATCACCGGTTCTCGCCGCATAGGACTGCTCCTCCAGTTTCTCACGGACCTTCTGTTCCAGTTCATATGGAGATAGCGGCACCCCATCATCATCGAAGAACTCCCAGTCTTCGAGGAAATCCTTATAGGCACGTGGTACGCCATCATCATCGATGAATTCCTCATTGAAATACGGTGTATCAGGTGGTGTATAATCCGGGTGATCCCGCGGAACATCGCTCCATGGCTTCGGCGGCTCCGGCGGGTTGTCCGGTGGTGTCGGTGGTTCATCCGGCGGCGTCGGTGGCTCGTCAGGCGGGTTGTCCGGCGGCGTCGGTGGTTCATCCGGCGGATTGTCCGGCGGCGTCGGTGGCTCGTCAGGCGGGTTGTCCGGTGGCGTCGGTGGTTCATCCGGCGGGTTGTCCGGCGGCGTCGGTGGCTCGTCAGGCGGGTTGTCCGGTGGCGTCGGTGGTTCATCCGGCGGATTGTCCGGCGGTGTCGGCGGCTCGTCCGGCGGGTTGTCCGGCGGTGTCGGCGGTTCGTCCGGTGGTGTTGGAGGCGTCGGCGGTGGTGTCGGAGTATCCGGTGTGAATGTCGTCTTGATAAACACCTCCGGATCATAATTCATGCCACCAGGTTTCGTCTCCGTCGCCTGTTCCGGCCTTGGCACCTGGACCACGAAGGACATCCCGGCATATTCGCCGGCCGTCCCCTGATAGGAACCGCGGAAATTCTTCATGCAGAAGAAATACAGTCCCGGCTTCAGGTCCCGGATGACAGCCAGTCCCCGTGCATCGGTGACCGCAGCCGCATCTGCTTTCGGCTGAGCCTCCTCGACAAACGCATCAAGTTTTGCAATCAAAGACTTGACTGCTTCCTCATTCTGCTGCTCTGTCTCTTTCAGGGTGTAGTGATCGATATTCAGATCAAGATCTGCACCGGCGAACGGTTCCGTCGCATCAAAACTGCTGCCGTTCCAGGTCCCGATCAGGTACCCTTCGAGCGGCGCATCCGGAACCGGCTGCGGCTGTATTCCATCTTTTTCGTTCAGCGGATAGTTGAAATGCACCGTCACACTGCCGGTGTTTGTCTCGGTCTTCGCCCCGGTTTCGGATTCCGTTCCCTGTGATGCTGCTGCAACACGTGTCGGCAGGGCCGGTCCAAACTGCGACAGCGTCAGTGCAAAGATCATCGTCGTCAGGATCATTTTAGGCTTGTGTTTCATAAGTCACCTTCTTTTTCTTACCATTTGGTGCGATCATCAGCGTGATGAACAGGATCATCAGTACCGGTGCCGCGACAAATGGTGCAACGTACATGGTATCGATCTGTATGGCGTCCGCCGTCACGCGGACCTCCTTCTCGAGCGCAGCATTCTCCACACGATGGCCGCGGACCAGCAGCCGGTGTGAGTTGATGGCGTAGGGCGTGCACGTCACCAGCGTGCACAGATCCTTTCCTTCCTGGATCGTCAGCTCGGACAGGTCCGTCGGCTCCACGATCCGGATCTGGTCGACCTCGTAGGTCAGGATCTTATCCAGGACATTCAGGGTAAATCGGTCACCCACGACCAGTCTGTCAAGATCGGTGAACAGCTTTGCCCTTGGCAGCCCTCTGTGCCCGGAGAACACCGTGTGCGTTCCCGGTCCGCCGACCGGCAGCGATGAGCTCTCGATGTGGCCGACGGCGATCTGCAGAACCCCTTCGCTCGTCCCGTGGTAGAGCGGCAGCATCACATCGATCTTCGGAATCATGATGTAGCCCATATTGCCGTTATCGGCGATGTCGAGAAGATCGTTGTACTCGGCAATCTCCTCTTCTGTCATCTTCCACCGCATCCCGGTCTCAGCCAGTTTCTCATTGTATCGAAAAGCCGCGTCCCAGATCTCATCGTATTGATCATCCTCAATCTTTGCCACGACCTCCGCGTATCCCATGATCGCCCGCGTCTGGTGGAAGGAGTTCCACCAGTTGCTGAACGTCGGATACACGATCAGGCCACAGCCAACAAAGAAGACCAGCACCACGAGGGCAGTCGTGATGTGTCTAGCATATCGTTTCATACATTCCCAGTTTCACTTCTATATCCTTATTTCATGTTCGAACAACTCAGACCATTTTCAGGGAAAATGATCTGGGGTCTTCGGGCATGATGGTTCGGTTTGGTTATTGCCCTGCAGCACGCTCATCCATGCGTTCCTATCTTCCCTGATCCCCCGCCCCCAAGGGCCGGCCCCCGGAATTTCAGCAAAATTCCGGAAACCGGCAAGAGGGGGGAACACGAGAAGTACGCGATCTCGATCGATCTGACTCTGTCTCAGATCACTCCGCGCTCAGACGGCGGCGGATCACCAGGAACATGCCGGCGCCGATCACCAGGCAAGCACCAAGGATGTAGAACAGGCGGGTACCCATACCACCGGTCTCTGGGAGGCTGGATCCCTTCTGGTTGAGAATATGTCCAACTATATTTCCGCTATAAGATGTCGTTGCAGCAGCCTCAGACCCTTCTCCGGTTGTAGTTGTAGTAGTGCTTTCTACAACAAATCCTGCATTTTCAGGAGATACAGTAAGGGACGTCAGCTTTGGATCCACGGAATCAGTTTCATACGTAGCGGTAACGGTGATTTCAACATCGGCCGCTTTGTTATATCCACCCGGTACGGTTGTCTCTACAAGTTTGTATTCGCCAGCATCAATGCCCTTGAATTCGAATGTTGTTACGCCTTTAAGCTCCTCACCAACAGCTACATAAGATCCATTTACTTTCTTATAAAGTGTGAATCCAGCACCACTCAAAGGTGTAGTTTTCTGCCACTTGTCACCGACTTTGACATAATTTTTTTTCTGTTCATCGGTAAGATTTTCATATTCAGTCTGCTCAATTGCTGCATCGCTTGTGGGCTCAACCTTCAGAGCTTGGATTTCATAAGTGAAGACAATGACCTTATCTTCTGGTGTAGTACCCTTCTCTCCATCCTGTTCGCCATTCGGATTGTTTGTGAATTCAAGCTTTACGGTGTTCGGGTTACCTTCAGAACCAATCTTTGCATTATTATTCAGTGTTGCCGTATAGTTGACTACAAAAGTACTATCTTGTGTAAGACTTGGATCGGTCCATTTTCTCAAATCCTCTCCTTTTTTAAGAGAGATAGTGAGTACCTGACCGTTGATTGTAATATCAAAGTGACTTGATACATCTTTATCTCCTACCTTAACGGTAACAGCATTTGCTTCAGGAGGTGTCAACCCATTAGACAAAGTATCAATGAATGTGTAAACTTTATAGGTATCATACTCAGCGAATTTACTAGGAAGAGTACCTTCAAGTTTGTATGGAATCGAATCGCCGATATCATAGTCAGCTGCATCCTGCCAATCAGTCGGATTAGTATCAGATTCAGCTTTTCCATCATCTTTTTCTTTTACTTTCTTCACAACAGAAGGGACGCTTGCTTTTTCGGCAGGTTTTACATTACTGACAACCTCAAGGATATATCTTGTCTGAGCACCTTCTCCAGAAACAGCTGCAGTATCTTTGACCAGATAATAACCTGCCGGAACGGTAAGAACATATTCACCCTGCTCGTTAGCCGTTCCCTGTGTTTTTTCTGGGTTTCCAAGAGCTTTTGCAAATGCATCAGCAACTGCCTGCGCACCAGTTGAATCATACCCAAAACCAGCATCGCTTATTGCCTTAGCTACAGCTGCGGCATCGGAACCTTCCGCTACATTAAGGCCATCAATAGCATTAAGATTATTAATTAACTGTGCAACTTTTTCACGATTAATACTCTCGCCCCACTGAATATTAGATAGGGTTTTTGTTTTTGTACCGCCCTCTATTTCTTTTTCTGCAAGATCACCTTTAAACAGCTGGTAGGCACCATATGTGTGGCCTACTTTATCTGTTGAATCTTTTGTAATCGTAATTGTGTAAGTTGTTTCCGCTGGTGTTTCTGTAGATGGAGTCTCACCATCTTCAGCAAATGCTACAACACTCATCGAGAGCACCATCACCATAGCGAGCAATAATGCCATCATTGCTTTCAATTTCTTCATGATTTTTTCCTTTCGTCATTTCCTTTGTTGTTTCGTCTGGAAATGCCCTTTTCGGGTTTTATTTGTTTTTATTTGTGTTGCTTTATTGTTTGTGCTGTTTCAGTGGTTTCCCTCTGATCAGGGAAGGCTTCCCTCTGACGAGCGGTATAATGAGTTTTACAATCATAGGAGGCCATCACCTCCTTTCAACATTCGTCTCCTCCGTAAGAGAAGAACGCCTGCTGCAAAGATCAGGATGGAGCCCAGGATCATAAAGAACTCAGATCCCGGACCACCAGTAGATGGGAGGGTGTACGCGTCTTCCGGAGTGTTGATGATTACACCACCGTTTATTGCCCCATCTTGAGTGGCTACTCGCTCCTTTTGATATCTCGCAAAGTATCCATCCATATCTTCTTCTGTAACATAGTAAATATAATCACCTGTTACAGCACCAATCGATCCATTTTTGGTGAGACCACTAATTTGGAAGATGTAATTATCCGCATCAGTAACGATCAGATTCAGATTTCCACTCTCCGGAGAGATTTCTTTATCCTTTATTAGATCATTCTTGGTAATCGTGTATTGAAGTGTGAACGCAGTATCTAGTGTCGTATCGATTTTACGATGCACTGTTACCCGAATGTCAGTTTTTTCTGGCCACTCTGTGTCTTGACCGGCATCATCCTTCCAGATCTTCGTGAACTCGAAAGGTTCTTCGTAGACATCCTTGATCTCTATAGTTCCTGTCTCTCCAGCCACGATTGTGGCTCCTGCTTCAGTAACCGACTGGTTTACTATAAACTGATATCCTTCTATCTCATAATGCGATTCTATAACCTTATAATTGCCTGGCTGAATACGTTCAAATCTTTTCTCGGCAGATATGACATATCCTTCTGCATTTTTATTGATCGTAAAGCCATCGCTCAGATTCAGTTTGATTTCCGTAGTAGAAACCGTACCGTCTTTCGTCAGCCAACCGGCTGTTTTACCTTCATTGTCGAGAATCTGCACCTCAAACTCCAGGTTATTGACACTCTCTTCTCTGATTGGTCCCTCTACAATCTTAATAATCTCAAGGTCACAGGTCTGATCATTCTTTTTGTTGACTATTTCTACAGAGCTTGTCTGATTTTTTATAATCGTTCCACTCCCGTTTTCCGGATTGGAATGATCGAATGCATATGGCTCTGACTCAGGTGTCTGAACTTCTGTCACGCTATAAGTTACACCAACGGGCAGACCAACGATAAAGACCTTATTCTGTGCACGTACAAGAACGCTTGCTTCACCGTTTTCATCAAAGGTAACTTTGTCTCCTTCCCTGAGTCCTGTTGCGGAATACTCGCCTGTAAGTGGAGTCGAATCAGCGTTCCTCGCTGTTACCTTGAAAGTAAACCACGTCGTCCGATCATCGCACGGCTCTTTGAACGATTTGATCAGTTCCAGATTACCTTTTTCAGCCTCACCGTTAATCAGCAATGTATTCTTTTTCTGGATTTTATTCGCACTGTCTGAGTGGATTTCAGAACCGGTGTGCTGTGCTTCTTTACAGATGATCGTGCCGCCCCAGTTACCGCCAAGATCTGCCACAATCGCAGAAGGTGCCAGGATCACACCGGCTGCCTGTGTAGCAGTGTTAATCTTTCCCGTATAATTGCTGATATTTCCATGGGCATCCCGGGTAATGAAGTTATACAGCACTTTAGAAGAATCTTCATTTCCATTGGCACCGAAATCAGCTATAAGACGATGACCATCAATGTACGTATCAAGATTGACGGTTGCTACGAACGGTGCATCTGTCATATCAATGTTAACGACAATATATCTTCCATCACTCTTCAGTTTGAGTTCACTGTTCCCGTTTCTTTCCGCATATGTCGTATTGATGATCCGGACAGTCTTGCTGTTCGCTGAAACACCCAGCAAGTTAGAAAGCTCTCGAAGCTTTTCCATATCAGCCGGAATATCCAGGACAGGATAATCCGGATCAGTTCCGGCCTTTTTGACTGTTGTTCCGTCAGATGCGGTTTCCCCTCCATTCGCATGAATGAAAGCTTCGTAATCCTGATCATTCCCGACGACAATCAGGCCATGTCTGGAGTGCGAAAGCACCGGTGGGAGGGAAACGTTATCTGTAATATCCCCAAAATAATTGTAATTGACATTAACATTTTCAATATCGATGATTCGATCCTGAAACTGAACAACTGTATTTCCATCTACAATGTGTCCATTCGTACTCCCGTTATAATTGAAGTCATACTCTTTGCCGTTGAGCACTTCCTTCAATACATATTTCCCGGCTGGCAATTGATCAAAGATAAGCTGGAGCATACCATCATTGTTGGTGTTCCCTTGCTTCTCACCAATCATCGTTCCCAAGGTATATTCCCCAGTTTCTGAATTGTACGTTTTTACCGGATACAACCTGAGTGTTACCTGCTTATTCACCGGATTACCGTTCTCATAGTACTGCTTTGTTACTGTGATTCGGTTGACGTTGATATTGTTGCCCGAGAAACCATAATCGGCACCAATCTCACCACTGAGCACCGCTGCGCCGATATTGGCTTCCATATCTGTGGCATGTTTGGATAAGTTCTCTGTGTAGAGTCCGAAGTCTCTGGCCTGCTTCAGTTTTTCATCCAATTCCCCTTTTGATATGCCGTTCACATCTTCTGTAAAGCGAAGAACATCATAGACATAGTTCTTCTTCTGTTCGACATTTTCTTCATTTTCCCTTTTATCAAAGGTAAATGTGTATAGATTAATGGATTCTCCCGAATGGATGACGCTGTATGTGCTCGTCTGTGACGGGTCTTTTGTCCATTCCGCGAAACTTCCAGTTCCGTTCAGAGATAACAGGGTCAGTTCGACTCCTTTTTCGTTACCGGTGAATGTATAGTTGGAACCGTCCTGCAGTCCACCGTTCTGATCTCTCCAGATACGATTTCTATCGTCCTTATAGAATTCCAGTTCTACAGGTACATTCTCTCCAGCCGTTGCTTCGATCTTCAGTTTTGCAAATGCATAGGTTGGATCACCGGTCTCATGCAGCAATTTGACCTTGACAACATAAGAACCTTCCGGAATATTCAGACCCTTATGATCCACATATGCCCGGATCCCATACACCTTATCATAGGCTTTATGAAGACGAATAACCGATGCGTTCTCTTCTGTCAGCTTAAGCGTACCAGTTACCGGATCATTCTCCTTCGTATATACGCCCTTGAAGTCATATCCGCCCGGTGCCGAATCATCTGCATTCTTACGGATATCGTTGTAGGTTCCGTAAGAAATGGCCGAATGATACATTCTCAGACTGATATCAAACGCCTCCGCATTGTATCCGATCTTTGTGCCTGTAGGTTCCAGATTGGCATTACAGACAGAGAACCCATCTGACGGGATTGTAGCTTTCCATGTACCATCGGGATTCAGATCTGCCAGGTCTACCGGCAAAACCGACCATGCTACTACCTGCCCCCTGGAACCTGTCCCCTTCGGTGTTAACGAAGCGAGCACGTAGTAATTCCCGGTAAGTGTCGGATCAACAGTCGCTACATCATCCTGTTCCATATTCATCATATCGATGCGGACAGAATATGGTGTTCCAGTGATCTCGTCGGTTTCCTTCAAAATAGTAGTGACTGTGTGCGTCTCTTCATCGAATCTAAATGAAGGTGTATAGGTACCCATCAGCTGATCTGCAGAATAACGCTCCTTGCTCTGAATTGCTGACGCATGATCTGCGACACTTCCTTTGACCACATAGAATACCGGTGTGTCTTCTTCGCTGTAATACCAGGTTGCGCCGGATGTCATCTCTTTGAAGGCATCCGTCAGCGGAACAGGCTCCATTTTGCCTTCACTATTAAAGCTAAGCGGCTGATAGGCATATGCCTTCTTCTCACCACGGGTAAGCTCTACTAAAAGATTGTAAGTCTCGTTATCTGTCTTGGTCGTTTTGTTACCGTCTTTATCCTGAATCTCTCCCGCTGCACGCAAAGCAGGTAACTGCTCCAGCCTAATAACGCCTTCAGGCGTAGTGCGTGTACCACTGACGGAAGTCATTCTATATTTCTCTACCGGGTCTCCATCACGAAAGATGGTAATACTGGTATCATTGTTCAGCAGTTTGTTCCTCACCATCTCTGCCGTGGCAGATGTGTCCGGATCAAACACCAGCAACGGTTCAAATGAACGCGTTCCGGTCAGATACTGTATGTCATTGTTATTTCCTATAAAAGAAGAAATATTATCCACCGTCTGGCTCTGATTACCGTTGAATGCTTCTACATAGTAGCACCGCTTGTCTGTGAGACCATCTCTGAAGGCCAGTTCACCAACAAGGAAATATGAGCCTATTGCCTCCAGTGCAGGTTTCCCTTCAAGGTCATTATTCTCATCATAGGAAGTCAGGGTAATCGCTGCTTCCGGTCCTACTCTGAGGATAAGATCACTGTGTGACTCTCCATTCACCACTTCCAATGTATACTTGCTGTCCACTGATGAACCACTCAGGGCTTTCACATTCATATTGTCAGCAGTGTAGAAATATCCAGGTTGATCAGACTGTCCGGAATCCTTCGGTCTTACCAGTGCGAACGCGAGATGATCATTGTCAGTGTGGATTGTCTCGCCCTGTCTGTTCCAGACTCCGGTATACCGTTCCAGCTTGTCAATAGTCGTCACTTCAGTCTTGCTGATGTTTTCCAGTTTTCTAACATAGAAATATGTTCCATCTGTTCTCGACACTTCTGCATAGAGATACCAGGGACCTTCTGTAAAAACGATATCCTCCTGATTGTCATTGCCATGCATAGCCTTGACGGAAAAGGTGTATGGCCGAGGTCTCTGGAAGACGATTGAATATCCTCCTTCAACCGCCTGACAGGACAGGACATACTTTCCGCCAATGATGTCACCATCCTTGTAGACTTTTCTGCCATTTGATTCGATGATCGTCCCGTAGTCATTCAAATAGTCCTGATTCAGATTGCTGTCATACTGAGCAAGGAAGGTATACACAGATATCTGATCTGTGGGCTTAAACTGATAATTGTTCAGATCTTCTCCCGTTTTTCCTTTCCATGATTTATACGAGCTGACCTGAATATCCTGATTACCATTGATGGCTGCCGGATTATTCTGATAGTAAAGCTTCCCATCTCGTTCCAGTAAAATATGCAGATAGACATTCGTCAAAGGCGGATTGCTTTCCGGATTGCTTTCCGTGTTTCCATCTTTGTCCTTAAATGCGATGCTGATTGTATAATCAGCATCGTCTGTTACTTTCACGTTTATAATGCTGCCGTCATGCAGCGTGATTGTCATCATCTCCACTGTGCTGAATGGCTGCAGACTTTCCAGTGTCCAGTCGTTGTTCTGTTCGTTTTTGGTTATTCTCACCAGCTTTTCATCGCTGAAGGTCACATCTTTGACTTCTGCAAGAAACGCATCTACATTCTGAAATCCGGACTCACCAATAAAACCAAGCTGTTCTGCAAGTTCAGACAGGCTGATACTCTCATTTCCATTGAGGCTGAACCGGAATACTTTCCCGTTCAGTTCATGTTCAAAGTCAACCGTGTATGCTACGCCGTAAATGGAGAATCCATCTGTTTCAAAGCTGACTTCCTGACCGTTACTGTCTGCTGCATCCGATACCGTAACCGTCTCAAGAACAATTGCATTTGTCAGAGATTCAACTTTCTCTTCCATGATGGAGTTGTCGGATCCGCAATGTTCTACAGATGTAGTTTTGTTTGTATCGGAAATGTGCACCACCTGCACTTCACCCTTCTGTTCTGCATCCGCCGGGATGATTGGATCATCGACCTTGATGGAGACGTTCACCTGGGATTTTGGCTGGATCTTCGCACCGCTGGCATCCAGGATGTCGATGTCGAACAATCTTGCAGAGACGATACCGGCCTTGATCGCTGCTTCCATCTCCTGATAGTAAGCAGCGTATTCATCAGAGTCTGCTGCAAGTTCTCTGACCGACAAAGAGGAATCCTTGCCGATGCCGGAGAATGCCGGATAGTTGACGGCGATGCTGTAGTCTGCTCCTGCAGCGGTAAGGGAACCTGCCGCGAAGTCCGGTGCAGAGAAGACACCGATGGTGTCAAACGCACCCTCTCCGATGGAGATTTCCGCTGCATTGGTCGTCCCGGAGACACGGTCAGAACCCAGAATGAGCTCCGGTGTGCCGCCACGGAAAGCGACCGCTGCAACGGCAGCTGTCTGAGCCTCCTCGTCGGAATCGCGTGTAATGACTGCGACTGCACTGCCCGTCGGAATGACGATCTCACGGACCGGTTCGAGGGCTGCCGGCTGAACTATATTTTCAAAAGATACCCGGTAAAAGTGCACGCCAAAAAGACCAGTGTCTGCGACGCCCATCTCTTCAGCGACTTTCGCTGCTGTTGCCGCATAGTACTGGTCATACTCTGCCTGGCCTGCTTCTTCTGTACCGATCTCCGTCACATTCATGATGAGGTCTTCATCCAGGTCTGCGCCATCTTCAAATGTCAGGGAGATGGATGCGCCGGAGACAACCTGGGTGAAGGTTCTGCTGACCGGATGTACCTTTACCGCTTCCTGCTCAGTCCGCCCATGTTCAGCGCTCAGGGCATCTTGTTCTACACCTGTCGTCTCCAGCTGTCCATCGCCAGTCTCAGCTCCTTTATCCTGTCCGTCCTCCGACCGCTCCAGGACAAGCCCCGGCATGTCTTCTGTCGTCGATCGTTCCAGTGTGATCGCCGGCAGGATCAGCGCATAGGTCGTGACAAAGACCGTGATTGCTGCAAGGATGGCTGTTGTGCGGCGCACTGCCGTATTGCTACGGTTCAGATCGATAAATCTTTTAATCAGCTGCCAGATTTTCATGGTACTCCTCCATGTACTAACTGATATGTTGCTCGCCGTTCAGAATAGTTACATGGAATATAGCTATTTATTACCGGTGTTGCTCATGTTACTTTTGGTTACGTCTATGATGTTTGTTACAGATTGTTACTTTCTGTTATCGGATCTCTCCAAAACTGTCGAAAGGCCAGACGCACCAGACGATCTTTCCGACGATCTGCTCCTCCGCCACACAGCCGATCGCTGTATTTCGCGAATCAACGGAGACGGCGCGGTTGTCGCCCATGACGAAGATCCGGGATTCGGGCACCTGGTATGGCAGTTCGATGTTGGTCTCCCCGAATGCTTTCTCCGTGATGTACGGTTCGTCGACCAGCTGGTTGTCTACGAAGACATTGCCGGCCTCATCGATGTCGACCCACTGCCCGGCCTGGGCGATGACGCGCTTTACAAGGATCTTATTGTTGTAGTAGAAGGCGACGATATCGCCGGTTTTGAACCTTCCGCCTTTGACGGAAAGGACGATGCTTCCTTCATGGATCGCCGGTTCCATGGAATTCCCGTAGATCTGAAGCACCGGCAGCAGCAATACTGCCACCAGGACAGCCACCGCTGCCACTGTTATCAGGGCATAGATGGTACTCTGCAGGACTTTCGAAAAACTGTGCCGGTAGTTCACCCGATGCAGTTCTTTTCGGATCTGCTCTGTTGACGGGAAGTCCTCCGGTGTATATGGTTTCTTTTTTGACATGATTGCTCTGATCATCCTGGTTCTATTTGTATGAATATTCGGTAAAAAGCTGTATTTTATAATCCGACGCGCGATTTGATATTCGCAAGATACTGATCCGCTGCCGCCTGCGCATCTTCAAAGATGTGATTCAGCTTCAGACTTGCCTCTGCAATGGAACCCGCATCCGCGATCTGGATTTCCTTTGCATTCAGCTTCTCTTCTGTCTCAGAAAGCTGTTTTTTCAGGCGATCGATCTCTTCACTTTCGGCCAGCAACAGTTCAATCAGCTGCCCCCGTTTCAACTTTCTCAGTTCTTTATCTGTCATCGACTTTGCCTTTCGTGTATTTCAAGCATTTTGTAAGTTATGAATAACTTTGCTCAATCTTATCTAAATATATATGCATTTCACTGCATAAAGTTGCAAAAGTATAAATAATGTCAAATTTTGTTTGCTCTAGGGCACCCTCCTAGAGTACCATGCCCCGCCATTTTTGTCAATTTATAATCGCATAAATCCGCATATTTCTTCACGAAACGCAAGGAACCGCCAGCCTTATTCCGGCTGGCGGTTCTGTTCGATCACACGGTTAGGGATTTCATTTTCGGTTCCCTATATACACACCTCACCTTACTTTCTCGAGTTCTCTTTCCATGCGCACCGGCCTCATCTGGTAGACGACGCGGTGCTGCCGTACCTTGATCTGCTGCTGTTTTGCGATGCTCTCTGCCAGAAAGTATTCCATGTAATACGGGAGCCGGAGGACCTTCCTTCCGTCCAGTTCTTCCACATTGGTATCGTCGAATTCCACTGCACCTTCAATTCCGTACGCGCCGTATTCTTCGCTTGACACCAGCCGCTCGATCGAGCGGTTACGACGGCGGTTTGCCATGCTGACGGGAACCGGTTTCTGATGCTCCCCTTCGATCATGAAATCGACGGACAGGCCGGTGTTTCTCTTAAAATAGTACAGCCGGTCTCCCATGCCTACCTTGATCATACAGTCCGCGAAAAGGCTCTGCCAGATGGCATGTCCTTCTGTTTCCAGATCTCCGGTGAGGATGTGGCTCCGGATCCGCGGGTTCACTTCGCTCACATACCAGCCGATATCCGGCAGGAAGAGCTCGTAGGTGTCTCTCGCGATCGCCTGCTCCGAGAAGTCCGGCTCGAGAAGGTTGTAGCAGATGCCGAGGCCGCCCAGCTGCTCGAGCCGCACGATCTCCGGCATGTATTTGCGGTTCGTCGCCTTCTCCTCCAACAGAGACAGGCAGAACTTCTTATTTTCACCTGCCAGATTCGCCGACACGGTGTCCAGAACCCGCTCACTCTTCTTCTGCGCCGGCTTCCCGTGGATCTCCCCGATCATCGACTGCTTGATCTTCCGGTAGACCTCCTGCGCGGTGAAAGCATCATACACGCTTTCCTCCTTCAGAAAGGCAGCCACCACCTTCGGGAACCCGCCGATCATGACGTACACTTCCAGGGCCTCCATGAGGCGCCTGTGCAACTCATCATCGACCGGACAGCGCGCCTGATAACATGCCCTCGCGATTGCGATCTCCCGCATCGTGAAGCCGAACGCCCAGAGGAATTCTTCAAAGTCCATCGCGTGCATCTTCAGCTTGTGCAGGCCTTCCTTCTGGATGGGGATTCCGCCATTGATCAGGATCAGCGGAGAACAGCCCTCTTCCTCATACAGCCGGATCCAGGAGAGGATCGAGCTCTCATCCATCTCTTCGGCATGGTCGATGACTGTCAGATACTTTCCCGGCGCATATTTCTTGTGGAAGCACCCTTCCAGAAGGAAGCGCACATAGTTCAGCTTCCCGATCCGGCCTGTGATATCGATGTTTTTCAGTTCCTTTCTGGCATCCAGCCAGATGACCCGGTATCCCAGGTCCTTGTCTTTTGAAAATGTCCTGACAGCTGTACTTTTCCCACATCCATGTATACCTTCAATCACCAGTACATTCGGCGTCCCCTCATTTAGCCATTGTAAAAGATCCTTCTCAATTTTCCTGCGCATCACTTATTGTACGCATATTTATTTAGCGTTCTCCTTTCTCAAAGTTTATCTATTCCGTGCACATTTTATTGTTTCTGATTCGAACCACTTGCAATTATAAGATATTACCAACTTATGTCAATATCTTCCACCAGTTTTTTGATCAATAATTCTCATTTTCGTGAAGTTTTCTATTTAAAAAGCGGTTTATTCGCGCTTGTGTACACGAATAAACCGCTAAATTTCACTTTTTGTGATGTTTAATGCATCTTCAGCCTGTATAACTTCACCAGCGAATCTCCCGGCAGATTCGGCAGGAGAAGTCCTGCTTCCATCAGGATATCGCCTGCTGCGGTGAGGGAGCCATCCGCCAGGTTATAACCCTGCTGCGCGCCTCTCTCTGCTGCACCGCCGATCGTGCCGCCCATCTCTCCTTCTGTCAGGCTGATCTCCGAGATCGTATAGGCCGCATCCGGCTTCAGTCCCTGCAGGCGGATCTTTTCGCGCCACCAGTTTGCATGGGTGCGGACCTGAACATAGGTGAGAAGTGCATCTTTCTGGTCTTTCGAGACCACCATATAGCAGTCGTAGTACCCGGTCTCGCGGAAGGATGCCAGCCGGTAGTAGTCACCCTCACGCACCAGGTCATTCACCTGGTGATAGACGGCACACTGCTTTGCAATCTCGGCCTTTTCCTTCTCCGGCAGTTTGGTGATGTCGAGCTCATAGCCAAATGTCCCGGACAGTGCCACGGCGCCTCTGGTTGCAAATGGCGTGACTCTTCCGTTGGTGTGGCTTGGTACAGCTGCAACGTGCGCACCCATGGTCGACAGCGGATACAACAGTGCTGTTCCCTCCTGGATCGCCAGCCGGTCGATGGCTTCTGCGTTATCGCTGGTCCAGATCTGCGGGCTGTAGTAGAGCATGCCCGGATCAAATCTTGCACCGCCGGAGGAACAGTTCTCCAGAAGGACATCCGGGAACTCCTGCACGAGACGCTCCTGCAGCGCATAGACTGCCAGTGCGAACCGGTGCAGGTACTCTCCCTGCCGGTGGGCCGGCAGTACGGCAGACGCCACATCCGTCAGCACACGGTTCATGTCCCATTTCAGATAAGAGATATGCGCGGCGGAAAGGGTCTTCCGGATCCACTCCCAGACATAGGCGAACGCATCCGGATTCACCAGATCCATGACCAGCTGTTCTCTTGCCTGCGTCGGCCGTCTGCCTGCGATCTGCAGTGCCCAGTCCGGATGTGCGCGGTAGACTTCCGAATCCTCGGAGATCATCTCCGGCTCCATCCAGATGCCAAATTTCAGGCCGATCTTCTCGACCTCTTCAACAAGATACGGGAGTCCGCCCGGCAGCTTTTCTTCATTCACAAACCAGTCGCCGAGGGAGCTGTTGTCGCTGTCCCGGTGGCCGAACCATCCGTCATCCATGACCAGCATCTCGATGCCGGCCTTCTTCGCCTCTCTGGCGATGGCGAGCAGTTTCTCTGTATCAAACTGAAAATACGTTGCTTCCCAGTTGTTGATGAGGATCGGACGCTTCTGGTGCAGGTATGGGCTCCGGATCAGGTGGTTCCGGTAGAAATCATGATAGTTTCTCGACATCTGGCCGAGGCCTGCTGCGGAATATGTCAGCACTGCCTCCGGCGTTACAAAAGCTCTTCCCGGCTGCAGTTCCCAGGCAAAGCCGTCTGGATGGATGCCCATGACCAGCCGGTCGGTATCCGCGTTGGAGCGGTCCGCCACGCCGACGCAGTTGCCGGAGTAGACCAGGTTCATGCCGTAGACGCTGCCGTGGGTATAGTCGGCCGTTCTGTCAAGCAGAGCAAGGAACGGCTGCGCCTCCGCGCCTTCCTTTCCTCTGGTGGATCCGTGGACAAAGCGTGACCCCTGTGTCAGCGGAGTCCGCATGATCTGCCGCTCTCTTGCCCAGCAGCCCGGCAGGCTTAGGACTTCAAAGTCCTCGTCATCCATCTCGATGCAGGCCGAAAGTGCCTTCTCGATCCGGAGTGTCTTCTCTTCGCTCCGGTTCCGGATGAGTGCGGCACGAGTGATCACATCCTCCTCCTCGAAAACCGTGTAGAGAAGTTTCACTTCGAGAGAAAGAACCGGATCTGTCAGGGTGATGACAAGCGTCCTGACCGCACAGCCCGGATCTGCCTTCTCCTCTTTGCCGGCGAAGCTCTGCGGAAGGGCAAAGAGCGCCATCTCATCGCCGCTCTCGGCATAATCTGCAAACGCAGGCTTTCCACCCACGATCTCATACCGCTCAAAGAAGAGCTCACAGCCTCTGGCACCGGCCTCATTCACCACTTCAAGTGCTGTCTCCCGGAAGTCCCCGACGCCGCCCGCCGGATATTCAAACGGGAACAGGCTGTGGAAGGTGGCTGCCTCTCTCGCACGCACCGACGGCGTCGGGACGTCCACCGTCCGCATCAGCCATGCACCGTCTGCGTGCTGCAATTTCTTCCCGTAATAGATATGGCCAAGGTAACCCTCTGCCGTCAGTCCCATCAGATAGGATGTATGCTTTGTATCCAGTTTAAAGATTCTCTTTTCTGCATCAAAAACAATTGCCATAACTCCTCCTTCGTGCCGCCCGGCAGGCGGCAGATGCGTTTTGAATTGTCAGATTATTTTACCATGCAGGGGGGAAGAAATCAACCGACGCGGCTGCAGAAAAAAAGAACCGGCACGCCCCGATCGGGATGTGCCGGTTCTGCATCATTCATTCATTTCTTTCTTACAGCAGATGCGCTCTCAGCTCTTCTGCGCTCTTCGGGGAAAGGTAAGCCGGAGCGATGTCGAAGACGGTCTTCGCGCCGGTGACGCCTTCCTTACCGAGGCGGGCGATGGCTCTCGCATATGCTGCAATAACGGAGCCGGTGAATTCCGGATTGGAATCCAGCTTCAGGCTGTACTCGATGATCTGCTTATGCTCCTTCTCAAACCCGGTGACGCCGCTTCTGATCACGAAGCCGCCGTGCGGCAGGCCTGCGTGGTTCTGCTTCAGCTCTTCCTCGGTGATGAAGGTCACGGTTGTATCATATGGCTCGAAGTAGTTCGGCATCTCCTTGATGGTCTTCTCGATCAGGGCTAGGTCTGCACCCTCCTCTGCCACGACGTAGCACTCTCTGGTGTGCATCTGGCGTGCGGTGAACTCCGGCGTCTCTCCTGCGCGGACGCTGTCAACCGAAGCCGGAACCGGAACGGTGTACTGTCTCGCATCCTTTACGCCCGGGATTCTTCTGATCGCATCGGAGTGACCCTGGCTCACGCCTCTACCCCAGAAGGTGTAGTGCTTGCCCTCCGGCAGGACTGCATCGGAGATCATTCTGTTCAGGGAAAACAGACCCGGATCCCAGCCGGCAGAGATCAGTGCGACATGGCCCGAAGCCTTCGCTGCCGCGTCCACATTTGCAAAATGTTCCGGAATGTGTGCGTGTGTGTCGAAGCTGTCGACGACGTTGAACATCTTCGCCATCGCCGGTGTCTGCTCTGGAAGATCCGTCGCGGAACCGCCGCCGAGGACCAGAACATCGATCTGTCCCTGGCACTTCTCGATCTCGGAAGCATGCAGAACCGGTACGCCGGCTGTTCTCACAGAAACACTGGCCGGATCTCTTCTGGTGAAGACTGCGGCCAGTTCCAGGTCGCTGCTCTGTGCGATGGCACTTTCTACCCCACGGGACAGGTTCCCGTAACCATAAATTCCTACTCTGATTTTACTCATTTCCATCCTCCTTGCCGCGCAGAATGCGGATCCATAGACTCTCTTTTCCTGGCATCTTCAAAAAAACAAGGGGACGCAGCCGTTGCGTCCCCTGGAAGCTTCATTGCTACAGACAAGATTGTACACTTGTATACAATCTGTGTCAAGTGCCAATATTCCCTTATTACTCAGATGTTTGATCTGTATACATCACTCGATGGTCAGAATGTCGGCAAAACCGGTGACCTCGAAGATCTCCATGATGACTTCTCCGACATGGGTGATCTTCATGGTGCCCTGCTTGTTCATCACTTTCTGAGCAGAGAGCAGCACACGAAGGCCTGCAGAGGAGATATACTCCAGATCCGAGAAATCAAACGTCAGTGCGGTTACCCCGTCAAGGCTCTCTTTTACCATCTGGTCCAGTTCCGGTGCCGTTGTGGTATCGAGACGTCCGCCAAGCGCTACAATCAGTTCCTCTCCGTTTATCGTCTTTTGAATCGTCATAGTTCCTCGTTCCCTCTCCTTCAGAAATTTTTGTAGATGGTGATCTCGACATGTCTGTCCTTGACCTTTACCGCGATCTCATCTGCGATATTCGCCACAATGGACTTCTCCAGTTCGTCCCAGGCCTCTTCGTGTTCCTCATCCTGTTCGCCCTTGGAGATCTCTTCGATAACCTCCTGTTTATATTTGGTCATCGACCAGCTGTACATCCCGCCGTTGACCAGATAGCCGTCCGGGCTGCCGGTGCTCATCAGGTCCATCGCAAGCATGGACATCTCCGGATCCTCCGGGAAGACCGCTCTTGCGATCATCTTCAGGATCTTGCTGACCAGGCCTTTGGATTCGGTGTTCCCGCTGCTTGCAGCCTTCCGGAACTGCTCCTTCATCTCTCTTGTCAGGACCGCGTCCGCGTTCAGCTGCAGTGCGAACTGCTTCTTCTCGTGTACCACCTGGTAGTCTGCTTCCACATCCCCGGCAATGCTTCTGACCATCCCGAACAGTTCTTCTGCCAGGAGACGCAGCCGCAGGATCTCTTTGTCTGTCAGCCCGCTCTCAGCACCAAGCTTTTCTGTTGCATCCAGAGCACCCTGCATACCAAGGCCATGGCTGTTAATCTTAAAATCTACTGTCTGCATATACTTACTCCTCCAAACGATCCACCTAGCGGATCACATCTTATTTTATCGGTTACCGGTCAAACTGTCAAGGAGCATTCGTGTTTCTATTGTCATACCTGTATGCCCTGATTCTTGTTCTGCAAGTTCTGCTGGTTGTTCGCCTGGTTGTTCGCCTGGTTCTGCTGGTTCACCTGGTTGTTCGCCTGGTTGTTCTCAAAAAACGACCGGTTTTGCTTTTTTGCAAAACCGGCCGATATCTGGCTTAATTCCGCTCACAGCCTGCCTTCCCGGATATCCCGGATGACTTCCGCCGGCATGAACCGCGGTCCTCTGACCGTCACGATGTTGTACCGGCTTTTCAGCACGGACATATGCAGCATCGCGCCGTCGTACATCTCTTCCATCCGGATCCGCATGAGCTGTTTCAGGTTCACCGGTCCGCCTTTTCCCGTATAGGGAATCCCGGTCTCTGTCACGGTACAGCGGTAGAGAATCGCAGAATACGGCGCCCCGACGTACATATAGACGGTGTCCCCGACATGGATATTCTCATTTCCCTGCTTCCACAGAATCTCTCTTTCTGCGGCAAAAGCCCCAACGATGTCGTAGTACTTCGGATTGGATGGGATGATCCAGTCCTTGTGTTCCCCGTAGTCCGGCCGATAAGCAGCACCACCGGAGAGGAATTTCACCAGCGCACCATCTCCTGCATCCGGCACCACTTCTTTCAGATGCCGCAGCAGTTTCTGGTACGATTCTGCCGGATCCCGCTCATAGACCCTGTCGGTGAATGCTTCTCCGAGGAAATGTTCCGGTGTGCTGTACTCTGCGACGCCCCAGCCGTACTCCTTCCCGTGCCTGTCAGTCATGTACCGGAAGTCGCTGATCAGGATATAGCACTGTGCCTGCAGACGGCCCATGATCGTGTCGAAGCCCGTATTCCCGCCTTTTTTGTAGTTGCCAGCCTTCTTCAGGGCTGCAGAAAGAACCGGCTGCTTCTGGTCAACCAGGTCAAAGAGCGCCTTGTCCTTGTACGAGGCCAGTTCATCATCAAAGCGGGCATCAAAGTCGTACCCGTCTCTTCGGAAATTTGCGAGATCAGGGAACCATTCTTTGCTGACAAATGCCGCCTTGTGCTCGAAGAATTTTCCGTAGGCGCACTGCATCTCCCGGATCACCGGTCCCTTCCAGTCCCAGGGCCCCGGCTCCTCGGTAAACCAGATCTTCGGGTCCACATGCTCCTCCACCGAAAATCCCGGTATCGAGTTGGTAAAGAGCGGCAGAATGCCCATCTCTTCCACCGCTCTCTTCAGGTCTTCTTTGGTTCGAATGATATAATCGATCATCTCAGTTCTTCTCTCATGCTTCCTTGCTCTTCCGGCGTTTCATGACGACCAGCACCGCGGCGATCGCGAGGACAACCACCAGTGCGATCAGCCAGATTGCTGCCTGCGACCCTGCCCCCGTCTCCGGAGACGGTTCCTCCGGAACCGGAACATCAATCAGGTCTGCATACGCAGCCTGCGTCCTTGCCAGCGCAATGACCAGCGCCGCCTGCAGCAGCATAAGCCCCCTCACAACATGCCATTTCCATTTTGTCATCATCGACAGACCTCCTCTCCCTGATAGGATCCTATTCATACCAGCAGCCGCATGAGAATCATAATGACCACTCCTGCAGCCGCAGAAGTTCCATTCATATAGATCGATAACCATCCCGGGGTCAGAACCTTCGCTGCCGTTCTCTTGTCTCCGGAATTCCTGGAACGCATTCTCTCTTGTTTTTTTGTCTCATCCTGCCACTTCTCCGGGAACCATCTCGCAAGCATCCGTGCCTCAGACAGGAACACCACTGCTTCCACAAGAACCATCGCGATCCACATGGCGGCTGTCCGGAATGCAGGGGCATATGCATCTGCTGCAAGAACCACCAGATTGATCAGGAGATTTGCCAGCGGATTCGTGATCAGATTGATCCGGAACAGAATCCGGAAATCCCTCCACCCGTGGAAATCGTGATACCACGCGACCATCCATTCGATGATCACGGTCAGGATCAGACTTCGAAAGAGCGAAAACACAAGCGGCCCGAGATTCATTCGTAAACTCTCTAACATGATCGTCTTATTCTTTTCTGGTCTGGTCTTCGACAGGCCTCAGTGCAACCGCCAGCACGATCGCACTCAGGAGAATCAGGGCGCACAGCACCCAGGAAGAGACCTCGCCACCGGTCATCAGATGCACGGCGAACCCGATGAACAGTGCCACCGTGTTCAGGCCGAAGGCCATCCCGGCCTCGCCCGGCAGCGCCCTTGCCAGTCCCACCATCGTCACCGGCATGGTCATATTGAACAGGAACAGTGTCAGCACTCCCGCCGGCAGGAAATCTTCGGAGTAGAGCGCCGCTGCCGCGCCGATCAGCAGGCTGCTGATCATCACCTTGCGCCAGCCGAATCGATCAGACACGATCCCGCCGATCGCCTTTCCCAGCACAATCCCGATGACCGCAATCAATCCGGTCTTGAAATCCACCCGCCAGGTGTATTTCATGGCAAAGCCAAGAAAACTGCGATAGACGATGATCAGCGTCAGGAGCAGCGTCACCCAGGAAGGCGCCGCCACTCTGGCTGCAGCTGTGCTGGTGTCAGGCACACTTTGGCTGCTCGTCGCATCTGTCCTGCTGTTATCCAATCTTTTGCTTCTTGTCTCAACAATTGACAGCACCACAAGGGCTGCGGCCATAACATAAAGATTCTCAATTCCGATCAGTTTTGCTTTCGCACCCAGATACAGCCCCAGTGCCCCCGCACTGACAAAGATGCCGGACGGTCCGGCCTGCTCCGGCTTCCCGGAATGATTCAGCACCTCCACACCGGCACCAATATGAAACAGGGCATTTCCAATCCCGGCAAGAAACGACAGGTACATGATCACGCCAACCACCACGGGCGCATCGCCGTGCAGACTTCTGATCACCGCATAGATCACATCCACCCACGCTACAAGGAACATGCCAACGACAGCCGCCAGGCGCGGGAAGTCGGTTGCAGGAATTCTCTTCTTCTCTTTTCCATCCAGCCACATTCCAAGAGGAAACTGCAGACAGAATGCAATGAAATCATAGAGAAGAACCGCCAGGAATGCTTCCATGTCCGTCAGGTACTGCGCCGTCATCGCATAGATCAGCATGGCACAGCCCATATCCACCAGCGCATGCGAGATGGTATGGACCCCCAGCACCCGCCCTGGAATCATATCTCTGATCTGATCTTCGTTCTTCTGACTTCTTCTCTCCGCTTCCATCAGCCACCCTCCCGGAACCCTCTCCTGTCAGGAATTGCATCTGTGAGGACCCCTTAGCAAGATTATACCAGTTATTTCCTGTTCACTCAACCTTTTCTTGCAGCCAACTTATCTTCGTCATCTTGACGAGCTTGTTTCCCCGCCCAAGATGAATTCGCCCCACCAACGCAGCAAAAAACCGGCGGCAATCATGGATTGCCGCCGGCGATTCTTTTTCATTCTTTTATTGAAGAGCTGTGATTATGCGACCACGAAGAACTTGATCAGGAAGAGCAGGGAGATGATATAGGTCAGGGCCGATACCTTCTTTGCGCGTCCGGAGCAGAGGCTCATGATGGTGTAGATGATCAGGCCAAGGCCGATGGCATGTCCGATGGAACCGGAGATCGGCATTGCGATCATCATGACAGCTACCGGTACCAGCTGGAACATGTCGGAGAAATCGATGTTTCTCAGACCTGCGACCATCAGGATACCGACATAGATCAGTGCGGAAGAAGTAGCTGCTGCCGGGATCAGGGCTGCGATCGGTGCGATGAAGATACATGCAAGGAACAGCAGACCAGTTGTCAGAGCGGTAAGACCTGTACGGCCACCGGCCTCGACACCGGAAGCGGACTCAACGAATGTGGTGACGGTGGAAGTACCGGTCATAGCGCCTGCAACAGTACCAACAGCGTCAGCAAGAAGAGCTTCCTTCATCTGCGGCATCTCGCCCTTGTCGTTCAGCATGCCTGCACGGGATGCGGTACCAACCAGTGTTCCGATGGTATCGAACATATCGATCATGCAGAATGTGATGATCAGGGTGATCGCTGTAAACCAGCCGATCGAGAAGAAGCCTGCAAAGTTAAACTTGAAGAAGGTCAGCTTGAACATATCTGCAAACGGCGGAAGGAAGGATGCAGTTGCAAGAGATGCAAACGGATTGGCGTGCAGGAAAGCTGCAGAGCCGATCCAGTAAACAACGGAAGCAATCAGCATACCGATCAGAACAGCGCCCTTTACCTTCTTCTGATCCAGAGCAACGATCACGAAGAGACCGACAAACATGGTAACAACGGTCAGGACCATTGCCGGATAACCGGAACCCATCGCGGTGCTTGCAGAACGAGCGGTCAGAGAACCGAAGAAGTTAGCCATTGCATAGAACGGGCCGCCAGTCTCGGAATAGATGCCGGCGTTGGAGCCGAAACCGATGTTCATCAGCATCAGGCCAATTGCCGGAGCGATACCCATCCGGACACCGAGCGGGATTGCATTCACGATCTTCTCACGGATATTCAGAACCGAGAGGATGATGAAGACAATACCTTCAATCAGGATGATGCAGAGCGCAGCCTGGAAACTTGCAACATAGGTCAAGCCTGTGAGACCTGCAATGTTGGCAACGACAACAGCGAAGAAGCTGTTCAGGCCCATACCTGGAGCCATAGCAAACGGCTTGTTCGCGACAAATGCCATCACGAACATACCGACTGCAGATGCAATACAGGTAGCCATGAAGACTGCATTCCAGAGATCAGCACCTTCAGCACCGAAACCGGTCAGCAGGTTCGGGTTCAGAGCAATGATGTAAGCCATTGTCATGAACGTTGTTACGCCTGCAAGGATCTCGGTACGGACAGTCGTCCGATTCTCCTTCAGCTTAAAGAAGTTCTCCATAAGTCTTTCCTCCTTAACATGAAATACCTTATGAAATCTGGTTACAATAACTGTGTTCAATATACAGTTATCTGAACAATACTTGATCACTATAGCACGAAAACGGCGTTCTTTCAAGAAAAGAAACGCCGTTTTTTGCATATTTGGTAAGAATTTCTTTATACAATTTTTATAAAATGGGGCATAATTCCAGTTCCTTCCCTTATGCCCACTCCCGTTTCTGGTTTTGTTTATGCCGGATCCATCCGCCGACGCCGGCGATCACCGCCACTGCCAGCAGGATCCAGGCCCAGACCGGGACATCCAGGATGTTGAAGCAGCGCACCCGCACCCACATCCGGTTGATCAGTTCATTCTGCTCGGCATTGAAATACACCATGATCGATGCACGGTCGATGATTTCTCCCGAAGGATACTGGGCCAGCAGCTGCCGGTGCATCGACTCTTCCGGGACGGTCAGTGTGTACTCGCCCTCTTCATCTTCTCCATCTTCCGAGAAGAAGTATGCCAGCGAATAATCAACGGTCTCTTCTTCATCCTCTTCCGCACCATAGCACCAGTCCACATATTCCAGGATCCGGGCATCCTCGCCGCCTGCGATGGTGGAGGTATAGCCGATATAGTACATATTCCGGATGACATTATCCGGTCTGGAGATGAAGTTGATGAAGGCTTCCGCTGCCTCTTTCTTTGCCGGATCTTCTTTTATGCCGTTCTTCAGCATGACCCAGCCGTCAAAATAAACATTTGTGACCTCTTCCGGAACGGCAAAATTCAGATAATAATCATCCTCTTCCGCCTGGTCCATCGTATAGACCGCGTCACCGGACCACTGGTAATTCGCCACCACCTTGCCGGTGATCATGTCCGCCTTGCCAGAGTCTGTCTCAAAGGAATACAGGTTATCCTTGATATCCTGCAGATAATCCTGAACCCTGGCGATCGTCTCCGGAGCGACATCGTTCATCTCATCCTGAAGCCGCATCCCATAGTCCGGATCATTTTGAAAAGCATCCGAGGTCAGGAGGTCGGACTTCAGCGAACCGAGCGCCATGAAATAAGAATCTCTGACATTGTCCTTGACCGTGATCTGCCGGAAGTAGTCCCGGTTCTCAAGCAGGTGATAGGTGGACGCCTCTTCTTCCGTCAGTTCATCCGGATTGTAGACAAAGCCCGTCACGCCCCACATGTAACCCGCAGCGCACTTGTCCCAGGTGACCCCGTTGATATCGTGCGTCTCGAAGATGTTCCGGATGTACGGCGAAACACCGTTGATATAGTAGTTCAGCGGATCATTCTGATCAAAGAAATGCTCCGAAAGCATCTCAATCTGGTCCTCTGTGATCAGTTTCATGATCATGTACTCGGACGGGCAGACCAGATCGTAGACATCGCCGAGGGTCAGCATGTTGTAGAGATCTTCGTTCGTTCCGAAGGTCGAATACTCCACCTTGACACGCTTCCCGTAATTCTCCAGGTACCACTCCTCGAAATCGGTGACCATGTCGTTCACGCCGATGATATCCCCGCTCTCAAGGTCGATCGTCTCCTCTTCGTCCCAGTCGCCGAGATCGATGTATTCCTCCCAGTTGCACACACGAAGGACCACATCCGCATCATAGGACTTCGCGGTTCTCGCAGCCACATCGCTGGCGAAGGAGGTAAAGAGCAGGACGACGGCAAGAAGCAGTGCTGCTTTTGCAAAATAACGCTGATGCATCAGACTCTGCCTCCCTTCCGCTCATCTTCGACCCGGTTTGCCCGGAGATTCATCACAAGCACGATCAGGATCACCAGGACAAAAATCACGGTCGCAAGCGCCCAGAGGGCGGTCTTGATCGTTGTCTGGGAGCCCTTCGTTGCATTGACAACATAGGTACTGATGGTATCAAAGGTTGCCGGCTTCGTGTAGGTCGCGATGAAGTAATCATCAAGCGACAGTGTAACTGCGAGCGAAAAGCCGGAAATAATGCCCGAGATAATCTGCGGAATGACCACCTGCATCAGCGCTCTCGCAGGCGTTGCCCCGAGATCCAGGGCGGCCTCATAGAGGCTCGAATCCATCTGCTTCAGCTTCGGGATCACCGACAGGTAGACAAATGGCGCGGACAGCGTCACATGTCCGATCACAAGCGGAATGTAGGTGTCCTTGCTGATGCCGAACACCACCACCAGCAGAATGCAGATGGAGAAGCCGGTCACGACATCTGCATTGATGACGGGGATCTGGTTCAGGGTCGCGATTCCGGAGGAAACCCGCTTCTTTGAATAGAAGGAGCCGATCGCCCCGAGGGTCCCGAGCAGGGTTGCCAGCAGCGCAGAACCGAACGCCAGCAGGATCGTATCCACGATCATGTCCCGCAGTTCTTCTGTCGTAAACAGCGTGACGTAATTCTTCAGCGTAAAGGAACGGATAGCCCCGATCTGGGTCGCATCGGTAAAGCTGTACAGCGCAAGAATCACGATCGGCGCGTACAGGAAGATCAGGATCAGAGCCGGAAACAGCGGCCGGATGACTTTTTTCATCATAACAGGGCACCTCCCGCTCTCGCGTTCTCATCCTCCATGCCATTGGTCAGCAGAGTGAAGAGGCAGATGATTCCAAGTAAGATCAGGGCAATCATGGATCCGCCGTGCCAGTTGTAGGCGGAGAAATAGCTGCCGATCAGGCTTCCCATGATATACGTGCTGTTGTAGAGCATATCCAGGACAACGTAGTTGGTCATGGCCGGCAGGAACACCATGGAGATGCCGCTGACGATTCCCGGCAGGGACAGTGGCAGGGTTACCTTCAGAAAGGCCTGCTTATCATCCGCGCCGAGGTCCTTCGCTGCCTCGATCAGGGAACCATCGAGCTTCACGATGGTGTTGTAGATCGGCAGGATCATGAACGGCAGGAAATCATAGGTCATGCCGATCACCGAGTTGAAGAACGGATGAAAGGCCAGGTTGCCCTCGATGAGGGTCAGGATTTCCTTCAGCGCCGTGATCCGGAGCGAGAAATTGATCCACATCGGCATCACGAAGATCATGATGATGACCGACTTCGCCTTGAGGTTTGATGTTGCAAGGAAATACGCTGTCGGATAGGCGAGCAGCAGGCAGACCACCGTCGTCACAACGGCGATCGCAAGCGAATACACCAGGGTTCCCAAGGTATTCGGGTCTGTAAAGAACTCCAGGAGATTGCGCATCGTGAACTGTCCCTGGCCGTTGGTAAAGGCATAGTAGAACAGGACGAGGAGCGGCGCTGCCACGAAGAGCAGCAGAAAGACCGCATACGGAATCCCCAGTGTTTTTCTGGAAAATTTCATGTTCTACCTCACTTCTTTACCGTAAAACGCATCTTGTCTGCCGGCAGGATCAGTCCGACACGGTCGTCCATATTCCAGAGATATTCATCATCCACGATGAAATCCTGGCCGAGGTCTGTATTGATGACATAGCTGTAGTGGTCGCCCTTGTAGATCAGGTCGCTGATCACACCTTCCACCAGCACCTGCTCATCATCCACATCATCCGTCATGCGGATATCCTGCGGCTTGATGGCAGCAGAGATATGCATCTTCTCCGGATCAATCACTTCTCCGTTCTCATCGAGAAGTTCCTTGTTCTCATTGCGATGGCTGCCCTTAATCAGCTGGGTCAGGCTGACCTTCAGCTGCTTGCCGTTGAATTCGAGCTTATGATTCCGGTTCATATCAACCGGGAAGATATTCGTGTGGTCCTCCGCCAGCATGATGTGGATGCCGTCCGGCTCCACATGCAGGCCGACCTGGTCGCCGACCTTCGCGGACTTCGTGCTCTGAATCACGACCTCATAGCGGCCCGACTGCACCGTGATTTCATAGTGGATACCCTTGAAGATCACGGAGATGACCTCACCGCGGATCTGTCCCTTTTCCGGAGCGACGATCTCGATATCCTCCGGGCGGACAACGGCCGTGATCTGCGTGCCCTCCGGGACATCATCGACGCAGACGAACTGACCGCCGGCAAAACGAGCCTTCATCGTGCCGGTCATGATGCCGTTGAAGATGTTGCTCTCTCCGATGAAATCGGCGACAAATGCATTCTGCGGCTCATTGTAGATGTCTTCCGGCGCGCCGATCTGCTGGATCTTTCCTTCGGACATGACCACGATCTTGTCCGACATCGTCAGCGCTTCTTCCTGATCATGCGTGACATAGATGAAGGTAATACCCAGTTCATCATGCATGGCCTTCAGCTCGATCTGCATCTCCTTGCGCATCTTCAGGTCAAGGGCGCCGAGCGGCTCATCAAGCAGCAGGATCTCCGGTTCATTCACCAGGGCTCTCGCGATGGCGACACGCTGCTGCTGACCGCCGGACAGGGTCGACACGCTTCTGCTCTCAAACCCTTCCAGGTCGACCAGTTCCAGAACCTTCTTGACCTTCTTCCGGATCTCGTCCTTCGGCATCTTCTTCTGCTTCAGGCCGAACGCAATATTTTCATAAATATTCATATGCGGAAACAGAGCATAGCGCTGGAACACCGTATTGATCGGCCGCATGTTCGGCGGCAGTTTGGAGATGTCTTTCCCATCCAACAGGATGTCTCCCTCAGTCGGCATATCAAAGCCTGCGATCATCCGCAGCGTCGTCGTCTTCCCACAGCCGGAAGGCCCGAGAAATGTCACGAATTCCCCGCGCTTCACTTCGAGATTAAAATCCTGAACGGCCTGAAATCCATCCTCATAAACCTTGGAGATGTGCTTCAATTCGATAATGTTGTCGTTCGCCATCTTTCTGTTTCCTCTCCTGCACTCATATTATGGTGGTTCGCCTGCCTTCCGGCATGCTGTTCTGCTTGTGTCTCAGAAGCTCGGCGGTGTGCTGACCCAGATCAGTCTGCAGGGTCTGCTGCCGGGATTCTCAAGACGGTGAGGCGTATCCGCCTCATAATAAAAACTTTCTCCCGTCCGGACATCATACTTCGCCTCTCCGCGGTACAGGGTCAGCCTGCCGGACAGGACGTACCCGAACTCCTCCCCGTTGTGCGGGGCGTCAAGCGGGATCGAAGCATGCGGCGGGATCGTCACCCGCACCGGTTCCATCTGGTTGCTCTGGGCAGACGGGACAAGCCACTCCGTGACGCTTCCCTCTTCGTCCACCTTTTCAAAATAATCCTCTTCGCCGAAGACGATCTGCTTTCCGGCCGTATTCTCAAAGAACGCCGACGGCGTCGTCCCGAGAATCTCGATCAGATCGAACAATGTCACGACGGACGGAGAAACCTGCCCCCGCTCCAGCTGCGAGATAAATCCCTTCGTCAGCTCGGCCCGGTCGGCCAGTTCCTGCTGCGTGAGCCCATTCTGTTTTCTGAGATCCCGGATCTTTTTTCCAATTTCTGATGTTACATGTTCACTGTTCATGAAGTATCCTTTGATCTGTCTGCTTCTAAACTAAAAATCACTTTTTACTAAACTTTTGCAGCAGAAATAAAGTATCATCTCATCCCCCAAAAGTCAATAGAATTGTGAAAGAAATCTAAAGAAATCAGGAACTTATTCTAAGAAAAAACCGACCGTCCTTGAAAATTGCCGGAAGTGTTGTATAATACTGTCAAAAACAGGGTTCTGCAGACTTTCCGGCGGAAACTGCAGAACCCCGATTCCCATTTTACAGGAGGAAATGACCATGTTTAAAAGTTATCATACGCTGTCAGCTATTGCGCTGGCGATTCTCGGCCTGATCCTGCTGATCAGCCCCGGCTCTGCCATTGCGACCGTTCTCCGGATTGCAGGCATTGTTCTGATTGTATCCGCCGTTCTGGATGTCCTCGGCATCCGCAAGGCCTCGATCTCCGTACCGAACTCCACGGCCATGATCGGCCCGATTGGGATGTTCATCGTCGGCCTGCTGTGCTTTATCGCGCCGGGCCTGATCGTGTCCATCTTCCCGTTCTTCATGGGAATCCTGGTCTTCCTGGCCGGCATCCGTGAATTACGTCAGGCTTTCGTCCTTCGGAAAGCCGGGGGCGGCACTGCTGCAGGCATCCTTGTCCCCGTCCTCACGATCATCATCGGGATCGTCGTTTTCCTGAACCCGTTCCGCACCGTCACCTATCTGCTGAAGCTGATCGGTGTCGTCCTGCTCTTCAATGCCATCCAGATCCTCTTCTTCCCGAAGCAGGCCAGATGACGGATCGGCTGTCTCCGTTTCCGGAGCAGGATCAGAGGACGCCGCGTGCCGCTTGTACAGGCGGTAGGACAGGAAACTGATCACACTGATCACAGCAAGAATCAGAAAAGCAACTTCATAATCCCGGTGGCTTAAGGCGTGCCCGGAGAAGCTTGAAGAAAGGATTCCAGGAATCCTGCCGAAGGCGGAAACGGCAAACCAGACCACCGGGTTTACTTTTGTCATTCCCGCGAGGTAGGACAGCACATCCTT
Source organism: uncultured Lachnospiraceae bacterium (assembly GCA_902783375.1). GTDB lineage: Bacteria > Bacillota > Clostridia > Lachnospirales > Lachnospiraceae > Catonella. Next base: position 8,438 of record CACZQN010000057.1, on the reverse strand, counting down.
CGGAGATCCCGGAATCAGATACAGCAGGATCAGTGCGCCGGCCGCATTCTTCCGCTCGAGGAGCCGCTTGTGCTCCTGATCCTTTTTGGGCAGAAATTTCTCCACAATGCGGATTCCGTACCGCCGGACGAGGAAGAAGACGATCATCGTCCCGAGGACGGAACCGGCCATGGACAGAATGGTCCCCCAGACGGGGCCGAATGCATAACCGGCCCAGATCTCCATCGGTCCTGCAGGAATAATCGCGATCACCACCTGAAGTGCCATGACGACAACATAGGCAATCACCTTGAAGAGTGTTACAAGCATCTTTCAAACCACAGCAGCTGCCCGGGGGTATCCCTGGGCAGCTGCTTTTATGAAACATATGATTACAGTGTTGCAAAAGCCTGTGCGAGATCGGCGATCAGGTCTTCTTTGTCCTCCAGGCCACAGGAGACGCGGATCAGACCGGCCGGAACGCCTGCAGCGATCAGCTGCTCCTCGTTCATCTGGCGGTGTGTCGAAGTCGCAGGATTCAGGCAGCAGGTTCTGGCATCTGCCACATGGGTCTCGATGGACATCAGCTTCAGTGCCTTCATGAACTTCTCTGCAGCCGCTCTGCCCCCTTCGATCTCGAAGGACACGACACCGCAGCCGCCGTTCGGCATATATTTCTTTGCGATCTCATAGTACTTATCAGACGGCAGGCCGGAATAGCTGACATGCTTGACCTGCGGCTGCTTCTCCAGGAACTCCGCCACAGCCTGTGCATTTTCCACGTGACGCGGCATGCGGACATGCAGGGACTCGAGACCCAGATTCAGATAAAAGGCGTTCTGCGGGGACTGGATGCTTCCGAAATCGCGCATCAGCTGGGAGGTTGCCTTCGTGATGAACGCCCCTTCCTTGCCGAACTTCTCCGCATAGACGATTCCGTGGTAGGATTCATCCGGCGTGGTCAGGCCCGGGAACTTGTCGGCATGTGCCATCCAGTCGAATTTGCCTGCATCCACAATCGCGCCGCCGACAGCCACGCCGTGGCCGTCCATGTACTTGGTGGTGGAATGGGTGACGATGTCGGCTCCCCACTCGATCGGGCGGCAGTTCACCGGTGTCGGGAAGGTATTGTCCACGATGAGCGGAACGCCGTGCTCGTGCGCCACTTTTGCAAATTTCTCAATATCCAGTACCGTCAGTGCCGGATTCGCGATGGTCTCACCGAAAACACACTTGGTATTCTCACGGAAGGCAGCATTCAGTTCCTCTTCCGTCGCATCCGGGGAGACAAAGGTCACCTCGATGCCCATCTTCGCCATCGTCACGGAGATCAGGTTGAAGGTTCCGCCGTAGATGGAGGAGGAAGAGATGATGTGGCTGCCGCACTCGCAGATGTTGAACAGTGCAAAGAAGTTTGCAGCCTGGCCGGAAGACGTCAGCATTGCAGCCGTACCGCCCTCGAGCGCAGCAATCTTTGCCGCGACATAGTCATTGGTCGGGTTCTGCAGTCTGGTGTAGAAATACCCGGATGCCTCGAGGTCAAACAGCTTTCCCATATCCTCGCTGGTATCATACTTGAAGGTCGTGGACTGGATGATCGGCACCTGCCTCGGATCGCCATTCCCCGGGACATAGCCCGCCTGGATACACTTGGTATTGATCTTGTAATCGTTCATTGTCGATATACCTCTTCTTTCATTGATCTATATGACAGGAACTGCTCCCGCCCGGGCGGGTGGGCTCAGCCTTGTTCATCACAGTACAAATCGTTCAATCGCTTCCGCAACTGCGTCCTCTTCGCAGGTATGGTCGGTGATGACATCACAGACCGCACGGACATCCTCCGAAGCATTCGCCACGCCGACACCGATCCCGGCCGCTTCAAGCATCGTAAGATCATTCGTCGAATCTCCAAGGGCCATCGTCTCTTCCCGTGCTACGCCGAGGTAATCCGCGAGCCAGAGGAGCCCTGCTCCCTTGTTGACCCCGCCCCGGTTAAACTCCAGATATCTGCCGGAGGAAAAACTGACATCCAGCCCGTCCGAGATATCCCGGACTTCCTCCCGCACCTTCCGCAGGTAATCCATGTCTGCCCTCGCATAGAGGATCTTCGCCAGCGGTTCATCCTTCAGGAAATCGATGGAATCTTCTTTCATCTCCACCACTTCCATCCGCCCGGTCACATACGCCCGGTCTTCATCGTCATAGCGATAGACATAGACAGTATCCCGGGTGTAGATATGCATGCAGAATCCATATTCCTGCCCGCGTCTGAAGAGTTCATTGACCCGGGCAAACGGCAGGCCGTCAAACTTCAGCAGGCGGCTCCCGGCATTTTCCGTGATCGCCGCCCCGTTAAAGGAAATCACATATTCCTCCGGTTTGTCAAGCAGTCCGATCTCCGCAAGCGTCTTTCCGACCGTCCGGTAGCCTCGCCCGGTTGCGGGAACAAATTTGACACCGGCTCCGGCTGCGGCAAGAATCGCTTTTCTGTTCTTCTCTGAGACGCTTCTCGTATGCCCCAGCAAGGTCTCATCCAGATCACTGGCAATGATTTTAATCATACGTCTCGTCCTTATTCCCGTTCTTCAACATCACCTGATGCCTCCGGCTCCACCCGTTCCACGCGGACGCGTTCGACACGGAGGCCGTCCATCTTCAGCACGGTGATCCGGATATCTTCGTAGCAGACCACATCCCCTTCTTTCGGGAACGTTCCGTTCGTTTCGATCGTGAAGCCGCCGAGCGTCTCACTCTCGCCCTCAAAATCTTCTTTCCGGATTTCCATCAGGTCCAGGAACTCATCGATCGGAAGATCCCCGTCCACTTCGTAGATATGGTCCCCGACCTCTTCAATCTCTGTCTCAATCGTATCGGTCTCATCCCAGATTTCCCCGACTACCTGTTCCAGGACATCTTCCATCGTAATGACGCCCAGCGTACCGCCGTATTCATCCACAACGATCGCCATATGCTGCTTTTCTTTCCGGAGTTCTGCAAGGACATCCGGCAGCCTGGTGGTCTTATAGATGTGGCAGGGCGACATCAGAAGGGAACGGATATCCACATGCCGATCGGAAGCATATTCCTTCAGGAACCGATTCATATAGAGAATTCCGATGACATTGTCGATAGAATCTTCATAGACCGGGATCCTCGAGAAGGACGCCCGCTCAATAATTGCAAGGTTCTTCTGAAAGCTGTCGTTGATATCAAGTGCCACCACATCCACGCGGGCTGTCATCGCTTCGGAAGCCATGACCTCATTGAAATCAATGGCATTCTGGACAAGTTCACTCTGGTCCTCGTCGAGGACAGCTTCATCTTCTGCCGTCTCGATGATCGTCTGCAGCTCTTCCACGGCGGCATCCGCATCATTTTCTGCGGTCTCGCCCTTAAACGGTAGCGTCAGCAGATTCACCAGTCCGACGACCAGCAGAACCATCGGCTTCAGGATAAACATCAGGATCCGGATCGGCCAGGCATAGCGAAGCGCATAGTGGTTCGCACCTTTCTTGGCCGTAATCTTCGGGATGGTTTCCCCAAAGATAATGACGGCGATCGTGATCACCAGCGTTGAAAGCCATGCATACTGATCGGAGCCCAGAAGCAGGATGACAAGGACCGATCCCATGGAGGAGCAGGCGATGTTCACCAGGTTGTTGCCGATCAGGATGGTCGACAGCGCATCATCAAAGTGTTCCGTGATGTAAAGTGCGATCCGGGCACGCCGGTTTCCTTCTTCCTCTTCGGATTCCAGACGCATCTTATTGACAGACGAATAAGCCATCTCCGAGCCGGAGAAAAAATTGGACAGGTAAATGCAGACCAGGATGGCTGCAGCAAGAATGATCGTCATGATGCTGCCTCCTCTTCCTCTTTTTCTTCCATCTTCTCCAGTTTCAGTTCAACATGCAGGATCCTGTTTCCGTCCATCTCCCGCACAGTCGTGACGAGTGCCATCTGCTCTTCTCCTTCTTCCACGAAGGAGTCCCCGACAGCAGGGACGCCCGGAAAATGGTCATAGACCCATTCTCCGACAAGGGTGTTGATCAGTTCTTCATCCTCAACATCCTCTTTCAGTTCAAAACCGATCTCTTCGAGGACATCCCCGAGCGGTTCTTCCGCATCAACAAGGTATTTCCCCTCATCTTCCTTGACGATCGCTTCTTTGACTTCGTCATCTTCATCCCAGATCTCCCCGACCAGGGTCTCCAGGATATCCTCTACCGTAACAATTCCGACCGTTCCGCCATAGTGGTCCGTGACCACCGCCAGGTTGGCACGGGATCTCGTCATCATGGTCAGAAGATCATCTACAGTTGTAGATTCCGTCACAAAAACGGGCTTGTCGAGGATTCTCCTGATATTCAGTTTTCCGTTTCTTCTGAGATAAACTTTGATGAAATTCCGGATCCGCAGCACCCCGATCACATGGTCGATGCTTCCCTCATACACCGGCAGCCGGCTGTGATTCTGCTCCCGGATCAGTTCCATCACTGCATCCGGAGAGAGAGAAACATCGATTCCGACGACATCAACACGCGGGGTAAGAATGCTTTCCACCGTCACACTGCCGAACTGCAGGGCCGATGAGATCAGGTCGCCCTGGTCTTCATCCAGGCTTCCCTCCTCCGTCATATCATCGATGATATCGTAGAGTTCATCTTCTGTTACAGAGATCTCCGGATCTCCCTTTGTCAGCTTTGCCGCAGCATTTCCGATCGCGGACAGAATAGCAGAAAACGGTCTGAAAATGAGCGTCAGAAACGTAAGCGGGCGGATACACAACAGGGAAAACCGCTCACTGTACTTTTTCGCTATACTCTTTGGAAGCATCTCTCCGAAAAACATCACGACCAAACTGGTCAGAATGGTTGCAACAGACACTGCAGAAAGTCCCCACCTTCTTGTCACCGCCACTGTCACCAGGGACGCGATCGCCAGATGAGAAATATTCGTGCAGATCAGGATCGTGCTGATCGTCCGGTCAAAATGCTCCAGTGCGTCCAGTACTTTCTGGGCGCCCGCATTCCCGTGATCTGCCAGTGTCTTCATGCGTACTTTAGAAACCGATGCCAGCGCAGTCTCTGTAACTGCGATGTAATCGGCAAAGAACAGCAAAAGAACAGATAATATCCAGGGCCAACTGTCACCATCGCTCATAGCGCGACTTCAAACCTCCTCCTTCGCATGGGCTGCCATGTGGCAGGATTGCATACAATGCATTACTTGATAATTAGCAATCATTATACCATATCATCCATGCATTATGCAACGGCTTTTTTTCGAGCCGGCCAGGATTGCCATTTATGCTTCCTCATCGGACGGTCTGTAAAGGCGCATTCCGGCAGTTGCTGTTACCGGCAGCGAGTAGCAGATTGCCTGTGCCTTATCCCGGATCCCGGCCTCTGCCATGATCGCCTGCATGATCTTATCCCGGCCGTCGCGACGGGCAACGATATAAATCATCTCTTTTTCATCTGCCAGAACAAAGCCGAAGAACTTCTCTCCCCCTTTCATGCCTGTCCCTTTTGCATGAAGGATGGTTCCGCCGCCTGCTCCTGCCGCTCTTGCGGCATCCATGATTTTCTCGGAATAACCCTGGTTCGCTGTCACGATAATCAGTTCATACTCTGTATTCTTCAAGGTCTTCTCCTCATCTTTCACGAATTCCTGTTCCCCCAGAAGGAACGAAAGCTGTTTTTTCCCGCCGACGCTCGCGAGCGGCACCAGAAAGACAACCCCGGTCCCCGGCACATCGATCTGGAACCGCCGTTCGAGCTGCTTTTTGATCTCTTTAAAACTGGTATCCGTCACAACCGTATGGATGATCGCTTTTTCCGCATTCTCCAGGCCGAACATATCCAGTACCTGCGATGTTGCCGTTCCACGGCCGAGGGTCACAAAGCTGACCGTAGCGCCGTTCTCTTCGTACAGCTTCCGGAGTTTTCCTTCCCGGCTCCGGTCGGTAACGGTGATCATCATTGACAATTCACTCATCGCAATTTCCTCTTCTATCTGTTACAGCGAGATAATCGCATCATCATCCAGGTGTGCATATTCCTCAGCGGCAATCGCAGCACGTCTCCTTGCGACATTGCTCCTGTGCTCCGCGTACAGGCCCATGATCTGGATGGTGATCAGCGGTGTCATGGCAACCATCGCGACGACGCCGAACGCATCGGTGACAATATTGCCGCCCACAGAGAGACAGGCTCCCTGAGCAAATGGAACCAGGAACGCTGCCGTCATCGGTCCGGACGCAACGCCACCGGAGTCGAAGGCAATGGCCGTATACATCGGCGGTACAAAAAAGGAGATAATCAATGCAATCGCATAGCCCGGCAGTACAAAATACAGGATGGAGATCCCTGTCAGGACCCGGATCATGGCGAGGCCGATCGAGATTGCCACACCGATGGACAGCGCCGCGCCCATCGCCCGTGCGGAGATATTGCCATCGGTCATCTCTTCAACCTGCTTGTTCAGCACGTACACGGCAGGCTCCGCCTTGACGATAAAGAAGCCCATCAGCATACCGACCGGCACGATCATGGCCGGAACATTTCTTGCCGCCATAATCTGTCCCAGATAATTTCCCGCAGGCATGAAGCCCACATTCGCGCCGGTCAGGAACAGGACCAGTCCAATGTAGGTATAAATCAGGCCGACCACGATTCTCTGCAGTTTTGCCGGGGTCAGTTTCAGGACCAGGATCTGGAATATCAGCATGAAGAGAACGATCGCCCCCATGGAGGCTGCTATCTCCTTCATGTATGCCGGTATTTCTGTCATGAAGAGCTGGAACAGTTCCCTGGAATCACGTACATTGGTGACCGCCATTGCTTCGTAGGCAGCATCTCCCGCATTGAAGATCAGTCCGAGGATCAGCACCGAAAGGATCGGTCCGACTGAGCAGAGGGCAACGAGACCGAAGGAATCATCCGCTGCATGCCGGTCACTTCGGATTGCAGACACACCGACGCCCAGTGCCATGATAAACGGAACCGTCATCGGTCCGGTCGTCACGCCGCCGGCATCAAAGGCAACCGCCAGGAAGTTCTTCGGAACAAAGATCGCCAGTGCGAATGTCAGAAAATACAGAATATAGAGCAGGTTGGGAAGCGGGATTCCGAACAGCATACGCAGGAGCGCAAGTACCAGGAACAATCCGACTCCGACCGCAACGAAAAGAATCAGCGTCAGATTCGGTATGGTCGGTACCAGATGGGCAAGGACCTGCAGATCCGGCTCGGAAATAGTGACGATAAATCCGAGCAGGAAAGACAGTCCGATGATGATAACCAGTTTCTTTGACCGTGTGATATAGGTTCCCACGTATTCTCCCATCGGAGAAAGCGCCAGTTCCGCACCCAGCGTGAAGAACATCATCCCGACGATGAGCATCGCCCCGCCCGACAGGAAGATCAACAGGATTCCGGACGACATCGGCACAAAGACCGCCGTCAGCGCCACAACGATTCCGATGATCGGCAGCACGGACGACAGGGCTTCTTTCCACTTTTCCCGCAAACGACTTCTCTCGAGCATGAGCCCCTCCTGTTACATAGTCTTTATCGAATCCGATCGGGATGAAACCGAACTTCCCCCGGCACAGGACAGCAGGTTCCCCCGCTGCCTGCAAGTTTTCTCCGCCGGACAAGCGCGCATGATCACATGCCAATTGTAGTGTTTTAAACCTTGAACCTGAACGTTGACCGATAACCAAAAAGAATAACGAACAACTATAACATTAAACCTGAACCAGATCCCTGTAGTTTAAAATAAGATTTCGCCGAAGCGAAATAGTCCTGGCGGACGGAACATCCTGATCCGGCCCCGAATCCCGGCGGCCGGCTTCTTTTCCTTTACAGTACGATCTCCATCGTCTTCGTGTTGTTGGTGACGTCGAGCGCCGTCTGCAGCTTGGCCTGTTCATCCGAAATCCGGCTGTAATCCTCTGCCGCCTTCTCGACATCGTAGTTTGCATAGGTATATTCGATGATCTGGGAGCCTCTGCCGAAATTGTTGATACGCTCCTTCGGCAGTCTCGCACGCATCTGGTCATAGCGGCTTCTGGCTGCGGTCAGCTGGGACAGATAGACAAGAACCTCGTCGATGGTCATACCCGTTCCTTCTACTTCTGTAGTCGTGTTGAAAACATTGATGGCATGCTTGACCTTGCGGATCTGCTCGTTCTTTGCCGCGATATCCTTCTGTGTCTGTTCATAGTCATAGGCCGGCCTTACACTCTCAAGGTCCTCCTGGATCGCAGCCACGAACGTGGCACTGCGGTTCTCAAGCAGGACAAGGCTGTCTCTCTCATCATTCAGTCTTCTCAGCAGCTTTGCTGCTTCTGCAGATGTCAGTTTCATAAATATAATCCTTTCGGTTGTCGCAGGCGGAAACCCACTGCCCTTGGGCGGTGGGAGGAGCCTTGTGAATTCATAGCCATT
>CACZQN010000056.1 GCA_902783375.1 uncultured Lachnospiraceae bacterium | reverse complement strand
CTGATCTGCTTGGAGAAGAAAAAGATGCGGCGGTCTTCCGGAAATACCAGAACGGCTGTAAAAAGGCTTACCAGGCCATGTCCGATCTGGCAGAGTTCACGCTGGATACGGACCGTCAGGCGAGGCTCGTGCGGCCGCTGGCATTGCACCTTCTGGCGGATTATCAGGAGAAATACGCAAAGGACCGCCTGCTGCAGGCGATGGAGAATTATGGCTGGCGCCTGGGGACCGGATTTCTCTCGACGCCATTGATCATGGATGTCCTCACGGACATCGATCCAGAGGCTGCTTATCGTCTCCTGGAAAATGAAGAGATGCCCGGCTGGCTGTTCATGCCGAAGAACGGGGCAACGACGGTCTGGGAGAACTGGGAAGGAGATATCGCCGGCGATCAGGCCGCAAGCCTGAACCATTATTCAAAAGGCGCTGTCTGCGCATGGCTGTTCGGGACGATGTGCGGCATCCGCCCGGACTGCTATGTGGATGGAAAACGGAAGAATCACTTTACCATCGCACCTGTGCCGGGCGGACATTTCACCCATGCGGAAGCGGTCTGGAACAGTGTGCTGGGAGAAGTGAAGAGCGGCTGGGAGCGGGTCGCTGGCGATGATGGACATGGAGCCGGCGGCAGGATCCGCTATCAGGTCAGTGTTCCGGCTAACTGTACGGCAACCCTCATCCTTCCGGGAGAAGAACCGGAAGAACTCTCTGCAGGTACGTACGTGCGCGAGACAGTTTCTGAGTAAGACAATTTTATCATCAGGAGTAGCTGTGCAAGACAGTTACTCTTGATTTTTTATATGCTTCCGAAGTACAATAGAGAGAGAGTACTGAAAGAAGTTATTTTGAAGAAGGAGGTTTTGTCAGATGAAGAATAGATGGTTCAGAAGAATGAGCAGCCTTCTGGCGGTAACGCTTTCCGTGGCGGGGGTATTCGGGAGCGGAATGGGAGAAGTGGTTTCTGCTGCCGAAAAGAGACAGCCTGCCCCGGCAGCCGGTTCCGCACTGACACTCTGCACCTATGATGAGCCGGTCTTTACCCGGGTCGGGGAGAAGATGATTGTCGCAGATGCAGGTGATCCGGACGTGGCGGAGACACCGGCGCAGTTTTATCAGATCGTACAGAAGCATATGGTAGCGCGGGACACGGCCTATACCGTTACCTATAAGGGTTCTTATGAGGATATTGAGCGGTCTGCTTCGGCGATTATCCGGAAGGTCGGTGCGATCGATGATCCGAAGAACAGTGATGACGGGGATTTCCTGACAGGATCCGTGCTGCATACGGGTTACTCCTGCAGCTTCAATTCCACCGCTGCAAGATATAATTTCACCAATGCCTACACGGATACGGCTGAGGAAGTGGCGGCTGTCAATGATGCTGTGAAGAAGGCACTGGCGACCCTGGCTGTCGACGGGCTTTCCGATGTCGGCAAGGTCAAGGTGATCCATGACTATGTCGTGAATCTTCTGCAGTATGACCGGACGCTGTCGGACCACTCCGCATATGGCGGCCTTGTGGCGAAGAAGCATACGACAGTCTGCCAGGGCTATGCACTGATCATGTATAAGATGCTGACGGAAGCCGGCGTCCCCTGCAAATATGTCACCGGGTATGCAGGTGAGAATCATGCTTGGAATCTGGTGAAGATGGGCAATTACTGGTATGCACTGGATGCGACCTGGGATGACCCGATCTCTTCGAAGCCTGTCCTTTCCTATGATTATTTTCTGAAGGGTTCCAAAACAATCGAGAAGGATCATGCACTTGACGAAGATTACACCACGTATAAGCTGAATACGAAGGACTATTCCTGGAAATACATGATGCAGCAGGCCGGTGACCAGGTTGCTACTTCCCAGACCACCCGTGAGGTGATGAATGCAAAAGTGGCTGTGAACCGGAACGATTACTGCCAGACGCTCGAGGCCATGCTCGATGAAGCGTTCGGCTATGCAGACGCAGGCGAGAATCAGAGGGCACTCTATGATGTCTACAAGGGTATCCTGGAGCAGATCGTTGCGGCCATTCCGTATATGCAGTACTACCGCCTGAAAACGAACGATGAGGAACTGTTCGCCGCATTCCTGGAGTCTGCTGACAACCACATCAGCAAGAACATCGTCGATCCGGTCATGAAATACCTGGACGGTGACGACATTCTGGATGATGCGCTCGATCTGGCTTTTGAAGATTTTGATGTGGATGAATTGGTTGAACTGGAGGATGCCGAACTGGAGAATCTTCTCTCGACGTATATCTATCAGTGCTTCAACCGGAAACTGAATTCTTATGCCAAGAAATATGCCGCTGATACGGTTGACGCTGTTGTCGCGGATCTGGAAGGAAAATAATGCGAAGATTATTAGGATCTTTGCTGTTCCGGATTCTGATGATCCTGCTTATGATGGCGGCGGGACTCTTCCTGTGGACGGGGCAGGCTGTACAGGCGGGTGAAGAGCTTCCGCCGGACGAAGTCTTCCCCCCGACACCGGAGCCGGTCGAGCATGGGTTCTACGGGCTCACGATGGAAGAGACCGAAGGGGAGCCCGGCGAGGGAGCCCTCTGGTTTGTGTCCTGGGACAGCTACGGGTTTGATCCGAAGCAGCCGGTCAGCCTCAGAATGGCAATGGTTCCTGTCTCCGGGCTCCAGTCGGAATTTGTCTTGACAGAATCTGCGCAGACGGCAGACGGGTCCATGCTGATCCCCGTGCCGGACAACCTGATGCCGGGCTATTACCGGCTGATTGCGGAGATGTCCCAGGGAGAGGAAGGAGTCACCAGGCAGATCGATCTGCGATATGAAACGAACGACAACTTCCCGGAACCGGTGGCACAGGCGGAAATCACTGTTACAGACGGGACAGCGACCTTTTCCTGGGAAGCGGCAGAGGAGACCGAAGCGTTCCAGCCGGAACGGTATGTGCTGGTGATCTTCGATGAAGATCTCCACGTGGTTGATTCCTATGAATCGGTGTCTGCCGGCTGCCGTTTTGGAATCCCGGATGCGTCTCTTGATGGGAGTAATCTCCGCTATGCGGTGATCCCTGTGAGTCATCAGACGACGCAGTCCGGTGGCGAGATCCTCGTCACCGGGAATTATGAGATCTATCCCTGGACCGGGATTCTGGCGCCGCAGGTGGCCATCTCTTTTTCCACCAGTGGGGTCACCAACCAGAGTAAGGTCACCGTTGAGGTGATGGACCTGCAGCAGCCATCCGATGAAGATGGAGAAGGCGCAGAAGATCTGGAAAGCGGATCAGGTGCAGAAGATCCGGAAGGTGCGGAAAGCGAAGAAGCACAGTCTGGGAGTTACACCGTGGAGATCCAGGTGGAGGGTTCCGGCGGGATCTCGCCCGGTACCAGAAGAACCGGGAACGGCCCTGGCTTCTATGAGATGGAACTCCCGGAGGGAAGATCACAGATCAGGGTTCTGATCACAGCCGAAAACGGGAACAGCAGGACATTTTACGAGAATTTTCAGGTGGATACCCGGATCCCCTATATTCAGTTTGCGCGGGACGAATCCCAGATTACGACAACGGATACATCTGTTACGGTGCAGGGGACGGTCGAAGCCGGAGCTGAGATGACGGTCAGGAATCTCCAGAGCCGGGATGCGGGCAGTGAGCCGACAGTGACAGTTGATGAGAAAGGGAAGTTCACCCTGAAGGCAGCCCTTGCAGAAGGCGAGAATGTAGTCATTCTGACGGCTGTCGATGCTGCGGGGAATGAGAATTCCGGCAGGCTTCTGATCGTCAGGCAGTCCGCCGAGCATCCGAAGAACTGGTTTCTGATCGGACTGGTGATCGGAACGGGTGTGTTCGTGTTCCTCGGCTATCTGCTGCTGTTCCTCTATAAACTGAAAAACGGAAGATTATTCAGAAAAAGGCGGCGCTGATTTGACAAAGAGGCGGCCGCCTGTTACACTGTAAGACACTGTTTCAGACAAATATGGAATGCAGGATCGATGACTGGTTCTGCAGGAAAGGAAATAGAAGAAGTTATGGAAAAGAAACCGTATTACATCACGACAGCCATCGCCTATACCTCCGGTAAGCCGCACATCGGCAATACCTACGAGATCATCATGGCGGATGCGATCGCACGCTTCAAGCGGGCGGAAGGGTACGATGTCCATTTCCAGACCGGCTCGGATGAGCACGGACAGAAGATCGAGACCCGCGCGATTGAGGCCGGCTGTGCATCGCCGAAGGAGTTTGTCGACCAGACTGCAGGTGAGATTAAGCGGCTCTGGGACCTGGTCGGGGCAAGCTATGACCGATTTATCCGGACGACGGATGCGGATCATGAGTTGCAGGTCCAGAAGATGTTCAGAAAGATGTATGACCAGGGCGACATCTATAAAGGTTCCTATAAGGGAATGTACTGCACCGAGTGTGAGGCATTCTATACAGAAAGCCAGCTCGTCGACGGGAAGTGCCCGGTCTGTGGTTCTGCCGTGCATGAGGCAGAGGAAGAGGCATATTTCTTTAAGATGAGCAAATACGCGGATCGCCTGATCGAGCATATCAATTCACATCCGGAGTTCATTCAGCCGGTCTCCCGGAAGAATGAGATGATGAACAATTTCCTTCTGCCGGGCCTGCAGGATCTGTGTGTCTCGAGAACCTCGTTCTCCTGGGGCATCCCGGTTGACTTCGATCCGAAGCACGTGACCTACGTCTGGCTGGATGCGCTTTCGAACTATATCACCGGCCTCGGCTATGATGTCGATGGGAATTCTTCGGAGGATTTCAAGAAATACTGGCCGGCTGACCTGCACCTGATCGGGAAGGATATCATCCGTTTCCATACGATTTACTGGCCGATCTTCCTGATGTCCCTCGGCGTGGAGTTGCCGAAGCAGATCTTCGGTCATCCGTGGCTGCTGCAGGGCGGAGAGAAGATGAGTAAGTCGAAGGGCAACGTGATCTATGCCGATGACATGGTTGACCTGTTCGGCGTCGACGCTGTCCGCTACTTTGTCCTGCATGAGATGCCGTTCGAGAACGACGGTACCATCACCTGGGAACTGTTCGTGGAGCGCTACAATTCGGATCTTGCCAATACGCTCGGCAACCTGGTTTCGAGAACCATCGCGATGACCAACAAGTATTTCGGCGGGGTGGTTACGAACGCCGGTGATCATGGGGATACTCCGGAACAGCAGGCGATCGATGCGGAGCTGGCTGCGATGGCAGCAGGAATCCGGGACATCGCGGTTGCGAAGATGGACAGCCTGCGTGTCGCAGATACGCTGACCGAGATCTTCACCCTGGTGAAGCGATGCAACAAATATATCGATGAGACGGAGCCGTGGGTTCTGGCGAAGGATCCGGCGAAGGCATCCCGCCTGCAGACGGTTCTCTATAACCTGACCGAGGGCATCACCATCGCTGCATCGCTACTCGCTCCGTTTATGCCGGAGACCTGTGCGAAGATCGTCGCCCAGCTTGGGACAGAGATTCGTTCCTTTGATGATCTGGACAAGTTCGGCCTGTATCCGTCAGGCACGAAGGTCACCGAGAAGCCGGAGATCCTCTTTGCCAGAAAGGATGTCAAGGAAGTTCTTGAGCAGACAGCGATCATTACCGAGAAGCAGCGCACGGCATATCAGGAATCCCAGAGGATCGCTGCGGCCAACATGGTAAAGGCCGGCAGAATGACTGCAGAAGAAGCTGCGGAGGCATATGGCCTTGCGGCAGATGCTGCAGAAGGGGATGCGGATGCTGCGGAAGAGCTTGTCCTTGAACATAAGGCCGAGATCACCTATGATGACTTCGCGAAGCTGGAGCTCCGTGTCGGTGAGATTATTGCCTGTGAGGCAGTGAAGAAGTCAAAGAAGCTTCTCTGCTCCCAGGTGAAGTTCGGCAGTGAGGTCCGCCAGATCCTTTCCGGAATTCATGAGTGGTATGAGCCGGAAGAGATGGTCGGCAAGAAGGTGATGGCAGTCCTGAACCTTGCGCCGCGGAAGATGGCAGGCCTTGAGAGCCAGGGCATGCTGCTCTGTGCCGAAGATCCGGACGGCAACGTTTGCCTGATGACACCGGAGAGCCAGGACATGCCGGCAGGCAGTGAGATTGGTTAAAGGACGTACTTTCTTTTCCTGCAGGGCCACGGACGCTGCATCGAATTCGCCCGCAGGAGGCTGATAGCCTCCTGCGGTTTTTTTCTTTTGGCGGGGGCGGGTTTAATCAGGCGTCGGCCGAGGCTTCGCTGGGTAGCAAGTCGGGGTAATTGCAGCTGGGAATTCGGTGATTCAGACTAATACGACAGATTTTGTGTTTAGATCTGGTTTTTGGTTGTCAATGGCATTTTTTCTCATCTTTTTTTTCCGACATTCTGAAAGTGGTCTGATTATTTAAAATGATAAATGACAATGGAAAGTATTATGCTGGATTTTTCATCTTTATTTTAAGATGGAGATGGAATAGTCTGATTCCAATGTCATGTAATCTCGCAAGGTGCATTCAACAGGTCCGGAAAGTACATTGAAATCTCTTTTTGTGAACAAGAATACATTATTTGGGATTTCTGACGATTGACGGGATCCTTTACGGACGGTAAAATGGAGATGATAGGCAAATACTGGAAGATAAGTCGGATAATCAGAATCAGGAGGTCTTCATGAAATGAGAGAATTGCTGCCAGGCATGGAAAAAGAACTGCATCAGCTCCAGATGTTGATCCGGAAGAAGGAGATAGACCTGGAAGGAGCTCCGGATGGCCGGCTTCGTATATCTGGCAGGGGAGAAAATGCACAATATTATCGTGTTCAGGATGGGACCGGAAAGAATGGGATCTATCTCAGGAGACGAAAGCCTGAGGATCGAAAACTGATTGCAACATTGGCGCAGAAGGATTACGATGAACGGATCCTGAAATTGCTGAAGCGACAATTCCAGAGAATGGATCGAGCTCGCTGCGATCTTTCTGAACTGGAGGCTGAACGCGAACAGGTCTATGAAGCATTGAGCGACCAGAGGAAAGAGCTTGTGAATCCGGACTGGATCCCAGAGAAAACATATATAGAGAAATGGCTGGCGAAACCATATCAGACAAACCCATATCCAATAGATGAGAAACAGATGCTGTGTACGGATCAAGGAATGTTCATCCGGTCGAAATCAGAACTGATCATTGCGGAGAAACTGGAACAGTTGGACATCCCTTACAGGTATGAGCCTGCCCTGATCTTGGGCGACAGAACGATCTATCCGGATTTTCTGATCCTGAATGTCCGTTTTCGCAAAGAAATATACTGGGAGCATCTTGGCATGATGGATGATCCGGTGTACAATGAAGATGCATTGAGAAAAATCAAATTGTATGAAAAGCATGGATTGTTTCCAGGAGAGTCACTGATTCTGACACATGAAACGCGCCGACAGCCGCTGGATGTGGCACTGGTGAACACACTAATCAGGAAATATTGCATGTGAAGAAGGAGATCATCTGGAAGAAAGAAAACACCAGAATCAAGGAGAACAAGATGCTGTTATACCACACCGGTTTTCAGGAAATCGCGCATCCGGATGTCCATTTCGGGCGGAAGAATGCGGACTTCGGACAAGGGTTTTATACCGCTGACGATGAGACCTTTGCAGTTCGCTGGGCAAGAGAAAAAAGAGGAGAAGCCCCCCTCAGAGTCAGTACCCATACCGCTTCCGCTGGGTGATCAGCATGATCACGGCAAGCAGGGCGGACCCGGCCTCTGCGAAGACGATGGAGAACCAGATACCGTCGATTCCCCAAATCAGCGGGAAGAGGAGGACGGCGATGACCTGGAAGACGATCGTACGCATGGATGAGATCACAGCGGAGATCAGGCCGTTGTTCAGGGCTGTAAAGAAGGAAGACCCATAGATCCCGAGCCCGGAGAACAGGAACGAGATCGAAAAGATCAGGAAACCCCGGAGTGTCAGCGGAAGCAGGTCCGCATCGTAGCCCACAAAGATATGGGAGAGCGGTTTCGCAAGGACCTCCCCGGCCAGCAGCATCAGGACGGACGAGATGCCGATCAGGACAAGACTCTTTGTCAGGAGACTATGCAGCTCATCCTTGTTCTCTGCACCGTAGTGAAATCCGACCACCGGTGCAGTCCCGACGGCATAGCCGATGAAGATGGCCAGGAAGATCATACTCACATACATCAGGACACCATAGGCTGCGACGCCGTTCTCACCCGCATAGTGGATCAGCTGTGCATTGTAGAGCATCGAGATCAGAGACATCGAGATGTTGCTGAGGAGCTCCGAGAAGCCGTTGGTGGTAGCTTTCAGCAGCGCCTTGCCGTCAAAGGAGAAGCCGGTCAGGTGCAGCAGACTGTCATTTTTCCTCGCAAAATAGATGATCGGCACGATACCGCCGACCGCCTGGCTGATCGAGGTTGCAAGTGCAGCGCCGACGAGGCCGAGCGGGAAGACGGCAACAAGGAGTGCATCGAGAACCATATTGAGGACGCCGGCCACAACGGTCATGGCGAGTCCGAGATGTGGTTTTTCTGCTGTAATAAAGAAACTCTGGAATTCATACTGCAGCATGAAGGCCGGTGTCGCAAGGGAGATGATCCGCCCGTACCGGACACAGTCGTCGAGCAGCGTTCCGTCAGCACCGAGCATCCGGGCGATCTGCGGCAGGAACAGCAGACCGATGAGGCCGAAGAAGGCACCGGCGCCGATCGACAGATAGATGAACATGGAAAACAGCTGCTGGGCCTTTTCGTTTTTCCCCTCGCCGAGCGTCTTCGCGATCAGCGCACTGCCGCCGGTGCCGAAGACGGAACCGACCGCACCCATCATCATCAGGACCGGCATGATGAAATTCACCGCCGCGAAGGGTGTCTTCCCGACGAAATTCGAGACAAAGAAGCCATCGACAACGCTGTAGATGGACGTAAAGATCATCATGATGATGGACGGGAACGTAAACCGAAGCAGTTTTCCGTATGTAAAGTGGTCTGATAACTGAATCTTTTCTTTTTCCATAATCATTCCGCATGCCGCGCAAAGGCGCTGACGCATAAAAGTTCCTTTCAATCGAAGTGAAGATGTAATCCGCGGATATCAATGGGCTAAAAAAAGCCGGATAAGGAGACAGGCATCTCAGCCTGCCCACTTATCCGGCGTAACATTTCAATCAGAATGCCTTGCCCTCCGTGACAGGGGAAACTGTATCACAAAAACAGAGATTCTGCAACCCCCTTCTGGCAGAATATTCGGTTGACAAGAGGAGAGGAAAATGCAAGAATGAGGATTAGAAGAGATTTACGTTCTCTTCCAAATACAGGGGTGTATTGGGCGATACAGAGAAGTTACTTTTCAACAGGAAAAGGAGGAGTGATTCGTATGGGAAGTTTTGGACATTTTGATGATGCGCACCGGGAGTATGTCATTGAGACCCCGATGACGCCGCAGCCCTGGATCAACTATCTGGGAAATGAAGCATTTTTCTCGCTGATTTCGAATACGATGGGCGGCTATTCCTTCTACAGGGATGCGAAGCTGCTGCGGCTGACACGGTACCGCTACAACAACGTTCCGCGCGATACCAACGGGCGCTATTACTATATCCGCCACGGCGAGGATGTCTTCACACCGGGCTGGCAGCCGGTGCAGACCCCGCTTGACGCCTACGAGTGCAGACACGGACTCGGCTACACGAAGATCACGTCCGCGAAGGGTCCGATCGGCATGGAACTGCTGGCCTTCGTGCCGCTGCATGAGAACCTCGAGGTGAACCGCCTGAAGGTGAAGAACACCGGGGACAAAGAAGAGACGATCGATCTGTATTCCTATGTGGAATTCTGCTTCTGGAACGCAGCATCGGACGGAGAGAATTTCCAGAGAAATCTCTCGCTCGGCGAGGTGGAAGTGATCGGTTCGACCATCTACCACAAGACCGAGTACCGCGAGAGAAGAAATCATTTTGCATATTATACGGTCAATGCGCCGATTGATGGATTTGATACACAGCTGGAGGATTTCGTCGGAACGTATAACAGCACAAAGAATCCGAAGGCACTTGCCGAGAATACACATTATAATTCCATCGCGAGTGGTGGTGCGGTGATCGGTTCCCATCACATTAAGATTACCCTGGCGCCAGGCGAGGAGAAGAGCTACATCTTCCTGCTGGGCTATGCGGAGAATCCGAAGGATGAGAAATGGGAAGCGCAGGATGTGATCAACAAGAAGCCGGCGCTTGCAGCGATCGCCCGCTATCAGACCGATGCACAGGTAGATCAGGCCATGGCGGATCTTGCGGCATACTGGGACGGCCTGCTTGGCATCTACCAGGTGAAGTCGCCGGATGAGCGGCTCGACCGCATGGTCAACATCTGGAACCAGTACCAGTGCATGGTGACCTTCAATATGTCCCGTTCCGCATCCTACTATGAATCCGGCATCGGCCGCGGCATGGGCTTTAGAGATTCCTCCCAGGACCTGTTCGGCTTCGTCCATCTGATTCCGGATCGTGCAAGACAGAGAATCCTCGATATCGCAGCGACCCAGTTCCAGGACGGCTCGGCGTACCACCAGTACCAGCCGCTGACAAAGCAGGGCAATGCGGACATCGGATCCGGCTTCAACGACGACCCGCTCTGGCTGATCGCCGGCGTCGCAGCCTACATCAAGGAGACCGGTGACTTCGGCATCCTGGATGAGACAGTCGCCTATGACTGTGATATGAGCGTGGCGACCAGCCTGCTCGAGCACCTCAGAAGATCGTTCCATTTCACCGAGAGCCATCTGGGACCGCATGGTCTGCCGCTGATCGGCAGAGCAGACTGGAACGACTGTCTGAACCTGAACTGTTTCTCCGAGGAGCCGGGTGAATCCTTCCAGACCTTCGGACCGTCCGAGGGACCGGTTGCCGAGTCTGTGTTCATCGCGGCAATGTTCGTACGCTACGGCAGAGACTATGCAGAACTTCTGAGATACAAGGGATTTGCCGAAGAAGCAGAAGCAGCGCTTGCGGCTGTGGAGAAGATGGTGGAGACCGTCGAGACGGCAGGCTGGGATGGCGAGTGGTTCATCCGTGCATTTGACGCATTCAGCAACCCGGTCGGGTCGAAGTCCTGCGAAGAGGGACAGATCTTCATCGAGTCGAACGGCTTCTGCGTGCTCGCAGATATCGGCGTGGAGGACGGCAAGGCAAAACAGGCACTCGACTCTGTGAAAGAACGGCTCGATACGAAGTACGGCATCGTGCTGCAGCAGCCGGCTTATACGAGATATCATGTCGAACTGGGCGAGATTTCTTCCTATCCGCCAGGATATAAGGAGAATGCCGGCATCTTCTGCCACAACAACCCATGGGTCTCCATCGCCGAGACCAGAATCGGCCGCGGGAGCAGGGCATTTGAGATCTGGAGAAAGACAGCTCCGTCCTACCTGCAGGACATCTCGGATCTGCACTCCACCGAACCGTATGTCTATTCCCAGATGATCGCCGGCAAGGACGCACCGCATTTCGGTCAGGCAAAGAATTCCTGGCTGACCGGTACGGCCGCATGGACCTTCCTGAATGTTTCCCAGTATATCCTCGGCATCCGCCCGGAATTTGCAGGCCTTATGGTTGATCCATGTATCCCGGCAGACTTTAAGGAACTGACCGTGATCCGGAAGTATCGCGGCGCGGAGTATCACATCCATATCACGAACCCGGACGGCCATGAGAAAGGCATCCGCAGCATGACCGTTGACGGGGAAGCTGTGGAGGGCAATATCCTCACCAACCGCGCACCGGGTGTGTACATGGTGGAAGCGGTGATGTGAGACACGGTACGGCTGTCATGTGAAGAATAGGCAGTGGATGGCCGTACAGACATTTGTTTAGAAAAAAGAGAAAAGTTTTGGTTTGCAGGGGAACAGATACCTGCGGACCAAAACTTTTCTTTTTCCGGGGGACAGGACTATGCGGCCACCTCAGACCTGCGGAATATAGAATGGCATCCTTAATGCGATCCCGGTTCCTTCCGGACCAGAATAAAGGATCGACAGCCCATAAGCCTTCCCGAAATGGATTTTCATTCGGCTGTGGACATTCATGATGCCAATGTGGCCGGTGGTCGATCCGGCGATCTCATGGACATCTTCGATTGCCAGTCTGGCCTGTAATTCTTCCAGTTTATCCGGAGGAATCCCGTTTCCATTGTCGTGGACTTCCAGAATTGCACAATCACCCTCGCGGTGACCGGTGATCCGAATCGTTCCATCGTGATAAGTATTTTCAATTCCATGCAGGACAGCATTTTCGACAATCGGCTGCAACAGCATCTTCATGCAGACAGAATCCAGGATTTCTTCATCCACATCAAACTCGGCGTGACATCTTCCCTGGAAACGGATTTCTACAATTTTCAGATATTCCCTTGCGATCTCCAGTTCTTCCCTTACATGAATCAGGCGCGGCTTGATCGCAGGATTTAACTCCACAGAACTACCTTCAATTTTCGACCCGTTCGGCCCCGGAGCCTCCCGGTTGACAGCATAACGGAGGATCTTTGAGAGGGAAATACAGGCAGTCACGATATCACGTTCTCCGTGCTCCGCTGCAATCCCTGCAAGGGTCTGCAGCGTATTGAACAGGAAATGCGGATTGGTCTGCATCTGCATCGCAAAGAGGATGGCCTGCTCCTCAGAGAGCTTTGCTTCGTATGCCTGTTCTTGAGTGGTGACAATCTTTTTGGTCAGATCATACATGTTTTCGATCATCTCATTGACACTTCCTGCAATCTCACCGATTTCACCAGGATAATCTCCCTTCAGTTCTGTGTGCAGACCATGATAGTGCAGGTCCTTCAGCTCCTTCTGGAGCGAGATGACGGGGCGGGTGAGGAACACATTGAAAACCTGTACTGTCAGAACGAGCAGTAGGGCGGTGAAGGCGATGATCCCTGCGATCGTGTAGAACAGGGGCACGTAGTATGCCCGGCTGCTGCTGGTATTGACCAGATAATGGACAGTCCAGCCCGGTGCAGCGGTAATCGCAGCAGTCTGCCGGATGATGGAAGAAGAGCGCGTCGCCTGGGTTTCTTCACTGACATAAGGCCAGGTGATCGGAGAGGATGCCTCCTGGAGCCAGACCATACTTTCTGCATCTGCCGTGAAGAGTGTGGTCAGGACGTCCGGATCGATCACAACAACCACATATCCTAGATGTTTTCGGAAGGACTGGCCGGGAGCGGTACCGATGATCTGCATGGTGCAGAGCGTATAAGCGTCCCCGCCATGCCAGCCGAAGAAGAATCCGGGGGCATCTGTCGAAGCCTTCAGCTGATCGGCGATGTTGAAGAAATCAACGGTCGGGCGGAATCCTAAAATCAGAGAAGTATAGTAGATTGGTGATAATTCCGTATCGAAGATCACAGCAGTCAGAATGTCTGTATTCAGCTGGACGGAAGAGGAGATGTAGGACTCCACATTCCGGAACTGCAGATAGTGTTCGTAGGGCTCCCCGTCCTGCAGATAATTCTGGATAATCCGGTTCCTGGCAAGCGCCTCTGTGATGGTGGCGGTATCCGTAAAACAATTCTCAACCGAAGACTGTGTCTGGGCGATAAAACGGGTCGTATAGTTTTCTGTGCTCTCATTTCGCAGACGATTGATCTGGATAAAGTAGATGAGCTGGACCAGGATCACCATGATGGTAAAGAAAATCGTCATGGTCATCGTGACCTGGCGGATACTTTTATTTTTTGGCTTCCTGATCAGATTCTTCAATTGATTTTTCATGGATCAGATCCTTTTCGTCAGAGAGAGCAAGATTCCGGCGCCTGTACTGGCGTGGAGTCATGCCGGTCAGCTTTTTGAACACTTTATTAAAATAGAAGTAATCTTCAATCCCGACTTCGCCTGCAATCACTTCCGTACTGTCTGGTGTTGTATCCAATAACTGGCAGGCTTTTTTGATACGGAGATCGGTCAGATACTCCGGAAAGGTCATGTTCAGATAGCGTGAGAACAGAACGCTGCAGTACCCGGCGGAAAGAAAGAAATGCTGTGCGATATCTTTCAGGCGGAGCTTTTCCTGGTAGTGGTCCTGAATGTAGGCCACGATCTGGTTAAAGGTCTCATTGTCGCTGGGTGCTTCCGGTGCAGAGGCTGCGGCAGCCGGCTCTGCTCCTGCAGCAGACCCATCCGGCTGATGCGGAAGGGATGCCTGTGCTTCTTCTGAAAGAACCTTTGCGAGCTTTTTCAGAACTTCATTGCCGTCATCCGGAGAGAGAGGTTTGAGGCAATAGTCAAAGGCGCCGAGACGGACGGCCTCCTGAGCATAGGAAAACTCTGCAAATCCGGAAAGGATCACAAACTTGCTCGCTGTACCGGCTTCATTCGCTTTTTGCATCAGCTGTAAGCCGGTAAGCTCCGGCATCCTGATGTCGGTGAAGACCACATCCGGCTTCAGCGCAAGTATTTCTTCGAGCGCTTTCACGGAATTGGTGGATTCTCCGATCAGGTGGAAACCATGCTCCTCCCAGGCAAGCATCTCTTTCAGGTAGACGATCGCCCAGAGCTCATTATCGACAAGATAGACACTGTATGACATAAAAACGACTCCCAACTGTGGTGTTTCTATAGAAAGGGGACATAGTCTTCTTTGTACATCTTTCCCTAATCTTATCATGCAGAGGGACAACAGACTATAGAGGATTCAAAGGAGTTTTTGTAAAAAAATAATCTTTTTGCAATTTCCGGCGCTGACAATGCAGCAAAATTCAGCTTACTTCTGAAATATTTTACAAACTCAGATCATTTTTTTATCTGTTTTGTATAAAGAGTTTCCTCTAGAATGATTGTAATATCACTGAGGAGGAACAGGTTATGAATACGGAAAAGAAAGGCGGGTTCTTCCAGTCCCATACCTGGAAGATGATGGTTCGGAACAAAGCCTTGTATCTTTTTTTACTGCCTGCAATGTTGTATCTGGCGATATTTAATTATGCACCTCTCTTTGGCCTGCAGATTGCATTTCGTGACTTCAAGCCGGCAGCAGGAATCTGGGGAAGCAAATGGGTCGGCTTAGCCAATTTCAAAAAGTTTTTCGGATCCTATTCCTTCCTTGATCTGCTGAGAAATACCCTGACACTTTCCATTTATCAGCTGCTGGTGTGTTTCCCATTCCCGATTATCCTGGCACTGATCCTGAATTATACACCGTCTTACAGGCTGAAGAAAATAACACAGACAATGACGTATATTCCGCATTTCCTATCTGTCGTTGTCATGGTTGGTATCTTGTTTATTTTCTTCTCACCGGGAACCGGTATTGTGAATAATGTAATCCGCAGTCTCGGTGGAACCGGCTTTGATTTCCTTGGAAGTGCGAAGAGCTTCCCGCACATGTTTGTCTGGTCGGCCTGCTGGCAGAATGTCGGATGGAGTTCCATCATCTATATGTCAGCCCTTGCAGGCGTCAGCCAGGAAGTTCATGAAGCAGCCATGGTAGATGGTGCTTCAAAGCTTCAGAGAATATGGCATGTCGATCTTCCTGCACTGCTGCCGACGATCATCACCCTGCTGATTCTCAATTCCGGTCAGATTATGAGTGTCGGATATGAGAAAGTTTATCTGATGCAGTCTGCCGGCAACCTGACAACTTCCGAGATTATTTCTACATATGTCTATAAGATCGGTATCCAGGGAGCGCAATATTCATATGCAACTGCAATTGGTCTGTTTAACAATATTGTGAATATGATCATCATCCTGACAGTCAATAAAGTCTCTGATAAACTGACCGGAATGGGTCTGTGGTAAAGAAAGGAGGAACACCTGCCATGAAAGAAAAAAAATATGATATCGTCGGAAGCAACGATGATAAGATCTTTGATATCGTTGTCACCATCATTGCGGTATTCTTCCTCCTGATTGCTGCATACCCGATGTACCTGGTCATCATTGCTTCCTTTTCCGATCCGGAAGCAGTTTCCCAGGGCAAGGTACTTCTGACGCCGGTTGGCTTTTCCCTTCGTTCCTATCAGTATATCTTTAAAAATAAAGATATCTGGATGGGATATGGGAACACCATTCTGTACACCGCCTGTGGTACTGTCTGTGGCACGCTGATCACATTGCTTGCTGCCTACGCGATGTCACGTGAAGATCTTCCGGGAAGAAAGATCTTCATTAAGCTCTGCATGTTCACCATGTTCTTCAATGGTGGTATGATCCCGACCTACCTGATTGTCAAAGGGATCCATCTGAACAATACCAGGTACATCCTGATCCTGATGGGGATGTTTGTTACCTACAACATGATTATTGCAAGAACCTATTTTGCAAACAGCCTGCCGAAAGAACTTTTCGAGGCAGCGACGATTGACGGCTGTTCCAACACCAGGTTCTTCTTCACCATTGCGATTCCGCTTTCGAAGGCGATCGTTGCGGTCATTGCGCTTTACATCGGTGTTCAGTACTGGAACAACTACTTTACAGCATTGATTTATACGACAAAGAGAGCGTATTTCCCCCTGCAGCTGATCCTGCGAGAGATTCTTGTCCTCGGGCAGACACTGGCATCAGGCGCTGAGGGTGTAGATGTTGAGGCAGTCGTGGAGATGCAGAAAATCTCTGAGTCGATTAAGTATGGCGTGATTCTGGTCTCAATGCTTCCGGTTATGATGGTATATCCGTTTGTCCAGAAGTTCTTCGTACAGGGTGTTATGATCGGTTCCGTAAAAGGCTGATATTAGGAATTCCAGGTTCCTGAGCAACCTTTTGGACATACAGCAACAGTAGGAATTATCCTACAGAGGAAAGGAGTTATTTTATGAAAACAAAGAAACTGCTGGCGCTTGTTCTGGCTTCTGCCATGATGCTTGGCGCTCTGACAGCATGCGGTGGTGAAAGTGGTTCTTCGAATAATGCCGGAGCCAATACGGCAGCCAGTACCGCGAAAACAGATGATGGGGCAGGCGCAGCTGCAGAGACCCCTTCTTATGTCAATAAGACCGGCCTTCCGATCGTGAACGAGCCGATTACATTGACGATCATGATTAACAAGAATGTATCTGACCTTTCCAACTCCTATCAGGAGAAGGAATGTGTGCAGCGTGCACAGACGGAAACAGGCATTACGCTTGATTTCACAGAAATTTCTGCTGCAGCATGGGCAGAGCAGGTCGGTGTCATCATGGCTTCCAATGAACTGCCGGATGTGACCGTAGGAACCATTGCCAATTTCGGGAAGTACCTGGATTCCTTTATGCCGCTGAATGACCTCATCGCAGAGTATGCACCGGCTGTGACTGCATTTTATGAAAAGAGACCGGATCTTCGTACAGCGGGAACCATGGAAGACGGCGAGATGTATTCTCTTCCGACCTTCCAGCAGAACGGCTTCTATACACATAGTAACCGTTATGGAATCAATAAGGAATGGCTGGAGAGAGTCGGTAAAGACATCCCGACAACACAGGATGAACTCTTTGATGTCCTGATGGCTTTTAAGGAACAGGATGCCAACGGCAACGGTGATCCAAATGATGAACTCCCGTTCAGCTTTACCGGCAATACGGCAACCGCACTTGACATGAATTCATATGGACTGAACTTCCTGATGAACAGCTGCGGCGTGCATTCCATGAATTATGTCGAGATCGAAAATGACACGGTATCTTTCGCACCGACCAATGAGGAATATCGTGATTTCCTTACGTTTGCAAACAAACTTTATGTAAATGGACTGATTGATCCGGATTCTTTCGTACAGCAGACGGCGGACTTCCTGGCGAAGGGAACTGCAGGCAGGATCGGTGTGATTGCACATCATTCCTATATTGATATCGTCTGCGGTGCTGATAAGATGGATCAGTATGTTCCGATGCTTCCGATGCAGGATAAAAATGGTGAGATTGTTGTTACCGGACGTCCGATTGATGGTGATTTCTGGTACAATGCATATTCGATTTCCAGACAGAGCAAATACGCAGAAGCAGCTGTCCGCCTCTATGATTATGTGCAGGGTGACAATGAAATCCTGACACTCTGGAGCTGGGGACCGGAGGGTAAGGTCTACACTGTGAACGATGAAGGACTGAAAGTAAAAGTAACAGAGTTCCCGGAGGGAATGACGAACTTCGCACAGGCACGTCAGACGTTCTCAGCAGGCATGTCAGGATTCTGGATTTATCCGAAGGAGCAGTACATCAACACATGGGTTCAGCAGCCTAGAGATGAACTGATGATGGAATTTGAAGAACTGTATACACCATATCTTTGCACGCCGATGCCACAGGGTATTGACAAACAGGAAGTGGTTGAGCGGAGAAATGACCAGTTCACGGAAATCAATACCTATATTCAGAACTTTACCGCACAGTCCATCATGGATGGTATCGACGATGCAGCATGGCAGAAGCACCTTGATACCTGCAAGAAACTGAATGTTGAGCAGTACGTTGAGGATTATCAGAATTTCTATAACGAAAAGAAAGCAAACTGATCTGTCGAAGAGTAGCATCCGAAGACAAGAAGTAAAACTGGTATTGATCGGCGCCGCGCGGCAGGGAGTGATTCCTTCCGCGCGGCGTTTTGGAGGTTACCATGAGCAGACGACATGACAGAACAGGCCGGCCGAACGTCCTCTTTATCATGGCGGATCAGTTCCGCACGAAGACCATGACGGGACTCGGCGACGGGATCGAGACACCGAATATCGACCGCATCAGAGAGCAGGCGGTCTTCTTCAGCGATGCGGCCTGCACATCACCGCTCTGCACGCCGAGCCGTGCTTCTCTTGCGACCGGCAAGATGCCGCACCTCTGCGGGGTCATGGTGCATGATGCGAACCTGCCGCTTGATCAGGTGACCTACTACCAGTTGCTTCGTCGTTCCGGCTACCGGGTGGCGGTCGCAGGGAAAACAGATCTGCACAAGATGGACAGGTCTCTCGGGGAGACGTCCCCGATGCCAGTGGCTTATGAGCTTGGCTTCACGGATCCGAGGTGGGAGACTGAGGGGAAGATGAATGCCGCATACTTCGATCTTGAGGTCGATGGAAAGATTGAACGGGTTGTCAGACATTATAACCGGAAGACAAAAGATTTTGACGATGATGCGAAATACGGGGAGATGATCCCGTGGGGACCGTACCAGCGGCATCTGCTGGCGAAGGATCCGGAGAAGTTGAGAGCGCTTGCGAAGGATTATATCACGAAAATCTTCAGCGGCAAGCCGTATGAGGTGCATGCTTCGGTTCTGCCGGAGGAAGACTTCCTTGACAATTTCATCGGTGACCGGGCCTGTGACTGGCTGCGGGAGATCGATGACGAGGCCCCGTGGCATTTCTTCGTGAGCTTTGCCGGACCGCATGATCCGTGGGATCCGCCGAAGGAGGAACTTGAGCGCCTTGGTGACAAGATCTATCCGACAACACCGTCAGACAACATGGCCGGCAAGCCGGACTGGGTCGTGAAGCGCGCCCACCACCAGTCGGACGGGATGACAGAAGCAGATCTGAACAACGTGAAGAAGCATTACGACGGCGCAGTACAGGCTATCGACCGGCAGATCGGGAGGATGCTTGACATCCTTGAGGAGCGTGGCCTTGCTGATAACACAATCGTCATCTTTGCGGCAGATCACGGCGAGCTGATGGGCGAGCACGGATTGTTTGAGAAGGATGCAATGTACGAGGGTTGTCTCCGTGTGCCGCTGCTGATCCATCTGCCCGGAATGAAGGATGCAAAGGAGGTCCGCGTACAGGCAAGTCTCCATGACCTGGCACCGACAATCCTTGATCTCTGCCAGGCACCATATGATCCGTATGCGATGGATGCGATAAGCCTTGTGCCAGCCCTCGAAGCAATCGCACACGGCGAGGAGCCGAAACCAGTCCGCGTGTATCAGGAAGCGGAGCTGCTCCCGACCCGAATGATGTGCGATGGTCGCTACAAGTGGATCCGCAACATGAACGACGCAGACGAACTCTACGACTTGACGGAAGACCCGGATGAACTGCATAATGTAATTGACCAGAATCCGCAGGTCATGGCCAGATTCCGGGCGAACACGTTCGGAAAATGAGAGTGAAAAGATATAGATCTGATCCGTCAGCCTTGTGCAAGTATTTGTGCTTTTGAGGAGAATCCTCGAATGATTCAGATAGATCAGCAGGTGTTTGTATTATCTGAGGATAGGAACATGGAATGGATGGACAGCTAGATCGTGAGCCATCTTGAAGAAACATATTTGATGGAGAAAAGATGATAACAGATGTTTTAACAACAGAAGGTCCAGTCCGGGGATTCCGGGCAGACGAAGGAGTCTACACAGCCTTTCTTGGGATTCCGTTTGCGGCGCCACCGGTTGGCGCACTGCGGTGGAAGCGGCCGCAGCCGCCATTCAGGCATGAGGGGGTTCTTGCAGCAGACCACTTTGGAAAATCCCCGGTACAGAATGGCCTCAAGGGAACGCTGATGGGAAAGGCGCATCCGGAGCTTGCTTCTGACGAGCTGCCGGACAATGTCAGTGAGGATTGCCTGACCTTGAACATCCTGACGCCGGCAGAGTCACCGGACGAGAAGCTGCCGGTCATGCTGTGGATCTACGGTGGAGCCTTTTCCATGGGAAGCAGCAGTTACTTTGATGGATCGGTGTTCTGCAGGAATGGCTGTGTCTTTGTCTCGCTCAACTACCGGTTGAATGTGTTTGGCTTTCTCGCACATCCGGAGATGCGGGAGGATCCGGACTCTGTCTGTGGAAATATCGGAATCCTCGATCAGACTGCAGGACTGGCCTGGATTCATGAGAATATCGCCGCTTTTGGTGGAGATCCGGAGAATATCACACTCTTTGGACAGTCGGCGGGAGCGATGAGCATCCAGCTGCTTTCCACCTATGATCAGGCAGCACCTTACATCAGCAGGATCATTCTCGAAAGTGGCTGCCGTGCAGAGATTCTGACCCCGTGGGGAGCGGATGACCCGGAGAAACTCGCCGTAGGCTTTATGGAGTATCTTGGTGCAGAGAACCTTGAGCAGATGCGTGCAATCGATACGAAGACTCTTTATAACGCCTGGTTTGACTATACTGATGCGTTGTTCGGACCGGTTGTTGATGGGAAAGAGATTCGGGAGTCCTCCTTTGAAGCCATTCGGGGAGATAGGGTAAAGCATATCCCGGTTCTGCTGGGATATAATGCGAATGATGCCAGGACAGCTGAAGAGCCAGGCCTGACGGATGAGGAACGGGCCTCCCGCTACAAGGAGATAGCTGTCAGGATTCTTGGCCCGGAGGCGGCAGAGGAGTACCTGAAGCTTGCTGATGGGAAACAGCTTCCGTTTGATGTACTGAGTTTTCTTGGCGTCGCCGCCAGAGCGATTTCGCGTGTCCGCCAGAGAAATGGACAGGGACCGACCTTCCGCTATTATTTCACCAGGCCGGCACCGGAGAAGGAGGGCGTGACCTACCATCCGTTTAATCGGGGTGCTCACCACAGCGCGGAGATCCCGTATGTTTTTGATGTTCTCAGAAAGAGCGACCGTCCATATACGGAGGAAGACCAGAAGCTGTCGGATCAGATCGTCCGCTACTGGGTGAATTTCGCACGGACCGGAGATCCGAATGGTGAAGGCCTGCCGGAGTGGGAAGCTTATCGCGAAGAGAAGCCCGATGCATTCATGCAGCTGGATCTTGCATGCGGAATGCAGGACTTCCCCGTGACATCCGCCGAAGCGTTTCTGGTGGATGCTGCCTGCAGAGAAGTATGACGAAGCGTAATGGAACTGGTCAGTTTCCGGCTGACCGTCTTTATAAACAGGAGGATAAGCTATGCGTACTATCATTGTGATGTTCGACTCGCTGAACCGCCGGTTCCTGCCGAACTACGGCTGTGACTGGGTGAAGGCACCGAACTTTGAGAGACTCGGTAAGAGAACCGTGACATTTGACAATGCCTTCATCGGTTCGATGCCGTGTATGCCGGCAAGACGTGAGATGCACACCGGCCGGTACAATTTCCTACATCGTTCCTGGGGCCCGATGGAGCCGTTCGATGATTCCGCTCCGGAGATCCTGAAGCAGAACGGCATCTACACCCATCTGGCTTCCGACCATCAGCATTACTGGGAGGACGGCGGTGCAACCTATCACACCCGCTACAGCTCCTGGGAAGCATTCCGTGGTCAGGAGGGTGATCCGTGGAAGGCAGACCTGAATCCGGGAATCCGCCCGACCCACAACATCACCACTGGCAATCCGATTGCGAGAACCGGCAACTATCTGATCAACCGCATGCCGGTCCAGGATATGATCAACCGCTCCTACTGCGATGAAGAGAAGAAGATGCCGCAGGCGCAGACCTTTGCTGCAGGCATGGAATTCCTGAACAGGAACTGGACCTACGACAACTGGATGCTCCAGATCGAGACCTTCGATCCGCATGAGCCGTTCTTCACCCAGAAGGAATATCAGGCGCTCTATGAGGATATCCCGGTCGGACACGACATCGACTGGCCGCCGTATGGCCCATGCACCAGCTCCGAGGAGATCGTGAAGCATGTCCGCAACAAGTATGCTGCGCTGATCTCCATGTGTGACAACTATCTCGGCAAGGTCCTCGATTTCATGGACGTCCATGATATGTGGAAGGATACCGCGCTGATCGTGACCACTGACCATGGTTACCTGCTCGGTGAGCGTGAGTGGTGGGCAAAGTCCATCATGCCGTACTACAACGAGATCGCACACATTCCGATGTTTGCATGGGATCCACGTGTCGGCAAGAAGAATGAACACAGAAAGAGCCTTGTCCAGAATATCGACGTCGCTGCAACAGTTCTCGAGCTGAACGGCCTGCAGCCGACCAAGGATATGCAGGGCAAGCCGCTGAAGGACGTCATCGACCACGACGAAGTGATTCATGACTGTGTCCTGTTCGGCAGCCACGGCAACCATATCAACGTGACCGACGGTCATCATATCTATATGAAAGCACCGCTCACCCGTGAGAATGGCCCGTACTATGAGTACACCCTGATGCCGACCCACATGAGAAACATGTTCACACCAAAGGAAATGCAGAACATGGAGCTGGTGGATGGTTTCTCCTTCACCAAGGGTCTGAAGGTCCTGAAGATCCAGGGTGGCGGCGGCTCCCAGATGTCCGGCGCTTACCGCTACGGAACGAAGCTTTATGACGTGGATGCAGATCCGACGGAGACGCAGACCATTGAGGATCTCGATGTCGAACTCGATATGATCCATAAGATGCAGCGCCTGATGCACGAGACCGATGCTCCTTCGGAGCAGTACACCCGTATCGGCGTTCCGGAAGACCATGATATGACCATGGAAGAGCTCGTCGCACAAAAGGAATTCATCGCAAAGAACGATGCGGTCGCACCGGTTGAGGGGTATGACTGGCAGCCGGAAGCAAAGGAGCAGTTCCTGGCTCTGACGATGTTCGCGAACCGCCCGGATCTCCCGGAGGTCTTTAAGGCTTACGCTGAGAAGAACGGTCTGACCGAGGTCACCACGAAGACCCTTGAGAACTTTGTCGGTGAGATCATGCCGCCGGAAGCCATGGGCCCGGTCCTGAACGTCATGAACATGCTTGGAAGAAAGAACTGACAAATGATAATTCCCTCTTGTTTCTTTTTGTGAATATGCTATACTGTCAGTATGAACCGAACGAAGAATCCGGGAGAGGACGGCGGATCAGTGCCGTGACCGAAGGGGAAGCAAAAACTCTCAGGTAAAAGGACCGGGTTTGGACGGAACTCTGGAAAGCGGAAGCGCACCGAAGAAGCAATCCGCAGGATGCGGAGAATCTTTCAGGTCAGAATGTACAGAGGCATAGGAAACAGATGAGTCTGTTTGCTATGCCTTTTTATTATGTGCAGACAAGGAGGAAGAGATGGAGAAGAAGACACCTTTGTACGACGTGCACGTAAAAGAGGGAGGGAAGATCGTACCGTTCGCCGGCTACCTTCTGCCGGTCCAGTATCAGGAAGGCGTGATCCGGGAGCATATGGCTGTCCGGGAAGCGTGCGGGATGTTTGATGTCTCTCACATGGGGGAAGTTCTGTTTACGGGACCTTCTGCACTGCAGACACTCGAACATCTCCTGACAAATGTCTACAGCGATATGCCTGTGGGGAAGGTACGCTATGGCGTGATGTGCAAGGAAGATGGCGGCTGTATCGATGACCTGATCGTGTATAAGTTCGGGGAAGAGGAGTATTTCGTCGTGGTCAATGCCTCGAACCGCGAAAAGGATGTCGCCCATATGAAGGAGCATCTGCTTCCGGGAACGACGATGGTGGATCTATCCGACGGGATCGCAGAGATCGCACTGCAGGGACCGGCGGCGAAGGCAATTCTCATGAAACTGGTCCCGGAGGACAAACTTCCGCAGAAGTATTACACGGCAGTCAAAGAGGCCATGATCGACGGGAAGATCTCCGCGATGATCTCCAGGACCGGCTATACAGGAGAACTCGGATACGAGATCTATGTGGATAACGACAAGGCGGTGGCACTCTGGGAGATGCTGCGCGAGGCAGGGAAAGAGGAAGGGCTCATCCCGTGCGGACTCGGCGCAAGAGACACGCTGCGGCTCGAAGCTGCGATGCCGCTCTATGGCCACGAGATGGATGAGACCATCTCCCCACTCGAGGCAGGACTTGACCTGGGCGTCCGGATGGAGAAGCCGGATTTCATCGGGAAAGCAGGCATCGAGGAGAGAGGCAGGAACCGGGAGCGGATCGGTCTTGTCGTGACAGGCAGAGGGATCATCCGGGAACATGAGGATCTTTATCTCGGCGAGGAGAAGATCGGACATACAACTTCCGGCACCCATGCCCCATACCTGAAGAAGGCCATCGCGATGGCACTGGTGGAGACCGGCCACGTGAAAGAAGGGGACATCGTGGAAGCGGATGTGCGTGGCAGAAGAGTTGCGGCGGAAGTCGTCAGACTGCCATTCTACAGCAGGAAGAAATTATAATGGAACAGTTACAGGGGAATCCCTGAAAAGGAGGAAAGAATCATGGCTGAAGTATTAAAGGACAGAAAGTACACGAAGACACATGAGTGGATCAAAGAAGAGGGTGACGGTGTCCTTGTCGGACTGACGGATTATGCACAGGATGCACTTGGTGACATCGTTTTCGTCAATCTTCCTGAGGTAGATGACGCGGTTGAGGAGGGGGCTTCCTTCGGTGAAGTTGAATCCGTCAAGGCAGTCTCGGATGTCTACAGCCCGGTGAGCGGCACCGTGGATGCGATCAACGAAGAAGTGCTTGACCGCCCTGAGGCTGTCAACGAGAGCCCATACGACACCTGGCTCATCCGCGTGCGCGAGGTGACAGGCTGCGAAGATCTGCTCGAGCCGGAAGCCTATGAGGCGCTGCTCGCAGAGACGAAATAAGAGAAACAACAGGTGAAGGAGGGTCGAACATGGGATCCTATATTCCGAATACAGAGAAAGAACGGAAGGAAATGCTCGCCTCGATCGGGATGACTACTGCCAGGGAACTGTATGGCATGGTTCCGGAACAGGTCTTCCTGGATGAGGTGAATCTGCCGGAAGGTCTGTCGGAGATGGAAGCCGGCGAGAAGCTTTCTGAGTATGCAGCTGCCAATCACGTGTTCACGAAGGTTTTCCGCGGGGCGGGGGCTTACCGGCACTATATTCCTTCCATTGTGAAGACGGTCACGTCAAAGGAAGAATTCCTGACAGCCTATACGCCGTATCAGGCGGAGATCAGCCAGGGTGTCCTGCAGTCGATCTTTGAATATCAGACACAGATCTGTGAACTGACGGGAATGGACGTTTCGAATGCTTCGGTCTATGACGGAGCTTCTGCAGCGGCGGAGGCGATGTTTATGTGCCAGGAGAGAAAGCGGAAGGAAATTCTGGTCTCCGGCGCGGTGAATCCGGAGATTCTGAAGGTGCTTGACACTTATGCGGAGAGCAGGGAAGTTCCGGTCCGCGTGATTCCGCCGCGCGATCTCGCGACAGACGTGGAAGCAATGAAAGAAGCGATCGGAGAGGGAACGGCAGCGGTCCTGATCCAGAACCCGAATTACTACGGTGTGCTTGAGGATGTGGAAGCCATCACGGAGGCTGCGCATGCAGCCGGCGCGAAGGTCATCCTGTCGGTGAATCCGATCTCCCTCGGGATTCTGAAGACACCGGGAGAGTACGGCGTGGATGTCTGTGTGGCAGAGGGTCAGCCGCTCGGTCTGCCGCTGTCTTTCGGTGGTCCGTATCTTGGCATCATGGCAACGACCGCAAAGATGATGCGGAACCTCCCCGGCAGAATTGTCGGAGAGACGACGGATGCGGAAGGCAGAAGAGCCTTCGTCCTCACCCTGCAGGCGAGAGAACAGCATATCCGGAGAGAAAAGGCTTCCTCCAATATCTGCTCGAATGAGGCACTCTGCGCCATGACGGCTTCGGTTTATCTGGCGGCGATGGGACCGGAAGGCCTGCGGCGCGCTGCCGTGAACAGTGCTTCCCATGCGCATTACCTGGCAGGACAGCTTGAGAAACTCGGGTTCCATCTTGTGAGTGACAGGTCATTCTTCCATGAATTTGTCACGACCTGTCCGGGCGATCCGGAAGCCCTGATGGAACGGCTCGAAGCACACGGGATCCTCGGCGGTCTTCCGATCCCTGAGGGTATTCTCTGGTGCTGCACCGAGCTGAATACGAAGGCGCAGATCGATGAACTGATCGACGTTCTCAGAAAGGAGGAAGATGCGAGATGAAACTGCTGTTTGAGAGAAGCAGAACGGGAAGGTATGAGAGCATCCTTCCTCCCTGTGATGTAGAAGAAGTTACCTTTGAAGAGAAATACCTGCGGAGCGAAGCACCTCGCCTGCCGGAGATCGCCGAGGTGGATCTCGGGAGACATTATACGGAGCTGGCGAAGGAAACGCACGGTGTCAATAACGGTTTCTATCCGCTTGGGTCCTGTACCATGAAGTACAATCCGCGGATCAATGAAGAGACCGCAGCCCTTCCCGGGTTCACGGGTCTTCATCCGCTCCAGGGCGAGAAGAGCGTTCAGGGGGCGCTGAAGCTTCTTGCCGATACGGAGAAGCTCCTGGCGGAAATCACCGGGATGGACCGCCTGACATTTCAGCCGGCAGCCGGTGCGCACGGGGAATATACGGGCCTTCTGCTGATCCGGAAATATCACCAGATGCAGGGGCATCCGGAGAGAAATGAGATCATCGTTCCGGATTCCGCTCATGGGACGAATCCGGCTTCTGCGTCCATGGCTGGTTTCAAGGTTGTCGCGGTTCCGTCCGATGAGAAGGGCGGCGTGGATCTGGATGCACTGCGGGCTGCCGTGGGAGAAAAGACAGCGGGTCTCATGCTGACCAATCCGAATACCCTCGGCATCTTTGATCCGAACATCCTTGCCATCACGGAGATCGTGCACGCGGCCGGCGGCCTGTGCTATTACGACGGGGCGAACATGAATGCCATCATGGGCCATGTGCGGCCGGGCGACATGGGCTTTGACTGCATGCATCTGAACCTGCACAAGACATTCTCCACGCCGCACGGCGGAGGCGGCCCGGGAAGCGGCCCGGTCGGCTGCAAGGCATTTCTCGCAGACTACCTGCCGGAACCGGTGGTGAAGGAAGAAGCGGGTGCGTACCACCTGGAGAAGCCGGCCCACTCGATCGGGAAGGTCAGAAGCTTCTACGGGAACTTCCTGGTTGTTGTGAAAGCACTGACCTACATCCTGATGCTCGGCAGGGAGGGAATTCCTGCAGCATCGGAGAATGCGGTACTGAATGCGAACTACCTGATGCATCAGCTGAAGGCGGACTATGACGTGGCCTATGCGGACATCTGCCAGCATGAGTTTGTCCTTGATCTGTCCCGCCTGAAGGAGGAGACCGGAATCTCCGCGATGGATGTCGCGAAGAGAAGCATCGATTTCGGCATTCATCCGCCGACGATGTACTTCCCGCTGATCGTGCACGAGGCGCTGATGCTCGAGCCGACGGAGACAGAGAGCAGAGAATCGCTCGACCATGCGGCGGAGATCTTCCATACGATTCATGAAGAAGCGGTCAGCGAGCCGGAGAAGCTGCACCAGGCACCGCATACGACCATGATCGGACGGCCGGATGAAGTAGCGGCAGCAAGAAATCCGGTTCTCCGCTACCGGTGGGAAGCATGATCCGGAAAACCCGGATTCTGGTAACAGACAATACCGATCCTTATCATAACCTGGCCCTCGAGGAAGCGCTGCTCCACAGCATCAAACCGGGGCTTGCCATCTTCTACCTCTGGCAGAACCGGAACACGGTCGTGATCGGCCGGAACCAGAGTGCGGTGGATGAATGCAGGATCGATCTGCTGACGGAGGACGGCGGGAAACTTGCCCGCCGTCTTTCTGGTGGCGGGGCTGTCTACCATGATCTCGGGAATCTGAACTTTACCTTTCTGCTTCCGCGGGAGGACTTCGATGTGAACCGGCAGACGGAAGTTATCCTGCAGGCACTTTGTGCGCTCGGCATCCCGGCAGAGCGAAACGGGAGGAATGACCTGACGGTTTCCGGCCGGAAGTTCTCCGGCCATGCCTACTACCATGCGGGAGACAGAAGTTATCACCACGGGACCATCATGCTCCAGGTGGATCGGGAGAAGATGGCGAGGTATCTCCGTGTCTCTCCGCTGAAGCTTGCAGCGAAGGGTGTACCTTCCGTGCGTTCGCGGGTTGTGAATCTCTGCGAGCTGCAGCCTTCGCTCACGAAGGAAGACCTTTCCGCAGCGCTCATGGAAGCCTTTTCCGCCTGCTACGTTCCTGCAGAGAAGCTCGCGGAGGAAGACCTTGATGCCGGTCTGATCCGGGAACTGCAGGAGAAATACGCCTCAGAAGCATTCCGGTTTGGGCATTTTCATCCGATGGAGAGAATGCTGGAGGCCCGCTTTCCCTGGGGCGGTGTGCGTCTGGCCTACCACGCGGAAGAGGGCAGAATCCGGGAGCTGTCCTTCGCTTCAGATGGCTTGGCGGCGGAGTATCTGGCAAGTGTCCGCGACAGGCTCCTCGGGACAGCGCTGACGGAGGATGCGCTGCGGGCAGCCCTTGCCGGCGGGGACGAAGAGGCACAGATGGCAGAGGATATTACGAACTTAATTCTGAGCTGAACACTTATGACCACGGATAAATCCGGGGGAGGTATATAGAGATGAAACAGTTTGATCTGGCGGTGATCGGCGGTGGCCCGGGTGGCTACAGTGCTGCGGAATATGCGGCGGCAAGGGGAAAGCGGGTGGTACTCTTTGAAAAGGACCAGCTTGGCGGAACCTGTCTGAACCGGGGCTGCATCCCGGCGAAGGCGATGCTGCATGCAGGCGAGATCCTCACGGAGATCCGGGATGCAGACAGATTCGGAATCCATGTGGGAGAGGCTGAAGTGGACTTTCCGAAGATCCACGAAGAGAAGAACCGCGTCATCGGGGAACTGCGCCGCGGCGTCGAGAAGCTGATGCAGACCTGCAAGGTGGAGGTGGTCTGCGGCAGTGCGGTCATCACCGGAGAGCGCACCATCACCTGCGGAGAAGAGACGTATCAGGCCGATGACATCATTCTGGCAACGGGATCCGTCCCGGCCATCCCGCCGATCCCGGGAGCTGACCTGCCCGGCATCTGCACGAGCAATGAGATCTTCGAAGGTGCAGGGAAGGATTTTGCATCGATTGTGATCATCGGCGGCGGTGTGATCGGCGTGGAGACAGCCTGCTTTTATCTGACACTCGGCCGGCAGGTGACGATCATCGAGGCGCAGAGTGAACTCCTTCCGCTGATGGACAAGGAGATCGGACGGCGTGCGGCAATGTATCTGAAGAAACAGGCAGCGGCGATCTTTACGGATGCCCGCGTGACCGCGATCGAAGGAGAAGAGGGGAACTTCACGGTGCATTTCCTCGATAAGAAGGGAAAGGAAGCGTCACAGAGCGCCGAAGGTGTTCTGATCTCGACAGGCAGAAAGGCCTCTCTCGCCGGGCTTTTCGGGGAAGGAATGCCGCTGCCGGAGATGGAACGGGGTGCCATTGTCGCAGACGATTCCCTTCGGACATCCATTACGCACCTCTATGTGATCGGTGATGCGAGATACGGGAGCATGCAGCTCGCGCACACGGCGGAGGCTGAGGGGCGCAACGCGGCTGCCATCATTTGTGGGGAGCCGGTTCCGCACGACCTGTCTGTCGTTCCGGCCTGTGTCTATACCGCCCCGGAGATCGCGACGGTCGGGCTCACGGAAGCAGCGGCAAAGGATGCGGGAATCGCGGTGCATGCCGTGAAGGTGGTGACCGGTGCGAACGGGCGGTCTCTGATCGCCGGTGGGGAGAGTGGATTCGTCAAGCTGGTGATCGAGGAGGAGACAGGACGGATTCTCGGTGCCTCACTTGTCTGCCCGCGCGCAACCGACCTGATCAGCGAGATCGCAGTCGCGGTGGAACGAAAGATGACCGTGCAGGAACTTGTCCGGACCATCCACCCGCACCCGACATTTTCCGAGATGATCTCATCTGCCCTGCTGAAAGAACTCGAACGTCTGCAGTAATTGTTGACAGAGAAGTGGGAAAAAGTATAGAATCGCAGGTATAGTGTCTTTTGGAAGAGGTTTTTGGATGAGAATGGAGGAAGCGCCTCTGTACGTTTCGGACTCCGGGGATTCAGAGGTTCATGAGAAAGGATTGGGAGATGGAAGAGAAGAAGTGGGAATTTGCAAATGAAGAAGAGAAGATCAAGGCTGGTGTGCTGTTCTGCCCGGGAGATCCGATGCTCGCGGCCATCAAGCTGAAGACGCACAACCTGGATGTGGACTATAACCAGACACACGAGGATGAGACTGAGAAGAGACGTCAGATCCTCGATGAGATTCTCGGGGAATTCGGCGAGGGCGGCCGGATCCAGGGACCGATCGCATTTCACTATGGAAAGCACACGAAGATCGGCAAGAAGTTCTTTGCAAATTTCAATTTCACGGTGCAGGATGATGCAGAAGTCACCATCGGGGACAACTGCGATTTCGGCCCGAATGTCACCATCGTGACGCCGATCCATCCGATGATCGCATCGGAGCGCCTGCTGATGAAGACTGGGACCGGCGAGGAGAAGCGCCTCTGCTATGCGAAGCCGGTGCACATCGGGAACCGCTGCTGGATCGGTGCGTCTGTGACCATCTGCCCAGGCGTGACCATCGGAGATGGCTGTGTGATCGGGGCCGGCAGTGTGGTGACAAGAGATATCCCTGCGAACAGCTTCGCAGCGGGCGTGCCGGCAAAGGTGATCCGTGAGATCACAGAGGCGGACAGCATGATTCACATGCCGGAAGTACTGGCGGATAACGAAGTCCTCCCGGAGGCGTGAGACGGCCGAAGGCTGAGATTATATGATTTAAGTTCAACGAGAAAAGGAAAGATACATGGCGGAACTTGGAAGACCGGAAAAGACAATTGAGATCCTGCAGAAGTACCATGTGGTATTTCAGAAGAAATTCGGACAGAATTTCCTGATTGATGAGCATGTGCTGGGGAAGATTATCCAGGCAGCGGAGATCACGAAGGACGATGTGGTACTGGAGATCGGCCCGGGAATCGGGACGATGACGCAGTATCTTGCGGAGGCAGCGGGGCAGGTCGTGGCGATCGAGATCGACCGGAATCTGCTGCAGATCCTGGATGAGACCCTCTCCGGATATGATAATGTGACCGTGATCTCCGGCGATGCCATGAAGATCGATCTGCGG
Source organism: uncultured Lachnospiraceae bacterium (assembly GCA_902783375.1). Lineage (GTDB taxonomy): Bacteria > Bacillota > Clostridia > Lachnospirales > Lachnospiraceae > Catonella. The sequence goes on along the minus strand of CACZQN010000056.1, from coordinate 20,282 downwards.
AAGACGCTCACGGATGCCTGCGGCGGCGAACTGCCGGCATCGCTGAAGGTCTGCGCGAACCTGCCATATTATATTACGACACCGCTGATCATGATGCTCTTAGAAGGCGATATTCCATTTCAGAACCTGACGCTGATGGTGCAGAAGGAAGTGGCGGAGCGGATGCAGGCAGGGCCGGGAACCAAGGACTACGGGGCACTGTCCCTTGCCGTGCAGTATTATGCAGACCCCTACATCGCTGCCTATGTCCCACAGAACTGCTTCATGCCACGCCCGAACGTCGACTCTGCTGTGATCCGGCTGACGAAGCGTCCTGAGCCACCGGTTTCGGTGCAGGATGAGGCACTTCTCTTCAAACTGATCCGGGCCTCCTTCTCCCAGCGGAGAAAAACACTTGTGAACGGCCTCACGAACAGCAGGGAACTGAACCTGTCTAAGGAGCAGGCCGCGGCCGCTGTGGTGGCAGCAGGCTTTGACCCGCAGATCCGCGGCGAAAAACTGACTCTCGAAGAATTCGCGACCCTGGCAAACGTCGTCGCAGGGATGTGATGCCCTGGAAGGAAAGCTGGATATGATCACAAAGCCCTATATATTTGATACGCATGCGCATTATGATGATGAGGCGTTTGAGGCGGACCAAAAAGAATTGCTGGCGGGGTTTCAGGCCCTGGGGATTGGCGAGGTGACGAACATCGGGGCCAGCATGGAATCTTCCAGAACAACGCTTGCCTTGGCGGAGCAGTACCCGTGGATGTGGGCAGCGGTCGGCGTGCACCCGGATGAAGTCGGGGAGCTGACAGAAGCCGACATGGACGAATTGAAAAAGTTGGCTGAGAGCCCGAAGGTCCGGGCGATCGGTGAGATCGGCCTGGATTATCATGAGTGGGAGCCGGGAGCAAGAACGCCTGAGATCCGGGAGCAGCAGCGGTACTGGTTCAGGCGGCAGATGGCACTCTCAAGAGAGCTGGACCTGCCAGTTGTGATCCACAGCCGGGAAGCCGCTGCGGAGACGTATGATATCCTGGCGGAGGATAAGGAGATTCTGACATCTGAATCCAGTTCTCAGTCTGATAAGATTGGAGCAGGCGTTTTGGAGTACCCCCGCGGTGTTGTCCATTGCTATGCGTATTCTCTTGAGATGGCCCTGCGGTTCATCGACCTGGGCTATGTGATTGGGATCGGTGGTGTCCTGACCTTTAAGAATGCGAAGAAAGTCAAGGAAGTCGTCGCTGCGATTCCACTTGAAAAGATTGTTCTCGAGACAGACAGTCCTTATCTCGCTCCGGTTCCGCACCGCGGGACCCGCAACAACTCCACTTATCTTCGGTATGTCGTGGCGGAGATGGCAAAGATCCGCGGGGTGAGCGAAGAGGAGATCAAGGCTGTGACACTCGATAATGCGCACCGGCTGTACCGGATTCCAGTTTCTGACTGAATCAGATGCAATCCGTTGTTTTTGTTTTCATTCTGTGCTATCTTTGAGATGTTCAGAAATATACTGAATACGGAAGGAATAATCATTCATGTCAGATAAGAATCCATTGCAGAAAAGAGAGCGGAAGCAGACAGCTGTCTTTTTGCTGAAGCGGGCCTGCATCCTGCTTGACTTTCTGCTGCTTGTCCCGCCGATGGCCTATGCCTGGTGGGAGTATTACGCACCCCGGATGTACCTGCCATTCTTCTTCTGGGGCAACTTTGCGGTCATGATGGTGTACATCATGATCTTGTTTCTGTCCTGCAACCTGTACGATGTGTTCCAGATCGCGACAAGCCGCATCACCGGCCTGATCTACAGTGAAATCGTCGCGACCTTTGTTGCGGATTTCATTTTCTTCTTCGTGGTCTGGCTCGAATCCAGACGATTCCCGGCCATCTGGCCGACGGTGGTCGTGTGGCTGATCCAGGTCGTGCTGGCAGTGCCCTGGGCCTACATCGCCCATCACTGGTACTATCTGCATTTCAAACCAAAGAAAACGGTCGTGGTCTGGGATATGCGGGAAGGACTGGAGGAACTGATCCGCACCTATGACCTTGAGATTCACTATGCAGTCATTGCAACACCGCATATCACAGACGTCATCCATCAGAAAATGAAACCGCTGCGGGATGCGGAGGCGATCTTCCTCTGCGGGATCCACAGCCATGAGCGGAACCAGATCATCAAATACGCCGTGGACCATGGTATTTCCTGTTATGTCATTCCGCGGGTCGGGGACGTGGTCATGAGCGGCGCGACCAAGCTGCATCTGTTCCATCTGCCGATCCTGAGGGTGGACCGGTTCAGCCCGGATCTCGAGTACTATGCCATCAAGCGGGCGATCGACATCATTCTGTCGCTGATCGCACTCATCCTTCTATCCCCGCTGCTTCTCATCATCTGCATCGCGATCAAGGCAACGGACGGAGGGGACATCCTGTACCGCCAGACGCGGCTGACCAAGGATGGAAAAATCTTTAAGATCCTGAAGTTCCGGACCATGCGGATGAATGCCGAGAGCGACGGCGTGGCACGTCTTTCGACGGGTGACCATGATGACCGGATCACGCCGGTCGGCCGGATTCTGCGGAAGGTGCGCTTTGACGAGCTGCCGCAGCTGATCAACATCCTGAAGGGCGAGATGACCATCGTCGGGCCGCGGCCGGAGCGCCCGGAGATTGCGGCGGAATATGAGAAGGAACTGCCGGAATTCCGCCTGCGGCTGCAGGTGAAGGCAGGTCTGACCGGCTATGCACAGGTCTATGGAAAATACAACACGACGCCTTATGATAAGCTGCTGATGGACCTGATGTACATCGCAAAGCCAAGCTTTGCGGAAGATTTTAAAATCATTCTGGCTACAATCAAGATTCTTCTTCTGCCGGAGAGCACCGAGGGTGTGGAAGAGGGGAAAAGGACGGCTGACAAATGAGCAGAAATCTGATTTCACAGGTGATGCGGGGGCTTTCTCCGGAGATGGATCCGCTGCGGCTGGGGACCGGATGGAGCGTGCCGGAACTCGAAAAACCGCAGGTCTACCTGTTCTCGACCTTTGGCGACAGCCATCCGGGATCGGGACATCTCGACAGGCTCGGGGCCGCTGCGAAAGAAGGAATCACAGAAGCAGGCGGAAGAGCTGCAAGATATTTCGCAACTGATATGTGTGACGGCGAGAGCCAGGGGACGGACGGCATCAATTATTCGCTCGTCAGCCGGGAGATGATCGCCAATATGATCGAGATCCAGTCCGGTGCGACCCCGTTTGACGCCGGTGTCTTTATCGCGAGCTGCGATAAGGGGATGCCGGGTGCGCTGATGGGTGTGATGCGTGCGGATATTCCGTCCGTCGTGATTCCGGGCGGAACGATGAATGCAGGGCCGGAGATGCTCACACTTGAGCAGCTCGGCATGTATTCCGCCCAGTATGAACGGGGAGAGATCGGAGAGGACCGCATGAACTGGGCAAAGCGGAACGCCTGCCCGTCCTGCGGTGCCTGCAGTTTTATCGGCACGGCTTCGACCATGCAGATCATGGCGGAGGCCCTGGGTCTGGCACTGCCGGGCTCGGCACTGATGCCGGCACTGTCTTCCGATCTGATCGCTTACGCGAAGGAAGCCGGACGGCGTGCGGTCGAGATGGCGGGTGAGGATGCCATGCGGCCGAGCCGTCTTGTGACGATGGAAAGCTTTGAAAATGCGATTCTCGTCCATGCGGCGATTTCCGGCAGTACGAATACGTTGCTGCATCTGCCTGCGATTGCCCACGAACTGGGAATCGAGATCGACGGTTCTACCTTTGACCGGCTGCACAGAGGGATTCATTTCATCCTGGATCTGCGTCCTGCAGGACGCTATCCGGCGGAGTGCTTTTACTACGCAGGCGGTGTTCCGCGGATCATGGAAGAGATCCGGGATCATCTGCATCTGGATGTCATGACCGTGACCGGGAAGACGCTCGGGGAGAATCTCGCAGAACTGCGGGAGAATGGTTATTATGCACGGTGTGAGGAAGGACTTGCGGCATTCAATGCGCGGTACGGCCTGGTGGAGAAACACGAGGGAACGCGCGTGTTCGCCGGGGAGAAGGTCCTGCCGGACCGCCCGATCGAGGCCTCGGATATCATCCGATCCTACGACGATGCGCTGGGAACAGACGGAAGCATCGCCATTCTGAAGGGCAACCTTGCACCGGAGGGCGCGGTCATCAAACATACTGCCTGTCCGAAGGAAATGTTCCGTGCCGTGCTGCGGGCTAAGCCGTTTGATTCCGAGGAGGCCTGCCTGTCGGCTGTATTAAAACATGAGATCGAGCCGGGGGATGCGGTCTTCATCCGCTATGAAGGCCCGAAGGGGAGCGGCATGCCGGAGATGTTCTATACGTCCGAGGCGATCAGCTCCGATAAAGAACTCGGCCGTGCCATCGCACTGATCACCGATGGAAGATTTTCCGGCGCATCGACCGGGCCGGTCATCGGCCACACTTCGCCGGAGGCGGCGGAGGGCGGACCGATCGCGCTGGTGGAAGAGGGCGATCTGATCGAGATCAACATCGAAAAGAGAGTCCTTGCGATCATCGGGATTCATGGGGAGAAGATGTCCCCGGAAGAAATTGATGCGATCCTGAAAGAGAGAAAGAAAGTCTGGGAGGAGAAGGCAGCTGCCGGAGAGATCCGCACTGCTTCCCCGAAGATGGCAAAGGGCGTGCTTCGCCAGTTTGCAAAGTCAGCCGTCAGCCCGATGAAGGGAGCCTGGCTGGCATAAGATTTTGACATAGAAAAAGCTGATCTGACATCCTGCGTTTGGATATCAGACCAGCTTTTTTCAGTTTGTCAAGACTGATTTTGCCTGACCATGAGTTCATTCCCGTGCTCCTTCAGCCAGCCGTGCCATTTCCAGTAGTCCGGGAAGACGCGGAGGACTTCTGCGTAGAACCGGTCGGAGTGGTTCATCTCTTTGCGGTGGCAGAGTTCGTGGACGACGACGCTGTCAAGAACTTCAGGCGGAGCAAGCATCAGGAGGCAGTTGAAATTGAGGTTGCCTTTAGCGGAGCAGCTTCCCCACCGGGTGCGCTGGTTCCGGATGGTGATCCGGCCGTAGGTGACGCCGATCTTCGGGGCGTAGTAGGCGACACGTTCCGGGATGACCTTCAGGGCTTCATCTGCGAGTGCGCGGAGTTCTGCCTCGGTGAGCGGCACGATGGTCTTCCGGATCTCCTTTCGGGAAGCGAGTTTCTTTTCCTGCTTCTCGATCCAGCGCTGATGCTTCAGAATGACCTCTTCAATTTCTGCCCGGGTTGCCCGGAGCGGGGCACGGACGAGCAGACCATCCGGCCGCATTTCAAGGCCAAATGACTTCCGCCTGCTGCGGATCACACGGTAATTCATTGAAGCAGCACCTCCCTTCTGTCGGACCGGCAAGCTTTCTGTCGCTTGCCTCTGAAGTCTTGTCGGTCCTGAATGTTTATCTGGAATGTTTGAAATATTTGGAAATTTCTGCGCCTGCTTGTATGCAGGGCGGGCTATAAACAGACTAATTCTACACCAAAGTCTGGTGTCAGACAATAGCAGCCTGCCTTCTGAAATAGTCAAACGATGAAATTTGCGGAAAGACTGGACTTTCTTCCTGGCAGATGTTAAACTTAAATCCCGGAGATAGAAGAAGTGAGGATTCTTTCATCTCCGGATTTTTATACCATCACTCCATACGCCCGGTTCATCCGGACGGCATCAGAAAGGAGAAAGTTATGAATTACTCTCAGGAGCCGATCCGCGACGCTCGTTCGCTCGGCATTCCAAAGATGCTGCTGCTGGGTCTGCAGCACATGTTCGCGATGTTCGGTGCAACCGTACTGGTTCCGATCCTCGTGAATTCCTATTTCCATGGAGAAGGACTTTCCGTTCAGGTCACCCTGTTCTTTGCAGGTGTCGGAACACTGTTCTTCCATCTGATTTCGAAGAGAAAGGTGCCGGCATTCCTTGGTTCTTCGTTTGCATTCCTTGGTGGATTCGCAACGATCGCTGAGCTGGATACCGGTATTTTTGCGGGCATGACCTATGGCGAGAAACTGCCGTATGCCTGCGGCGGTATTGTTGTTGCCGGTCTTCTGTACCTGATACTTGCCCTGATCATCAAGATTGTCGGTGTGCACCGCGTCATGAAATTCCTGCCGCCGGTTGTTACCGGCCCGATCATCATCTGTATCGGTCTTTCCCTGGCAGGTTCCGCCATCAACAACGCACAGACCAACTGGTTCCTGGCATTTGTTGCACTGGCAGTTATCGTGGTCTTCAATGTCTGGGGCAAGGGCATGTTCAAGATCATCCCGATCCTGATGGGTGTCGTGATTTCCTACGTGCTGGCATTGATCCTGCATGCTGTCGGCATGACCAACCCGGGCGGCGCACCGATCCTGGACTTCTCCGGTGTTGCCAGTGCAAGCTTCATCGGTATCCCGGATTTCTTTATCTGCAAATTTGATCTGACAGCCATCCTTGTTATGGCACCGATCGCCATTGCAACCATGATGGAGCACATCGGCGATATCTCCGCGATTTCCGCAACCGTCGGTGAGAACTTCATCGAGGATCCGGGTCTTGACAGAACCCTGATCGGTGACGGTCTTGCAACTTCCCTGTCTGCAGCGTTCGGCGGCCCGGCAAATACCACCTACGGTGAGAATACCGGTGTCCTCGAGCTCTCCAAGGTCTATGACCCGAAGGTCATCGAGCTTGCTGCGCTGTATGCAATCGGCCTTGCCTTCGTTCCGAAGTTCGCAGCCATCATCACCTCTCTGCCGGCTTCCATCATCGGCGGCGTCAGCTTCATCCTCTATGGTATGATCTCCGCCATCGGTGTCAGAAACGTGGTTGAGAACCAGGTCGACCTGACCAAGAGCAGAAACCTGATCATCGCAGCAGTCATCCTTGTCTGCGGCCTTGGCTTCTCCTCCGGTCTGACCTTCCACATCGGCGGAACATCCATCACCCTGACCGCTCTGGCCATCGCTTCCATCGCAGGTATCGTTCTGAATGCGATCCTGCCGGGCAACGACTACGAATTCGGTAAGAATCCGCACGGCGACCAGAACAGAGGTGTATCGATTCATTCCTGATCCGGTAACAACAGAATAGAAAAAATAAGACCGCATGACCATGATGGCCATGCGGTCTTTCTTTACGCGGCCTGCAGGCATAATATTATGGTGAACTTGCACACAAGATGGTAGACATCTATCACAAATCATCATAAAATAGATAAGAAACCTGCTTGACAAAAGGAGTACCGGGTAGTACTATGAGTTAGCAATTAAACTATTAGGAACAAAATAATATAGCGGATGATCTCTGACAGCCGCTACGTTAAGTAACAAAGGAGCTAAGGTATGCTTAAGACACTTCTCAGCCAGGTGAAGCAGTACAAGAAACCTGCGATTCTGACGCCTGTCTTCACAGCCCTGGAAGTCTTTATGGAGTTGCTTCTTCCCTACATGATGAGCTTTATCATCGACCGCGGTATCTACGCAGAGAATATGGGCAACGTCTATAAATACGGACTGGGGATGATCGGAATTGCGCTGGTGTCCCTGTTCAGCGGCATCATGGCAGGCCGGTGTTCTGCAGAAGCAGGCACGGGATTTGCCGCGAATCTGCGGAACACACTGTACACCAAAGTGCAGTCATTTTCATTTTCCAACATTGACAAATTCAGCACGGCCGGTCTGGTCACGCGTATGACGACGGATGTCATGAACATCCAGAACGCCTTCCAGATGATCCTGCGGATGTGCTTCCGGGCACCGCTTTCCCTGATCAGTGCGCTGGTGATGGCCATCCTGATCAACGCCAGCCTGGCGAAGGTCTTCCTGGTCGCCATTGTCTTCCTGGTGATCGCACTGTTCATCATCACCCGCGTGACGATGGGCATCTTCAGCCAGGTCTTCGAGCGCTATGATGACCTGAACAGAAGCGTGCAGGAGAACGTGACCGGCATCCGTGTCGTCAAGGCATTCGTCAGAGAAGACCACGAGATCGGCAAGTTCAGCAAGGCTGCAGACAATCTGTACAAGCTGTTCATCAAGGCCGAGACCATGCTCGCCCTCAACGGCCCGGTCATGATGCTGGCCGTCAACGGCAGTATCATCGCGATCTCCTGGCTTGGGGCGAAGATGGTCGTATCCGAGACCATGACCACCGGCGAGCTGACGATGTATTTCTCCTATGTCATGAACGTCCTGATGAGCCTGATGATGCTCTCCATGGTCTTTGTCATGATCACCATGAGCCTTGCCTCCGCAAGACGTATTGCGGAAGTCATGAAGGAGGTTCCGGACATCACGGAGCCGGAGAAGCCGGTTACGGAAGTCCGAGACGGCAGCATCGATTTCGATCACGTCAACTTCTCCTACAAGACAGAGGGCAGCGGTGAATTCGTCCTGAAGGACATCGATCTGCATATCAAGTCCGGTGAGACCATCGGTATCATCGGTGCAACCGGTTCTGCAAAATCAACCCTCGTGAACCTGATCAGCCGCCTGTATGATGCGACCGAAGGAAGTGTGAAGGTCGGCGGCAGGGACGTGAAGGAATATGGCCTGACAGCCCTGCGTGACCAGGTCTCCGTGGTTCTCCAGAAGAATGTCCTGTTCACCGGGACGATCTTCGAGAACCTGAGATGGGGCAAGGAGGATGCGTCCGATGAGGAGTGCATCCAGGCAGCAAAACTTGCCTGCGCAGATGAATTCATCTCCTCGTTCCCGGACGGCTACAACACCTATATTGAGCAGGGTGGCAATAACGTATCCGGCGGCCAGAAGCAGAGACTCTGTATCGCGAGAGCTCTGCTGAAGAGCCCGAAGATCCTGATTCTCGATGATTCCACCAGTGCCGTCGATACGGCAACCGATGCAAAGATCCGCCAGGCGATGAAGGAAGTGATCCCGGGGACCACCAAGATCATCATCGCACAGCGTATCTCCTCCGTGCAGGAAGCAGACCGGATCCTGGTGCTGAACGAAGGCACGGTCGATGCATTTGACACCCATGAGAATCTTGTGAAGAACAACGATATCTACAGAGAAATCTACGAAGGCCAGATCAAGGGCGGCGGCGATTTCGATAAACCACAATAAGAAGGGAGGACGATGAACATGGCAGAAATGAATGAACAGAAGAAAGCCCGTCCTCAGTACGGCAGTGGTATTCAGAAAAATAATCAGCGGCGGGGTGGCGGCCCGGGCAGAGGTCCGGGACGTGGCATGGGCCCGCGGCCAAAGCTCGAACACCCGTGGAAGATCTTCTTCCGGGTGCTGAAAGAAGTCGGTGTCCACTACTGGTTCCACCTGCTGGTGGTGCTTGCCTGCATCGGTGTGACGACGGTCGCGACCGTCCAGGGAACCCTGTTCCAGCGGACCCTGATCGATGTCTACATTGTTCCGTTGATCGGAGATCAGAATCCGGATATGTCACCGCTGGCAGGAGGACTCCTGAAGCTGGCTGGCATTTACGCGGCATCCATCGCAGCAAGCTTTATCCAGAGCCTGATCATGGCAAGAGTCGGACAGGGAACTCTCCGGAATGTCCGTAAGAAGATCTTCACCCATATGGAGACCCTGCCGATCAAGTATTTTGATACACACGCACACGGCGATATCATGTCGGTCTACACCAACGACGTCGATACCATGCGGCAGCTGATCGGACAGGCGCTGCCGGAGCTGTTCTCCAGCGTGATCTCGATCATTTCGGTATTCGGCAGTATGCTGTTCCTGAACATCCCGCTGACCTTCGTGTCCGTGGCAATGGTCGTGGTCATGATGTTCGTCTCCGGAAAGCTCGCAAGCGTCTCCGGCCGGTATTTCGTGGCACAGCAGAGAGACCTTGGTACGGTCAACGGTTTCATCGAGGAAATGACGGAAGGCCAGAAGGTCGTCAAGGTCTTCTCCCATGAGGAAAAGAACATCGAACTGTTCCGGGAACTGAACGAGGAACTGCGGAATTCCGCAAACAATGCGGCCAAGTATGCCAATACGATGATGCCGATCAATGCGAACCTCGGAAATATCAGCTACGTATTCTGCGCGATCGTCGGTGCGCTGATGGCACTGTCCGGGAATGGGTCGTTCACCGTCGGTGGACTGGTTTCTTTCCTGTCCTTCAACCGGAACTTCAACATGCCGATCAGCCGTATTTCGAACCAGCTGAATATGATCATCATGTCTCTTGCCGGCGCAGACCGTGTCTTCAAGCTCCTTGATGAGCCGTCTGAGACCGATGATGGGTATGTAACCCTTGTCAATGCGAAGATCGATGAGGACGGAACAGTTCATGAGACCGTAGAGCGTACAGGGCAGTGGGCATGGCGCCATCCGCATAAGGCCGATATGTCGGTCACCTACACGCCACTCACCGGCAATGTGGAATTCCGCGGTGTGGACTTCGGCTATACCGATGAGAAGATGGTCCTGCATGATATCGTGCTTGATGCGACCGCCGGACAGAAGATCGCGTTCGTCGGCTCCACCGGTGCAGGTAAGACGACCATTACCAACCTGATCAATCGCTTCTACGATATCCAGGATGGTAAGATCCGCTACGATGGCATCAACATCAACAAGATCAAAAAGGCGGACCTCAGAAGATCGCTCGGCATGGTGCTGCAGGATACGCACCTGTTCTCCGGGACGATCATGGACAATATCCGCTACGGCAGACTGGATGCGACCGATGAAGAGTGCATCGCGGCGGCAAAGCTGACCAATGCGCACGGCTTTATCAGAAGACTGCCGGACGGCTATAACACGGTCATCAAGGGAGATGGCGGTAGTCTCTCCCAGGGCCAGAGACAGCTGCTTGCCATTGCGAGAGCAGCGGTTGCAGATCCGCCAGTCCTGATTCTTGACGAAGCAACCAGTTCCATCGATACTCGTACAGAGCGGATCGTCCAGTCCGGTATGGATCAGCTGATGAAGGGCAGAACGACCTTCGTCATCGCCCACAGACTGTCAACCGTTCACAACTCCGACTGCATCATGGTTCTCGAACAGGGCCGGATCATCGAGTCCGGAACCCACGACGAACTCATCGAGAAGAAGGGCAAGTACTACCAGCTCTATACCGGTAATTTTGAGGAAGGCGCTGCCTGAGGGCTTCGTCAGAATCATGGATACAATCTGAAGAATAAAAGCAAAACCCGGCGCCGCACAGGTACCGGGCTTTGCTGTAAACAGGATACCAGAAAGGGGAAAGGTTATGGGGAAATATGCAAATGACCGTGTGAAAGGATTTCTTCATGCGGACGGAACGAGAATGGTCAACGGTGATGGGGAGACCGTTGTTCTCCGCAGCTACGGTGTCGGAAACTGGATGAATCCGGAGGGATTCATGATCGGCGGATCGCCGCTGTTCGGGGCAGGACACAATCTTGGGGACTTTATCCTGCCGGGGCGTTTTGAGAAAGGCCGTTCCATGAAATCGGCCATCCGTGAGCTCTGCGGAACCGAATATGCAGATTATTTTGAAGACAAATGGATCGAGAACTATTTCACCGAGGCGGATGTCGCCCTGATGGAAGAGCTCGGCTTCAATGCCGTCAGACTGCCGGTCAGTGCGAGACTGTTCCTCGCAGAGGAGCCGGGAATCCACTTCATCGAGAAGAACTTCCAGGTGCTCGACCGTGTCTTCGAATGGTGTGGGAAGCATCATATCTACGGCATCCTTGACCTGCACGGTGCCGTGGGCGGCCAGTCCGCACTGCCATGTGATGACGGAATCGATTCCCGCCCGCATACCTTTACCGAACCGGAATCCCGTGAGCGCACGATGCTGCTCTGGGAGGAATTTGCCCGCCGGTACAAGGAATGCGAGGCCTGCGGCGGCTATGACCTGCTGAATGAACCGCTGTCCGGTCCGGGTTCCCAGAAGCTGATGCCGGAACTCGTTTCCTTCTATGACGAAGTGATCGCCAGAATCCGGAAGATCGATAAGAACCACATGTTCACCATCGAAGGCATGTCCTTCTCCGGAGACTTGGATATCTTTGACCATGACTATGATCCGGAGTGCCACAACTGGTGCATCCACACCCATTTTTACAGATTTTCACCGGAAGCGAAGGATCTGTACCGCATGATGGAGCCGATGATCCGGCTGAATGTCCCGCTCTGGATCGGTGAGGGCGGCAGTGCACCGGTGGACAATACGGTATACTATGAGATCGCCGGTCACTACAACATCGGCTACGGTCTCTGGTCCTGGAAATCCGCCATGGGCGAGATGCCGGTGCGGACCGTCGGATATCCGCTCCCGGAGGGCTGGAAACAGATGCAGGAATTCTTCAGCAACGGTGGCCCGAGACCGTCCTATGAAGATTCGAAGAAGATGTTTGATGAGATGCTCGAGAGCATCAGGCTGGAGAATTGCACGGTCAACCGGGATGCCTTTATGCAGACCCTGAGACAGCCGGGGACACATACCATCGTGCCGGCTGTCGGCTTTGACGAGGAGCTCGGCAGCTACCGTGCAGCGGAATATCTGCCGGATGGCGCAGACAGCCCGGTGAAGTGCTGGCCATATGGCAATGCATTTGCCTACAGGACTGAAACCTTCATGAAGATGCCGCTCCGGAACGGGAAAAAACCGCCAAAGATGATGATGCCGATGCTTCGTCAGGCTCCGCCGGAACCGCTGAAGGATCTGTGCCTTGAACTGTCTGCCGGAGAGTTCGTAACCTATACGATCCGGAACGTCCGGAAAGAATGTGAAGTCAAGGTCGAGATCGAGCGCGTGACGCCGGCCGGTGTTCTGCAGATCAGTGCCGTGAATGAAAAGGATGTATCCGTGACAGAAGACCTTGCTTTTGAAGAAGGAACTGCAGAAGCGGTTGCCGCAAGCGGCAATCCGGATACCTCCATGGAAGTTTCCGTCTTCCCGCTGATCCAGGGCGAAGAGTGGAAGGTGAGAGTGGAGTGTGTCGAAGGTGCCGTAAGGATCGATGCACTGGTGTTTGCAGGCGAATGATGCCTGACGGAATGATCAAGACAGACAGAAAGAAAGAATCCCCGCCGGATCAGGTCCGGCAGGGATTCTTTCTTTCCCACCACAGGAATTACAGTTTGCCAAAGAGTGTCTGGACTTTCTTCAACTGCTTTTCATCAAGCATCACGAGCTTTTTCGCGATCTCAAAGATCGCAGGATCACCGTCTTTGGTGATCAGAATCGAATCAGCAGCCGGGTCATCAGTTACTCCAGTCAGATAGGCGGCAGAGGTGCCGAGAACTTCAGCCATGACCATGATAATTGAATAGGTCGGATTCCGTTCGCCGGATTCGTAGCGGACATAGCCGCTCTGAGTCAGATGCATTCGTTTGGAAGCTTCTAACTTGGTAATGCCAAGCCTTTTACGCTGCTCAGCAAGTCGCTCTGCGTTCAGTTTTGCTTTCATGTTGGATAGCCCTTTCTGAATGTAATCTGGAACATTTCTGAACATTTAATTTCATTATAGTCATTTTTCTTAAAAAGTCTACAGTTTTCATAGGCATAGAAATGAGTTTCCATCTGTTTTTCGCTTGACTTTTCCCATCAATTGGATATAATAATTAGGTAACAAACTGTTTGAGGCGCCAAAGCGGCGTCCCATTTTGATGCGAAGAACCAGATAATGGTCCTTCGGGATGGAGGAATGATTATGAATTTGTTAGAGACTTTACTTGGATCTATGACATCGGGAACTTCTGTTGCTGCACTTGCCGGCAAGGTCGGCGCTTCGGATGACCAGATTGCAAAGCTGATCAAGGCAGCGCTGCCGATGCTGATTGCGAAGCTGACGAAGAATGCTTCAACACAGGATGGTGCGGCTTCTCTGCTGTCTGCGCTCTCTCAGCATACCGATACCAAGGCAATGGCGACCATGTTCTCGGATGCAGACGAAGAAGATGGCGGCAAGATCCTGGGCCATGTCCTGGGGAATGATACCGCTTCTGTCGTGAAGACACTCGCAGACGAGACCGGCATGGATGCAGCGCAGGTCGAGAAGTCTCTCGGCAGTGTTGCACCGGCACTCCTTTCTTCCCTTTCTGCTGCTGCAGACAAGGCAAAGGGTGTGGATCTCTCCGATGGTCTTGATTTCTCGGATCTGGCCGGCGTACTCAGCAGCGAATCCGATAAGGAAGGTCTGCTCGGCGGTCTGCTTGGCGGACTCGGCGGCAATCTGGGCATCAACACTGCAAACGGCATCGGTGGATTGTTCACCGGCCTCTTCGGCGGAAAGAAAGAAGAGGAACCGACCGGCGCTGCTGTTGACGGCACACAGCTGATCAGCTCGCTGATGTCTCTGATGAAATAAATAAAGGTCTGTGTTAATATCCCCTGGTGGTCAGACCGGTTCTGACCTCCGGGGGAGTGCTTTTCAGAAGGAGTTTCCATGGCGCTTTCAGAACAGAAGAATGAAGGAAAGATTATCCGGGATCTGACAGTTGGCAGTGTTCCGGTGGTGATGCTGAAGTTTGCGATGCCGCTGTTGGCATCCGGACTGTTGCAGACCCTTTACAATATGGTCGACATGATTGTTGTCGGCAAGTTTGTCGGCTCAAATGGTCTTGCGGCTGTCTCGATCGGTGGCGAGATGCTGATGCTCGTGACCTTTGTCGCGATGGGCATGTCGAATGCCGGACAGATCCTGCTTGCACGGTATGTCGGAGAGAACCGGCGGGATCTCCTGGGTGAGATGGTGGCAACACTGTTTACGTTCCTCCTTGGAACGGCAATTGTCCTGACGGTGATTTTCCATTTCGCCTATGTCCCGGTGCTCCGGTATCTGAATACCCCTGCAGATTCCTGGGAGATGACCTGCCAGTACACCGTGACCTGTGTCTATGGCCTGATCTTCATTTACGGCTATAACCTCGTCTCTGCGATCATGCGTGGCATGGGCGATTCCAGACATCCGTTCATCTTCATTGCGATTGCTTCGATCCTGAACATCATTCTCGATCTGGTTTTCGTGGCAGGCATGAAGATGGGACCGCTCGGGGCCGCTCTCGGCACCGTGATCGGACAGGCGGTCAGCTTTCTCTTTGCACTGGTTGTCCTCTTCCGGAACCGCGTAGAGATTAACTTTGATTTTAAACCGAAGAGTTTCCGGATTCACAAAGAAGTCTTTGAACCACTGCTGCGCCTTGGGGTTCCGATGGTGCTGCAGTCCGCAGCGGTTCAGATTTCGATGCTCTTCGTCAATTCCTATATCAATGCCTATGGGACGACGGCAGTTGCCGTGACCGGTGTCGGCAGAAAGATCGAGAGTCTGATCATGGTTGTGGCGATGGCAATCTCCTCGACCGGCGGCGCGATGATCTCACAGGCACTCGGTGCAAGGAAGGTGGACCGTGTCCCGAAGGTCGTAACGACAGCGCTGGGCGTGGTCTTTATCCCGTCGGCGATCCTTGCAGTCATCACCTGGTTCCATGTGGACTGGCTGTTCGGCCTGTTCTCGGATGACCCGGAAGTGCTTGGGCTGGCCAATACATACATCCCGGTGGCCATGGTCCTCTACCTAGGTGCCTGGCTGCGGCCGGCGTTCCTGTCCCTGATCAACGGGACCGGCAACTCCAAGCTGAACCTGATGGTCGGTCTGATGGATGGCATCGTCTGCCGGATCGGGCTGTCATTCCTGCTTGGTGTCCTGCTCGATCTCGGCATCATGGGCTTCTGGTTCGGCAATGCGATCTCCGGCCTGGTACCGTTCTTTATCGGCATTGTCTACCTGCTGTCCGGAACCTGGAAGAACCGGGTAAGCAAGTAATTCATATTTGTGCACAATCAATGAGAATATCGAAGAAGCATCGGATCAATCCAGTCCGGTGCTTCTTCCATTTTTCACAGGCCTGATGTATAATGATGTATGGGCGCAGCAGTATAAAACCGGCAGAAAACAGCGGCTGAGGGGGGAATTGCCATGACAACTTTTGAAAGTTTCGAACTGTCCTATGCAATCTATATGCAGGAACAGATTCCGGCGCTGATGCGGCAGACGGCAGCGGCAGCAGTCCTTCTCCTGGTCTTTGCGGCAGGCATCTGCCTTCTGGCAGTCTGGCTCGGAAAGCGAAAACCGCTGACGGAATATGATCTGGAGACATCCACGGCCCATCGGTTCGGCCTCGCCATCATCATGGCGGCACTTCTCCTGCTGCAATATCTCACGTGGAGCCACAACGGCGGGGGTTCTTTCCTGTCCATCAACAACGTCTTTTTTATGGCGGGAATCCTCACCTTCCTGATCGGAGCCGTGGGGCTCATCAGTCTCAGGACCTGGGGAATCTGGGCGAGTCTGGTTTTCTTCTGGATCGCGCTGCCGCTCAAAGAGATCCCAGTCCTGCAGGCGATCCTGACGGATGTCCGGAACATCGCCTCGTTCAATGCCGGCGGGAAGGCAGGCGTCTATGCCATGGCACATATGACATGCGGCCGCATCCTGGTTCTGGAGGCAGCGGCGGGGATCTTCAGCGCCTATCTCCTGTATTATTTCACAGCCAGGAGACTCCTGCTCCGGGAAAATAAACCGATTCTCGAGATTTTCCTGTCAGTCATAGAGAAAAAGAAGGAGACACCTACCCTTGCGGATAAATGGGTGGAGTCCAAGAAGGATGAGACCAAAGATAAGCTGAAACCACTGCTGATGCTGGGAATTCTGGCGTTCTTTGTCGTGATCCCCCAGATGAAGGGAGATCCGCTGAAGAAGATGACGGCCGGCAGCACGCAGGCCAATAATGCCTATGTTGCCATGCTGCAGGAGTGGGATGCGGATGAGCGCGTGGCAGAGGACCCGGACTGGATGAGCCGCTTTCAGGAGGCAACGGTCACGTTCATGAACATCGACACCGGTGTTTTTTATCTGAATCCCGGGCTGATGAACTTTGCCTATCTGTACACCTATCTCCAGTATGTGGATGCCAGCTACCAGCAGCTGGCGGTTCTCGGCGGCATCTATGATGCCATCGGGGAACAGGATGGCGATACCGCCCGCCTGTATTTCCCGTATCTCGACGAGACGAACGAGGCGCAGCTGCAGGCGATTGCCAGTGCACTGCATATCGGTACGATCTATGCGGGTGGAAATGCCCTGCTGACCTGGCTTTCTTCTGCAGAGCACATCGTTGTCGATGGCTTCCGGTACTGGGTGCACTGGACGGGACTGCTCGTGCCGGCGATCGTGCTTGCGGTGATCGGCATCCTTGCTGCCGTTTTTGCAATCCTGTGGGCAATCCGGGAAGGAACCACTTCCGCACTGCTGTTAGAAGGATTTCAGGCGTCTCTGCCTGCGGAAGTTCTCTCTGTCTATGAGGGGATGGATGTGGAGAAGAAGCAGGAGCGGATTGAGAATTATCAGAAAGAGGTGCGGTTCGCCAGAAAGGTCACGGCCATCACGGTGGCGGTTCTGCTGATCGCCCTGGCAGGAGAATCGGTGATTTCACTGGTCAGAGAGGGCAGCGTCGCAGAGAAGACCGAGACGTCTCTGACGGCAGGGGCCTACCTGAATTATGCACCGGATCTGCTCACGTGGCTCAGTGATTGTATGACGGACCCGGAGAAGGCTCTGGCACAGAAAGAGAGCATCGGGCAGGAAATCCAGCAGTTTGAGGATGCCCTCAGGAAAGTCATCGAGCGGGAAAAGGAGGAGACTCCTGCAGGGGAAGCTGCAGAAGCAGAGACTGCCGGGGATACCGCGGAAGCGGAAGCTGCAGGTGCAGGTGCTGCGGCACATGCGGAAGCACTTCTTCCGCTTCTGGAAGAAGTCCGGACAGGACTGGCCGCTGATCAGCTGCCGGACAAGGAACTGGCCGGAACCCTGGTGAAGCAGATCGAAGCCGGGATGTCCGGACTCGCACAGATGCTGATCGGGGATGCAGTTGAACTGTTCAATTAAATAGTTCAGGACCGACAGGGGGAGCTGATGGAGCAAAAAGTTCGTGATATGACAGAGTGATGGAAGAAATCTGATCATGATGCGGAAGGAAATGGGAAATATGTCGGATATGGAGAACAGGGCAGCTGAGGATGAGCGGTTCATGCGCGAAGCTCTGAAGCAGGCGAAGCTTGCGGGGAAACATATGGAGGTGCCGATCGGCTGCGTCATCGTCCATGAAGGAAAGATCATCGGAAGAGGCTATAACAGAAGAAATACGGATGCGTCCGCCCTTTCCCATGCAGAGATTCTGGCGATCCGGCGGGCATCAGGGGTCATCGGTGACTGGCGGCTGGAAGATTGTACGCTCTATGTGACGCTCGAACCCTGTCAGATGTGTGCCGGTGCAATTGTACAGGCCAGGATTCCCCGGGTCGTGATCGGGGCCATGAATCCAAAGGCAGGCTGTGCGGGATCCATCTTCAACCTGCTGGAGGAACCGCGATTCAACCACCGGGCAGAAGTCGTGCGCGGTGTTCTTGGAGAAGCATGCAGCGAGATGCTGCAGACATTTTTCCGGGAACTACGGACAAAACAAAAGGAAGGAGAATCTGCAGAATGAATACAACCTATGTCTGCGGACACCGGAATCCGGACACGGATTCCATCGTTGCCGCAATATCCTATGCAAATCTCTGCAACACGATGGGAGATGAGGGCTACATTCCGGCACGGCTCGGCCATCTGAATGATGAAAGCGCCTTCCTGCTGCAGCGCTTCGGCTATGAACCGCCGATGTACCTGCATACCGTCAGGACGCAGGTGCGGGATATCGAGTACGACCAGCTTCCGAAGCTCGGCCTGTCTGCGCCGGTAAGTCATGCCTGGGAACTGATGACGAGCGGGAAGGGCAACAAGATCGCGCATATTGTGCGGGAGGATGGAACCCTCTACGGTGTTGTTGCGGCAGGCGACATCGCCGAGCGGGATATGGAATCGATCCGGGAACCGTTTGTATCCGACGTCCCGATCTTCAATCTGCTGGCAGCCATTGAAGGAACCGTGCTGAACAGCGATGAGGATGTATTCGATGCAATCTCCGGGGAGGTTGTGATCGCACTGCCGACCGCGGGCAATGTCCTGCAGGGTGTGAAGCCGGGATCAATCGTGCTCTGCGGCGAACAGCCGGATGTAATCGAGAAGGCGCTCTCGATCGGGGTGAGCGGTGTGATTCTCTGCCAGACAAGCCTTGCGGAGCAGTACCGCGGAAAGCACAGCAGCACCTGCCTGATTGCGACACCGTGTGACGCCTACCGGGCCGCAAGACTGCTTTATCAGTCGATTCCGATCAGCCGGATCGTACAGGAGAAAGAGATGGTCTGCTTCCACCTTGATGATTTCCTGGATGATGTCAGAGAGACCATTCTGCAGAGCAGATATCGCAGCTATCCGGTTCTCGACGAGGAAGACCGCGTGGTCGGCTCGCTCAGCCGGTATCACCTGATGCAGCCGCGGAGAAAGAAAGTCTTTCTTGTGGACCACAACGAAGTCGGTCAGTCCGTACCGGGACTGGAGCAGGCTGAGCTCGTCGGAATCATCGACCACCACCGTCTGGCGGATGTCCAGACCGGGTATCCGGTCTTTATGAGAAATGAGCCGGTCGGTTCTTCGACGACGATCGTGGCGACGATGTATCAGGAGCAGGGCCTGATGCCGGGAGAGAAGCTTGCAGGTCTCATGGCAGCCGCCATCATCAGCGACACGGTCATGTTCAAGTCTCCGACGGCGACGCCGAGAGACCGCAGGATTGCCGAGAGACTTGCCAGAATCGCAGGACTGGATCTGGAGACACTCGGGAAAGAAGTTTTCTCCGCAAGTGCTTCCGCCGACAAGCCGGCAGAGACCCTGGTCATGAGCGATTTCAAGGAATTCAATATCGGCGATCATCATCTCGGGATCGGGCAGATCACGACGATGGACTCCGAAGCGATGCTGAAGCGTCTCGATGAATTCAAGGATGTCATGCAGGAGATCCGCACGAAGCGGGGTTATGATTTTGTGCTCCTGATGATCACGGATGTGCTGAAAGAAGGGTCAGAACTGGTGATTACCGGGGATGATGAGATCCTCGAGCAGGCCTTCGGCATATCCCAGGTACACGACGGGCATACCTTCCTGAAGGGTGTCGTTTCCAGAAAGAAGCAGGTCGTCCCGGGCCTGTCCGCTCTGTGGGGCTGATACACAATTGCAGGAAGGACCGAACTGCAAAGATACAGAACGACAAAAAAAGAACTGCCTTAGCGCAGTGTTCATAAAACAGTAAGATTGAAAAATGAGCACTGTTGCTATTGGGTTGGCTAAGAAAAAGTGAAGCGTGATATTCCATACCATTACGGTGTGGCGTATCACGCTT
>CACZQN010000055.1 GCA_902783375.1 uncultured Lachnospiraceae bacterium | reverse complement strand
GACCGGCTTCTTTAAGAGCATTAGTATACTTCTGTACAACCCGACGCGTTACTCCCAAGCTTTCGCCCAATGCATTCTGTGAAATATACTCTGAGCCCTGTTCCAATTATTTTATATTTCGGAAGCTCTGCTCCCGGGTGTTGCTCATTCGCTGTAAAAGCGTAACGCATTCGATGTGTCCTCCGCGTGGGAACATGTTGCATGGCCTGACGCGGCGGATATCATACCCGCCCGCTGCCAGGATCTTCAGGTCTCTGGCCAGGGTCGCCGGATCGCAGGAGACATAGACGATACGCTCAGGCTGATAGTCAAGAATCGTATCGAGCAGTTTCGCATCACAGCCCTTTCGCGGCGGATCGACAACAATGACATCCGGCTTTGGCAGCTCTGGCGCCACATCTTCCGCTGCCCCGACAGAAAAGTCAGCATTCAGAATGTGATTCTCTTCTGCATTGAGGCGGGCATTCCGGATCGCCTCCGGCACGATCTCCACGCCATATACATGCGCTGCGCTGCGTGCAAGGAAGAGACTGATGGTCCCGATTCCGCAGTACAGATCCCATACGGTCTCCTGGCCGGTCAGCCCTGCAAATTCCAGTGCAGTCTGATACAGCCGCACCATCTGGCGCGGATTTACCTGGAAAAACGACAGTGGGGAGATCCGGAAGGTCAGATCGCCGATCATATCGGTGATGTAGTCTTCACCGTAAAGGACACGCAGCCCCTCTCCGAAGATCACGTTGGTCTTTTTCGGATTTGCATTCAGGCAGATGCTGGTGATCTGTGGAAATGTCCCGCGAAGCATGTCCACCAGTTCTTTCCCGTGTGGCAATGTCAGGTGATCCGCATCCCGGTTCAGGACCAGGCAGATTCCGATCTCACCGGATCTGAAGCCCTTCCGGATCATCAGGTGGCGGATCAGCCCCTTCCCGCTCTGCTCATCATAGCCCTGGATCCGGTATGCCTGCATGTACGACCGCAGAATCCGGATGATATCCTCATGTTCTTCACACTGAATATAACAGTGATTCAGATCGATGATCTCATGACTTCTTGCAGCATAGAAGCCGATCTCCGGCATACCGGCATCCTGTCCGGCATCATCATTCCGTGCACCCACCGGGAACTGTGCTTTATTGCGGTAGTGCCAGAGTTCATCCTCCCGGATCCCGATGATCGGTTCCATCACTGCATCAAGAAGTTCTTCGGAGAATCCGCCGATCCGGTGCAGGCAGTCCCGTACCCGCTGCTCCTTGAATCGGTCTTCCGCTGCCGGTGCGATGTGCTGCAGTGTACATCCGCCGCACCGCTTCGCCAGCGGGCAGCACGGGCTGATCCGGTCTGCGGATGGTTCCAGGATGTCAAGAACCCTGGCATAGCCATAGGTCTTTCCGACCTTTGTGACCACGGCCTGTACCAGATCTCCCGGTGCTGCATCCTTCAGAAAAAGGGTATAGCCATCGACATGGCTGATACCCTCTCCCTCTGTTCCAAGTGTCTCTATTCTCAATGTTAGCTGCTGATTCTTTTCCATACAGATCCTTTATTCTTCACCCGACGTCCTGCGGATGTTGGATTCCATTACCTTGTTAAATCCGAGCCAGTCATTTCTCGGTCCCGCTGCCTTGAGGGCTTCTGTAAACATCTCCACCTTGGCGTCCAGGTTGTCTGCCATGGAGAGCACCATGGCCTCGATCAGCGCAGGTTTCTTCGGAGATCCGAATTCCAGTTCCCCGTGATGGGCGAGGATACAGTGCACCAGTTCCCGCTTCTGTTTCTCCGGGAAATCCGGAATCTGTTCTGCCTTCTCCTCGATCCACTTTGCACCGATATAGATATGGCCGAGCAGCTGCCCCGCATCGGTATAATCATTCTCCGGGAAATCTGAAATCTCATCCAGCTTTCCGACATCATGCAGAACCGCCGATACCAGAAGAAGGTCCCTGTTCAGAATCGGATACTGGGATGCCATATAGTTGCAGATCTTCACCACGCCCAGTGTATGTTCCAGCAGGCCGCCCATGAAGCCATGATGCAGTGTTTTCGCTGCAGAATGCTTGCAGAAATCCTTCCGGAACGTCTCATCGCCGAAGAAGGACGAAAGCAGTGCGCGGTAATAAGGTGCTTTCACCTGATCCAGAATCTGCATCAGTTCCTTGTACATCGATGCAGGATCCTTCTCTGTCGTCGGCAGGTACTCTTCCAGGTTGTATTCCCCTTCCCGGCAGCGTCTGGCGCGGTGGACACTCATCTGCAGTGCGGACTGGAACTTGGTCACCTGTCCCTGCACGTCCACGAAATCTCCGGCCTCGAACTCTTCGATTCCGCCGGAATTAACATCCCAGATCTTTGCGTCGATGGTTCCTGTCTTATCCTGCAGAATCATGGCGTAATAGGGCTTATCGGACTTTGTCCGAAGTTCATTCTTCTGTCTGCAGTAGTAAATTCCGTAGATGTTGTCTCCCTCACGGAATTCGTTGATATATTTCAT
Source organism: uncultured Lachnospiraceae bacterium (assembly GCA_902783375.1). Lineage (GTDB taxonomy): Bacteria > Bacillota > Clostridia > Lachnospirales > Lachnospiraceae > Catonella. The sequence goes on along the minus strand of CACZQN010000055.1, from coordinate 96,104 downwards.
GCTATTCCTCCCAGTCGCACAAGGCGGCATTCTGGTCGATCCGCCGCAGGGGAATCCGTCATCTTCCGCCAATGGTAACATCCAGCTCGATGGTTGATCCCTGTGACCGTTCGTATCTGTATATGGTAAAATGGACTGTATCTCCGCTTTGTGCCTGCGTGATCTGCCGCACATAATCTCTGACAGAAAGCAGTTCCGAATCATTCCAGGAAAGGAGCACATCACTCTCCCGGATGCCTGCGGCATAGCCGGTGGACCCGACAGGGGAAGTCGTGACAAATACGCCTCCCGGCACGCCGATATTCTCCGCGACAGAGTCAGACAGCGTCGCGATCGAAAGGCCCAGTTCTGCGATCTCTGTATCATTCAGCATCCGTTCAAGCCGGTCCCGCAATTCCGTGATGCCGATGACAGCCAGAATCCGCGAGTCTCCCGAGAAGGACTGGTTCATGATGCCGAGGATCCGTCCGGTCGTACTGACCAGGAACCCGTCCACTTCTCCGCTCGCGATCATATCCGTCTTCAGCAGCCGGATCTCGCCATCCGTGACGGGAATCATATCCGTTACGGAGGTCGTCATGCCGACCAGCATGGAGTACATCGATCCGGCCGGTCTGCCCAGTGCCAGGACCGGTTCCCCGCTGGTCAGAGAAGACGAGCTTCCCAGACGGACCGGCGTGATTTCTGCCAGCAGTTCCTCCGGAATGCCCGAAAGATCTGTCCGGATGATGGCCAGATTCAGTTCCTCATCATAGCGGATCATCTCTCCGTTCACAGAAAAATCCTGCGGGAAGACGATCCGGATCAGGTGTGCTTCCCGGATCTGATCATATCCGGTCAGGATGTAGGCATCCGTTCCGTTCAGTGCCAGAATCAGCCCGGACTCCTCATCCACGGTTTCATAGGGATTCTCAAACCAGTCTACGCCCCGGATCACCCGGTTTACGGTGACGATGGACAGATTCACTTCATCCGCGAGCTTCCGCAGATCTGTATAGATGGACTTGAGATCCGAGGCATCTGCTGCGACACGGTTCTCGATATAGACCGGCTCCGGCTCCGGCTTCGGCGGGTCCTGTTCCCGCGGATCTTCCGGGGTCGTGGTCTCGCCGCTCTCTTTGGATGGTTCTTCCGTTCCGGCTTCCCCGCTCTGCGGTTCCGATGCCGGTGTCTCTCCTGCGGCTGTGCCGCTCTGTTCTTCTCCGGTCTGTGTGCCTGCCGGCTCTGTATCCTGGCTGGCACTGCTTCCCGGCAGTGCACTGCCCTGCCCGTCCTCAGGCTCTTCTTCTGCCACGTCCGTGCTGTCGATCCGCACATCTACCTTCGGATCAGCTCCGACCGGTGGTTCAACGGTTTCAGAAGCCTTTGTCTCCTCCGGGAACCATCTGGCAGAGAATATATACACGCCTCTCGCCGTGATGCCGAACAATGCACCACAGATCAGCGCCAGTAAAAGAACTCCGCAGATTCTGCGGATCTTCTTTCCCTTCTTATGCACGATATCTTCCTTAATAAACTGATACGATGGGGAATCCTTTTTCTCGTCGCCCATGTAAACCTCCATGCTAACGCTGGTCCGGGCCTTCCCGGACACTTTCATACAGACTCTTTTTCCTCATCAGTCAACGCCATCTTACCATAACCGGGAAGAAAGGTCAAATATGACTTCTCCTTGCTTTCCCATGGTGTTTCGGGTATGATAAAGGAGTACCATTGTAACTCATGGAAACTGCAGCGGAACACTTTTGATGCGATGCATCGCATGGAGATAACAATGCGTGATACAGAGAACAGAAGCATTCAGGCGCTGGAAGAAGAAGTCCGTGCCTTAAAAGAGGAACTGGAGGCCGCCAATTCGGCCAACCAGGCGAAAGAGATCTTTCTCTCCAATATGTCCCATGATATCCGCACCCCGATGAACGCGATCGTCGGGATGGTGGCACTTGCCAAAAACCACATTGATGAGAAGGTCCGCGTGATGGATGCCCTCGACAAGATCGAGACGGCCAGCACCCATCTCCTCTCCCTGATCAATGATGTTCTCGATATGTCCCGGATCAATTCCGGAAAGATGACCATCGCCGAGGATGTCTTTTCCCTCAGCGATCTCCTGCATGATGTTCTGTCCATCATCCGCCCGCAGATGGAAGCAAAGCAGCACCACTTCTCCTTTCAGCTCGGGGATATTCCGGAAGAGACCCTCTATGGAGATCCGCTCCGTCTGCGCCAGATTTACGTGAATATTGCGAATAACGCTGTCAAATATACCAGGGACGGCGGCCGGATCACCATCTGTTTCTCGGAGGAAGCGGACGACCTTGGTACTGCCCTTGTTTTTGTCTGCGAGGACAACGGGATCGGCATGAGCGAGGAATTCCTGCAGCATATCTTTGATCCGTTCGAACGGGTTCATTCAAGCACCGTTTCGAAGATCGAGGGAACCGGCCTCGGCATGAGCATCGTCCACCAGCTGATCCGCCAGATGAACGGCACGATCGAGATCAGCAGCCGTCCGGAGGAAGGCACCACCGTGAAGGTCCGGATTCCGCTCCGGGTCGACCGGGAGCCGGTGAATATCACGGAGCTTGCCGGGAAACAGCTTCTGATCCTGGAGTCTGACGAGAAGCGGCAGGATCTCTACCGGAAATACCTGGAGGACACCGGCATCCGTTTTACCCTGGTCCCGGATTATACCGAAGCCATTGCTTCCCTGACCGATGCCGGCTATCAGGGCGGCCACTTTGATGCCGTCATCATCGGTACGCTTTCAGACAGTGTGGCGAGCATCTATGATATCGCGGAATATCTGAAAAAATATGACGCGAATCTTGTCCTGCTCCTCGTGGATGAATCCGACTGGCAGGAGATCGAGTACCGTGCAAACCGGAGTGGTATCGAGCACTTTATTCCGGTTCCTTTCTTCCGGAAGACCCTGCTCTCCGGTCTCCTTGCCGCACTGCAGAAGACCAGCAAGGATGACGGCTTCTTCGGTACGCTCGATCTCACCGGCCGCCATATTCTCCTTGCGGAAGACAATGAGATCAACCGCGAGATTGCCTGCGAGCTGATCGGTGTCACCGGAGCCATCATCGACACGGCAGTGAACGGGCAGGAAGCCGTTGACCGGTTCCGGGCTTCTGACGAGGATTATTATCAGCTGATCCTCATGGACATCCAGATGCCGGTCATGGACGGCTACACCGCAGTCCGTGAAATCCGTGCTTCGGCGAGACCGGATGCCTCCCGGATTCTGATCTATGCCATGACTGCGAATGCTTTTGCGGAAGACATCCGCAAGGCGAAGGATGCAGGCATGAACGGCCATATTGCGAAACCGATCGACATCAATCTCCTGATGCAGCTGCTCAGACAGCTGCAATGAGGTGCATCAAGATGCAGCCATATCAGATCAAATATATCGAAAATGTCCGCCGGATCCGGGAACTGAATGATTTTTTTGCAGTCCCCGCAACGGATTTTCCGTCGTGGTATGAAGCCAGATCCTCAGCGCGCCGAGAGGCGCTGCAGCTGCGGGCAGAGAATGACCGTCTTCTCACGGAGAACCTGTTCCCGACCCTCGACGAACTGACCGGTGCCTCGGAGGATACCATCGCGGATCTCACTGCATTTGCCGCAGAGCTGATGGACTGGAGCACCAATCTGGATACCGGCGTCTATGTCCTGATCCACGATGCATTTCTCCGGATCGCGAGACTGCAGAAGGACCGGAATGCGATCATCCGTGAGCTCTATCTGCTCGGGATGGGCCTTTATTACCAGAACCGTCCGCTCACGGGGATTGGGTCGCGGGACGCCCAGTCCTTCTCTGTTGAAGATGAACTGCTCTTTACGGAGGGCGGCTCCTATCTGAAGTATTTTCCGGAGATCGACAGCGAGGAGATCAAAGGCTATATCATCCGGAGCCTTGCCAATATCTCCATCGCGACACTCGACCGCCGGAAAAAGATCGCCGTCACCGCGCGGGTCCTGTCGATCATCCAGGATCCCTACTACCGGGAACTGGCGCCGGAGCTTCCGTGGGACGTCTACCTGCGGCGTGCGCACCAGCAGATGAGTGCCTGCAGGACTTCTCTTTCCCGCGGGAATCTCCGCACCGATGAACTGGCCGCGGTTTTTGAATCCTGTGCCTATGTGTTTAAGCCGGAAGAGCACCAGAACAATCCGAATATCCGCTGGCTCTGGCCCTATTATGAGATGGAATACAGCTGCGGATTTGCCTCTCTGGAACAGACCTTTGACCGGATGGAGGCGATCATGCGGCAGGCGGATCCGACCGAATATAACGAATCCGGCCTCTATGGCTGTGTCCAGCTTCCGATCTACTACGGACGCCTTTTATCAAAGAATCCCTCCATCATCGGGCGGGAGCATAAGATTCAGTTCCTGTGCGCGATGTACGACCGTATGATACAGATGCTCCTCTCCTATCCGACGGAGCTGATCGATGAACAGTTCCGCTACATCGTTACCCTGGTGATCACGGATTACTATGAGATCCCGGAGGTCCGCCCGTACCGCGAACTCACAACAGAACTGATGCAGCGCTTTACCGGCAGTCTTTTCATCCGTTCCCGGAAAACCGGAAAACTGCTGCAGCACTACTGTGATACCATTCTGGCCGCAGACCCGGGCTTCTTTGATGACATTCCTTTTCTCCGGGAGGCGGAGGATCCCGGGCGCAAGCGGGAGCTTCTGATGGACTACGCCGGCAGCTGCGGGCTCTATTTTGATTTTGGTCTGGTCAAGATGAATATGGAACGTCTCTTTGACTCCCGGAGCCTCTTTGACCGTGAAGCGCGGATCCGCGAACTGCACTGCATGTGCGGATATGAAGATCTGAAGCACAGACCCTCTACGGAAGTCTTTGCCGATATCGCGCTGGGGCATCACCGCTGGTACAACGGGGCGGATGGCTATCCGGCTTCCTATGTCCGCGCAACTTCGCCCTACCGGCAGATGACCGATGTTGTTGCTGTCTGTGCCTATCTCGTCAATACCGGAGACGAGGATCCCGACCGGCGGATCGATGCCGTGCTTGCCGGTGCACACCGGCAGTTTTCACCGCTTGTCACCTCTTACCTCGAAGATGATCTCTTCCGGAAGCAGGTCAAAGGCCTGCTGCTTGAGAGTGACAGCCCTTATTATCAGGAAATCTATCAGACTATAAGGAAATAAAACAGAACCATGAACGAGAAAGTATTTCATACCCTTGAATTTGATGTCATCCGCGAAAGGCTGGCCGCCCATGCGTATTCCGCTGCCGCAAAGCAGCGCGCTGCTGCCCTTCTGCCGGAAACGGATCTTGCCACGATCCGGAAAGCCCAGACGGAAACCGCCGATGCGCTCTCGAGAATCTATGCTTCCGGCAGTGTCTCCTTCTCCGGGCTCTCGGATATCGGGGCTTCCCTCCTGCGTCTGCAGGTCGGCTCGACCCTCGGCATGGGAGAACTGATCCAGATCAGCAAAAACCTCGATGTCGCCCTCAGGGTCAAGGCATTCTCCCAGAAGCGGGACGCCGAACTCGATCCGGATTCCCTGTCGGAGCGTCTCGAGATGCTCGCGCCGCTCTCGCCGTTCAACAACGAGATCAAGCGGTGCATCATCTCTGAGGAAGAGATGGCTGATGATGCGAGCGCCGGTCTGAAGAATGTCCGCCGTCAGATCCAGATCACCAACAACCGGATCCGCGATCATCTGAGCAATCTGGTCACGGACGCTTCCGGGAAGGGATATCTGCAGAATAATATCGTCACCATGCGCAATGGCCGCTATGTCGTCCCTGTCAAGCAGGAGCACCGGAACCAGGTGGAAGGCCTGATCCATGACCAGTCTTCTTCCGGATCAACGGTATTCGTCGAGCCGGCCGCCGTTGTGAAATACAACAATGAACTGGCTGAGCTGTTCCTCGAGGAACAGAAAGAGATCGAAAAGGTTCTTGCCGCACTCTCCAATGAGGCAGCCGGCCATATGGAAGATCTGGCCTATGACCAGAAGACGCTGATCGAGATGGACTTCATCTTCGCAAAGGCCATGCTGGCGAAAGACATGAAGGCCACGATGCCGGTCTTTAATGAAGACAAATACATCCACCTGAAGAAGGCCAGACATCCGCTGATCGACCCGAAGAAGGTCGTTCCCATCGATGTGATGCTGGGCAAAGAGTTCACGCTTCTCATCATCACGGGCCCGAATACCGGTGGTAAGACGGTCTCCCTGAAGACGGTCGGTCTCCTCTCCCTGATGGGACAATCCGGACTTCACATCCCGGCATTCGACGGGTCAAAGCTCGGCATTTTCAGAGAAATCTACGCCGATATCGGAGATGAACAGAGCATCGAACAGAGTCTGTCCACCTTCTCTTCCCATATGCGCAACATCGTCCAGATCCTGGATACGGACAAATCCGATCCGGAGACGCTGGCTGACAGTCTGGTGCTGTTCGACGAACTGGGTGCCGGCACGGATCCGACGGAGGGTGCTGCCCTCGCGATGGCGATCCTCTCCTTCTTGCATGAGCGGGATGTCCGCACCATGGCCACGACGCACTACAGTGAACTGAAGATCTATGCCCTCGAGACACCGGGCGTCATCAACGCCAGCTGTGAATTCGATGTCGAAACGCTGATGCCGACCTACCGCCTCCTGATCGGAATCCCCGGCAAGAGCAACGCCTTTGCCATCTCCGGGAAACTGGGGCTTTCGGACGATATCATCGAGGACGCGAAGAACCGGATCGACACGAACGACAAGCGCTTTGAGGATGTCATTGCGGAACTGAACCGGAGCCGTCAGGCAATCGAGGCTGAGGAAGAACGCATCCGCATCCGCCGGGAAGAGATTGAGAAAGAGAAAGCTTCCCTCGTGGATGATACCGAAAAGCTGCAGGCACAGAAGGAACGGCTGATCGCCGATGCCCGCGCAGAGGCTGCGAAGATCCTCGAGGATGCAAAGGAATACGCCGATGCCTCTATCAAGAAGTTCAACAAATGGGGCGCCGGCGGCGCGACAGCCAGAGAGATGGAGGAAGAGCGCTCCAAACTCCGTGAGCAGATCAATGCCAATGCAAAGAGTTCCTCCGGTCTTGGCATCGCCGGAAAGGCGAATGCAAAGAACCACGTCGGCACGAAACCGCTCCACATCGGAGACAGGGTGCTCGTTACAACGATGGGCATCAAGGGCACGGTCAGCACCCTGCCGGATGCAAAGGGGAATCTCTTTGTGACGATGGGTATCATGAAGAATAAAGTGAATGTGAAAGACCTCGCATATGTCGAAGAGGCGGACGTTCACGCACCGGGAATCGGCAAGAGCAGTTCCGGCTCCCTCTCCATGTCGAAGAGTTCGAGTGTCCATGCCGAGATCAACCTGATCGGCATGACCACGGATGAAGCGGTCTCCGCTCTTGAAAAATATCTGGACGACGCCTATCTGGCCCACCTCCCGCAGGTCCGGATCATCCACGGATACGGAACCGGCGCACTCCGGGCAGCAGTACAGACCTATCTGAAGCGCTGCCGCTATGTCAAAGGATTCCGGAACGGAGAACACGGTGAAGGGGATAGGGGTGTGACCATCGCGGAATTCAAGTAATGAAGTCTGTAAGGTCAACCCCGGGTGTGACCATCGCAGAATTCAAATAGGAGGTGTTTTGGATGGCGGATAAGCAGAAGATTTTGATTGTCGATGATGATGAGAATATTGCAGAGCTGATTTCCCTCTACCTGACAAAGGAATGCTTTGAGACGGTGATTGCCTATGACGGGGAAGATGCGATCCTCCTCTATCATCAGGAAGCGCCGGATCTGATCCTACTGGATCTGATGCTGCCGGGCATCGATGGCTATGAAGTCTGCCGGGAGATCCGGAAGGTCGGCTCCACGCCGATCATCATGCTCTCGGCAAAGGGAGAAGTCTTCGATAAGGTGCTGGGACTGGAACTGGGAGCCGATGACTATATGATCAAGCCATTTGACTCGAAGGAACTGGTTGCGCGCGTGAAGGCGGTGCTGCGGAGAGTCCCGAAGACGAATCCTGCGTCCTCCGCTGCCTCCGGATCTGCCGATCCTTCCGCGGCGCAGGGAAATCCTGCGGGAAGTGCCGCTTTCTCCGGCAGCAAAGCGCCTGCTCCTTCCGAGATCGTCTCCTACCCGGGGCTCGTCGTGAATCTCTCCAACTACGAGGTCATCTACCGCGGCGAGCGGCTCGATATGCCGCCGAAGGAACTTGAGCTCCTCTTTTTCCTGGCTTCCCATCCGAACCAGGTCTTTAACCGGGAACAGCTGCTCGACCATATCTGGGGCTATTCCTATATCGGGGATACCCGGACGGTAGACGTCCACATCAAGCGCCTCCGCGAGAAGCTGGACGGCGGCTCGAACTGGAAACTCGGTACGGTGTGGGGCGTCGGTTATAAATTTGAGGTATCACATCCATGAAGAAGACATCTCTTTTCTTCCGCTATGCTGCCAGTTACCTGATCTTCACGATCATCTCGCTCGTGATTCTCAATGCGCTTGGCAGCAGGCGAATCGAGCAGAGTCTGGTCGATGTCCGCCTGACCAGCATGGAAAATGAGGCGGACGTCATCATGGATGCCTATATCAGCCGTTACTATGACGGCACCATGACCCTCGGGAATGTCAACATGGAGCTGCTGACCCTCGATACGCTTGCCGGCATCCGCATCTGGATCGTCAATACGAAGGGCTACATCATCTCGGATACGAGAACCCGCGAGCTCTCTCCGGAAGGGGAGCGCATGCAGCTGCCGGAGGATTTCCTGAACGTCGACCGGCACCGCTATTCCTTCATAGAGGGAATCAATCAGGAGCCGGTTGCCGCCATCGTGCACCCGATCGTCCTCGATCTGAATCTGAAAGGCTACATCGTCCTGATGACGCCGCTCTCGGAGATCACCCGGGACAGCCAGTATTTTGTCGACACGCTGAATATCTGCTTCCTGCTCTTCTCCCTGGTCTTCCTGATCATCATGATCTACCTGTACCGGATCTCGATCGTTCCGCTGCGGCAGAGCATCACCGCCGCCCGGGAATATGCCGACGGGCACTTTGATTACCGGATGAAGTCGCACGCGGCTATGTACGGGGAATTCAATGATCTGATGAATACCATCGAATATATGGCCGGTGAGATGAACCAACGGGAGGAATATGAGCGGACCTTCATCGCCAACATCTCCCATGATTTCCGTTCTCCGCTGACCTCGATCAAGGGCTTCGCCGAAGCCATGATCGACGGCACCATTCCGCCGGAGATGCATGAGAAATATCTGCACACCATCTGCCAGGAGACCGAACGCCTGGAGAAGCTGACGCAGGGGCTGCTGGAGCTGAACACCTATGAAGGGCACCGGGAGCAGCTGACCCGTACGACATTCGACCTGGTCTCGGTGATCCGGAAGACCTGCGAGACATTTGAAGGAAGCTGCCGCAGCCGCCGGATCAGCATGCACCTCGTCTTTGATGCAGAAAGCCTGCCGGTCAATGCCGATCAGGTGAAGATCGAGCAGGTGCTGTACAATCTGATCGACAATGCGATCAAATTCAGCCCGGATGCTTCGACCATCGACATCACGGCTACAGAAAAGGGAAGTAAAGTATTTGTTTCCGTGAAAGATCACGGCGTCGGAATCTCGAAAGAAAATCAGAAAAAGATCTGGGACAGATTTTTCAAGAGCGATACCTCCCGCGGCAAGAATAAGAAAGGCAACGGCCTCGGGCTTTCCATCGTGAAGGAGATCATCAAACTGCACGGGGAGGAAATCGATGTTATCTCAACAGAAGGGGTCGGAAGCGAATTCGTCTTCAGCCTTTCCAGTGCAGGCGATGCAGATTCCCTTCCAGGTTGAAGCCATGAAAATCATGCTGCCGCAGGGCTTCATACAGAACAATTGCGACAGAATTGGACAGATTCAGCGATCTGATATCTCCGATCATGGGGATGCGGATCGCTGTTTCTTCGTAATCCACCAGAATTTCTTCCGGGATGCCGGCGCTCTCTTTCCCGAACATGATATACGCATCCTCCGGGAATGCCACATCCGTGTAGGATTTTCTGGCTTTCGTCGTCGCCATATAGAGTCTGGCGCCGGGATTCTTCTGCAGGAAATCTTCAAAATTCTCATAGAGATGCAGGTCCAGCTTCGGCCAGTAATCGAGTCCCGACCGTCTCACCTGTTTCTCTGTAATTTCAAATCCCAGCGGTTTGATCAGATGAAGAGACGAACCTGTGGCCACACAGGTTCGTCCGATATTGCCGGTATTCTGGGGAATCTCCGGCTCATGCAGTACAATGTTCATAGGTGTTACTCTCCGAAAGTTCAGTTTTCCGGGGCATGCCGTGTGACGAATCGCTCGATCCGCTCCATGGCCGCCTTCAGGTTTTCGATCGAATATGCATAGGAAATCCGGACGTAGCCCTCGCCGCAGGCGCCGAAAGCATCTCCCGGTACCACCGCCAGTTTCTCTTCTTCGAGTAGCTTCGCGGCAAATTCCTGGGAAGTCATTCCGTATTTCTGGATGCTCGGGAAGACGTAGAATGCGCCAAATGGCTCAAAGCAGTCGATATTTAGCCGCTTAAAGGCTGCCAGCAGGAATCTTCTCCGCTGGTTATAGGCTTCCCGCATCTCCTCCACATCGGCATCCCCGTTCCGGAGTGCCTCCACGGCAGCATACTGCGAAGTGGTCGGCGCACACATGATCGCAAACTGGTGAATCTTGATCATCTGACGCATCAGGACCTTCGGTGCCGCAGCATATCCGAGCCGCCAGCCGGTCATGGCAAAGGCCTTTGAGAAACCGTTGATGTAGACGGTCCGCTCTTTCATCCCCGGGAAGGAGGCGATGGAGACATGCCGCTCTTCGCCATAGGTCAGCTCTGCATAGATTTCATCCGAGATGACAAACAGATCGTGGCTGATCACAAAGTCCACGATCGGTGCCAGTTCCGCCCGGGTCATCACGGCACCGGTCGGATTGTTCGGGAACGGCAGGATCAGGACCTTCGTCTTCTCTGTCGTATATGCTTCCAGATCTTCGACTGTCAGTTTGAAATCATTCTCAGCCTTCAGGGGAATCCCGACCGGAACCCCGCCGATCAGCTGCGTACACGGAAGATAGGATACATAGCAGGGCTGCGGAATCAGCACCTCATCGCCCGGATCAATCATGGCCCGCAGCGCGACATCGATACCCTCGCTGCCGCCTACCGTCACCATGATTTCGCCGGCAGGATCATAGTCGAGGTCGTATTTCCTTTTGACGTAGCGGCTGATCTCCTCTTTCAGTTCCACAAGACCGGCGTTCGACGTGTAGTGTGTCTTTGCCGTCTCCAGCGAATAGATGCCTTCCTCGCGGATGTGCCACGGCGTCGGAAAATCCGGTTCACCGACACCGAGGGAGATCGCTCCCTTCATCCCGCTGACCGCATCAAAAAACTTTCTGATTCCGGAAGGTTCGATTCTTTGTACTGTCTGATTCAGAATCTCTCTCATGGGGATACCATCTCTCTTTCATCAACCTCGTCATCCGCATAGGCAATACCGAGATCCTTGTATTTCTTCAGGACAAAATGGGTCGCAGTCGACAGGACGGAATCCAGCGGTGCAAGCTTGCTGGAGACGAAATTCGCCACTTCCCGCATGGTCCGGCCTTCCACGATGACCATCAGGTCAAAATCCGCACTCATGAGGTAGACGGAAGAGACTTCTTCGAACTTATAGATGCGTTCCGCCATATAGTCAAAGCCCTGGCCGCGCTTCGGCGTAACCTTCACCTCGATCATGGCCGTTACTTTTTCCACATCCGTCTTATCCCAGTCGATGATCGTCGGATATCCGCAGATCACCTTCTCTTCTTCCATCTTCCGGATCTCATCCCCGATGACCTCGGGTGTTGTCCCAAGCATATCTGCCAGATCCGTCGCAGTCAGACGGCTGTTCTTATCCACAGCCTTCAGAATCTCCATTCTCAATTCTTTCTGTTCCACACCAATCACCCTTTCCTCTCATACCGCGGGACATCGAGAAACTGTTCTTCTCCGTCCCCGAAAAAGCCTCTAGCCTTATCTTCTGTTACAACGCCGATCGCAGCCGCCGGAATCCCGGAAGACTGCAGTGCCATCACGAGATCTTCGCCGCGCTTTGTCGCAAGCAGGTAGGCGCCTTCACCCCGCATCTCAAACGGATTCCGGTTCAGGAATTCCGCCACCTCGATGGTCTCCTGCAGCAGCGGAACAGCATGCTTATCAAGCCGGAATCCATAGTCCTTCTGATAGCCGAACTCCATGAGTGCGGCCACAAGACCGCCCTCCGTGATCTGCCGCATGGCCGTCACGGAAAAGAACGGGGCAACTTCCAGCTCCACATAGGGAAGCCGCTCCGGCAGTCTGGTCCCTGTCTTCTTCAGGAATGCCTTTGAGAAATATCCGGACATCCCGCCTTCATCGGTGCGGACTGCCTCGATGGTTTCCGAGAGTCCCGGATATCCGGTCACCACGATGGTTTCGCCCGGGATCAGTTCCTGGAGCTGCCACGGCGCTTCCCGCAGGGACCGCATCGGGCCGGAAGCCTGCAGAAGCATGAGCGGTTCCTTCACCGCCTGGCTTCTGTGGACCGTGATCCCTTCACAGACCAGATTCTCGGCGCGGTGCATCTGCGTCAGCCGGATCACCGTATTCCGGATCACTTCCTCCGCCGTATCCTCCGGTACCATCAGTTCCGCCCGGAAACCGGCGAGCGCCGCTCCCCGGACCATAAATTCTTTCCGGACCGGTGCAAGCATCTCTTCTCCGGAAAGATTACCCATAACAGGGAGCAGGACAGATCCCCGGAGTGTGGTAATCTGTCCTGCTGCATCCCGTATCAGTGCAGCGTCCGCAGAACTTCTCTGGCAGGGATTCTCTTCCTCCGAGAAATGCATCTGCGCAATCACGCTGCGCTCATAAATCATATCTGACAAACGGCTCATTCGAGTCATGTCCCTTCATCTTCATCAATCACGCCATCATCGTTCAGGTCGATCACGCCGGTATCGCCCGAATCCGTAGACGGCGACTCACTGCTGCCACTGTCTGTACCGGTACTGTCGCCACCTTCCGACGGCGCCGGTTCTGCCACACCACTGTCTCCGGATCCGGCATCACCTGTGCCGGAAGATCCGCCATCCTGCGGTGTCTCGGTACTGCCGCCGTCACCGGCCTGCGGGGTCTCGGTACTGCCGCCATCACCGGAGGTCTGTTCCTCACCGGAGCCTGTCCCCGGATCTGTCGTCCCGGTATCAGCTGGCTGTTCTTCCACCGGCTTCTCTTCTACAGGCTTCTGCTCGGCCGGTTTCTCCTCTGCAGGCTTCTGCTCAGCCGGCTTCTGCTCGGTCGGCTTTTCTTCTGCAGGCTTCTGCTCTTCCTTCTTCTCCTCGGTGGTCTTCTCTTCGTCCTTCTCCTCTGGATCTTCCTCTTCGTCCTTTCCGTCCTTCGTTCCGACGGTGACGTAGCGAGGATTTGCAACATAGTTGCTGGTATTCACCTGATACCGCTCGGTCTGGACGCCGTCCACCTTCACGGTCTTATAAAGCACGGTTCTGTATCCGGTCCAGGAACCCTGTGTTACCACGCGGTAATCTTTGGTCTTGGTCGGATCTTCCGTAATGATATCCGCACCCGGCTGGATGGTCTCAAGGACCTCTGTATCAAAGGAGATGGAGCGGTTCGACGGTCTGCTCTCATAACCGTAGATGTTAAAGGTAATGGTTCCGCCGCCGGCATATCCTTCCACATAGATCGGATAGTCGCTGGTGTTCTCGAACTTGAAGTCCTTCCAGTCACCGGCAATCGCCGCATCTCTTGCCAGCGGAACATAGTCAACCGTCATGGAATGATTGGCACGCTGGACAACACCCAGTTCTGCAAAGAGGACTGCATTGTACAGGGTGGTGGACACCTGGCAGATACCGCCGCCGATGTCATCCTGCACCTTGCCGTTCACATAGGCACCGCCGACGCCGTAACCGTTCTCGATGGTGTACGGGCGCATCTTTGCATCCGCAGAGAGAACTTCTCCCGGCATCAGCATGCTTCCGTTGATCAGGCGGCAGCCGTTCTCGACGTTCTGCGCACGGCCCCGGTTCCCGGTTCCGTAATTCGTGGAATAGGTTCCCAGCAGTGTCTGACAGTTCTGCAGATCTTCCGATGTATACTCCGGCTCGGTTTCTTCCATCGCAAACTCGACGGAAATGTCCGGAGAGTGGAGTCCGCTCTCGAGATCATCAGCCGATGGAATCTCCCAGTCTTCCGTCAGGGCCTTCATCAGCTGTGCGGTACTCTCTTCCACATTGAGCTCGGTGCCGTAGTTGCCGCGGGTGATCTGCCACTGGCCGCCGCTTCTGGTCATCGTTGCACTCTTCGCTTCTACATTATAAGTCTCGGCAAGTTCGCCGATCCACGCTGCAACCACTTCCTGGTCCACGGTAAAGTCCATGTTGTGCTCATTGCCGCCCTCGGCTGCATCTTTCAGATCCTTATACCGCTGGATCAGATTGCCCGTCTTGCCGATCTTTGCAACATCGTCAATAAACGCATCCGCATCTGCACCGAATCCCAGTGCTTCTAAGGTCTTCTCCTCCGTCGCATCTTCCCCGATCTTGACGGAAACCACGGTTGCTGCGAGGGCATCCACATAGGCATCTACCTTTTCCTTCGCTTCGTCAACCGTCATGCCGGAGATATCGATTCCTTCGACCGTGACGCCGGCACAGATGGTACCGGGCTCCGAGCCGACAAGGACGGTCTTCCCGTAGGCGGAAAGTGCCGATGCAAGTGCCGTCACCAGCATGCCAACAATCACCAGCAGGATGATGACGGCCGAAATCTTTCTCTGATTTTTACGGCTTCCTAATTTCATTCGTTCTTCTGTATTCCTTTCAGTCAGGTTCAGATTCATCTGAACAACGATAGTGCATAGTCATAATTATTATACCTATTTCCTGCATGAGTATCAAGAGGTAAATAACGGAAAAAGGACTGCTTGGGGGGCAGTCCTTTTCGGAGAAGGTATTTTTGTTACTTATGGGGTGTAGCAAAAACGATTTATGTATTGGGGTTTACGCGTGCTATTATAGCAAACGATTCCGGAAAAGTGTGCACAAACTTTCACAGATTTCGAAGTTGCTTTTATTACATTTGCCCAAACAGAGCCTCAAACTCTTCCTGGCCGATGCGTTCCTTCTCGATCAGCAGTTCCGCACACGCGTGCAGCACGCCGATATGCTCCGTGATAATCCGCTTTGCTTCTTCGTGGCAGGAATCCACGATTTTCTTGACCTCTTCGTCAATCCGCTTGGCCACTTCCTCGCTGTAGGCGCGGGTGTGGGCCAGATCGCGGCCGATAAAGACCTCGTCTTCATCTTCTTCATAATTGACCAGGCCGAGGGCTTCGGTGAACCCGAATCGGGTTACCATGGCTCTTGCGGTCTTCGTCGCCGTGCGGATATCCCCGGAGGCACCGGTCGTGATGTCGTCGAAGATCAGCTCTTCTGCCACACGACCGCCGAGACTGACGATGATGCTCTGGATCATCTTTCCCTTCGTCAGGAACATCTCATCTTTCTCCGGAAGCGGCATGGTATAGCCGGCAGCGCCCTGGCCGGTCGGAATGACCGAAACCGTATAGACCGGGCCGACGTCCGGAAGAACATGGAAGAGGATCGCATGGCCGGCCTCATGGTAGGCCGTGATCTTCTTTTCCTTCTCGGAAATGATGTGGCTCTTCTTCTCTGTTCCGATTCCTACCTTAATAAAGGACTTCTTGATGTCTTCCGCGATCAGGAACTTTCTGCCCTCCGCAGCCGCACGGATGGCAGCCTCGTTCAGCAGGTTCTCAAGATCTGCGCCGGTGAAGCCGGCTGTTGTCTGTGCAATCTCCGTGAGATTCACATCCTCACCCATCGGCTTCGTTCTTGAATGAACGCGGAGAATCGCCTCGCGCTCCTTGACATCCGGTCTGGCAACCTCAACCCTTCTGTCAAATCTGCCGGGTCTGAGGATCGCCGGATCGAGGATATCAATCCGGTTCGTCGCGGCCATCACGATGATTCCTTCATTGACACCGAAACCATCCATCTCGACGAGCATCTGGTTCAGTGTCTGCTCTCTCTCATCATGTCCTCCGCCGAGACCGGTTCCGCGGCGGCGGGCTACCGCATCAATTTCATCGATAAAGACAATACAGGGTGCGTTCTTCTTGGCGTCGGAAAAGAGGTCCCGCACACGGGAGGCACCGACACCGACGAACATCTCTACAAAATCCGAGCCCGAGATCGAGAAGAACGGCACGCCCGCTTCCCCGGCCACGGCCTTTGCAAGCAGCGTCTTGCCGGTTCCCGGAGGGCCTGTCAGAATGACGCCTTTCGGAATTCTCGCACCGACGGCGGTATATTTCCCCGGATTCCGGAGAAAATCGACGATCTCCTCCAGTTCCGATTTCTCTTCCATCAGGCCTGCGACATCATCGAACGTCACGCGCTTATCCTGATCGGTGGACAGCCGCGCACGGCTCTTTCCGAAGTTCATCATCCGGGAATTCCCGGCGCCGGCACTTGCATTCTGTCCCGACATGAACATCAGGAAGATAAAGAACATGACGAACGCAAGCAGATACGGCAGAATCGTGATAAACCACCCCGGTCTTGAGACATCATGGGTGTAGTAAGCCAGAAAGTTCTGCCGCTCCATCTCCCCGATGACATCTTTCACATCCGGCGTAAAAAACTGCTTGTTGTCTGCTTCCGGATCCCGGAACGTGACGGTGATCTCACCGGTAGGGACTTCTTCATTCATATAAACCTCTACCTCAGATACTTTTCCGTCTTTCAGGTCTTTTACAAAATAATCATAGTTGTAGGAATCATGGCGCAGATCATAGAGATTATCCGAGACAAGCATCGCAATGATGATCAGTGCCAGAATAATCAGATATGTCCCCAGCCCCCTGATTTGTCTTCTCATTCTTTATTCTTCCTCACCCAGTTCCACAACGCCGACATAAGGCAGATTCCGGTACTTCTGGGCATAATCAAGACCATATCCGACAACGAACTTGTCCGGAATCTGGAATCCGATATAGTCCACCTTGACATCTACCACGCGGCGGTCCGGCTTATCCAGCAGTGTGCATAGCTTCAGGCTCTTCGGCTGTCTGACGCCGAGCATCGTCAGAAGATTGCTCAGTGTATATCCGGAATCGATGATGTCTTCCACGATCAGCACGTCTCTGTCCTTGATGCTCTCGTCAAGGTCCTTAACGACGCGGACACGCCCTGTGCTCTCTGTCCCGTTCCCGTAACTGGAGACGGACATGAAGTCAAGGGTTACCGGAACGGTGATTCTCTTTGCAAGTTCCGTCGCAATGAAGACGCTTCCCTTCAGGATTCCGATCAGATGAATCTCTTTTCCCGCATAATCTCTGCTGATCTCTTCTGCCATCTCACGGATTCTTTTTTCAATTTCTTCTTCCGGGATCAATACTGAAATCTTCTCTGCCATGTTTCTGGTTCCTTTCTTTCTGGTGTTCCTCTTGTTCAGTCCCCGTGTACCATCAGTTTCAGAAGCCTTCTGGTCTCCTGTCCGATCCTGCAGCGCTCGCCGGTCCTGAGACCGGGAATCCAGAGAATCTCGGATCCGGATGCAACGAGCGGCATCCGTCCTCTTTTTTCCGCAGGAATCTTTTCATTGATCATCAGTGCTTTCAGGGACTGGCGCATCCGGCCGTCGGTCGATACATACAGATAGTCGCCGGTCTCTCTGTAACGCAGATTCACAGGTTCTTCTATTCTATCATAATCGAACCAGCGGATACAACTGTTTTGTTCAAGAATTTCCGACGACCCGTCCGAAAAACGGAGGATCAGTTGCCCCTCTTCCTGTACGACATCTGTAATCTGCTTTTCCTCCGGAAGTTCTATCACTGTCATCCGGAGCTGCGGCAGTTCCGAAACGCCATCCTCTCCCTCAGAAGCACCTTTCCCCTGGACGAAAAATGCCTGGTCCCTGTCGCGGCAGAGCCGCCATCCGCCCGGAAGGCTGACCGATCCTCTGAACCCGGCCGGGTTCTGCAGGACATGGTGCATCAGCCGCAGATGTGCCTCTGTCAGGCCTCTTGCCGCCTCTTCATCCTGCCGCCCGAGCAAGTCCCGGAGAACCAGGGGCTGCAGGGCCGGATGCACCTGCAGGAATTCCGGAACCGGAAAGGCTCCTTCTCTGCCCGCCTTCGTCAGGAGTCCATCTGCCGCAGCACCGGCCTGATCCTGCAGATAGTTCCGGATCTGGTAGATCTGCCCGCCTGCCGCAGCAATATGCTTTGCCGCAGCCGGATTCACCTCACGTTCCAGCATCGGAAGCACGTGATTCCGGACGCGGTTTCTGGTATACTCGTTCTCGCGGTTGGTGCTGTCCGTCCGGAACGGAATTCCTTCCGCCCCGAGCCAGGAAAGGATCTCCTTCCTTGACAGCCGGATCAGTGGTCGGATGATCCGGCCGTTCACCGGAGGGATGCCGGCAAGACCTGCAATTCCGCTGCCCCTCGCCAGGTTCATCAGAACCGTCTCTGCGCTGTCTTCAAGATGATGCCCGACCGCGATTTTCTGAAAGCCCAGTTCCTCTCTGTAGACTTCCAGTGCCCGGTAGCGCTCTCTCCGCCCGAGCTCCTCGAGCGATCCGCCTTCTGCCTCCCGGATTCCCGGGAGATCCACCCGCACCGTCTTCTCCGGAAGTCCGTATGCTTCTGCCATCTCTTCGACAAACCGCGCATCCGCATCAGCCTCTTCTCCCCGGATGCCGTGGTGGACATGGAGCACTGCGATCCGGATCCGGTACAGATCCGCAAGCCGCAGCAGCATCTGGAGCAGGCAGACCGAATCCGGTCCTCCGGAGATCCCTGCGACGACCCCGTCGCCCGGCTCAAACAGGTGATATTCGCCGATCGTTTCTCTGACGATCTGTAAACTGTTCACTGCGATCCTCCTGATTCCTGTCATCTCTGAACACAGATGCCCCGGTCTTCTGACCGGGGCACCTTATCAGGTTTCGTTCCTATCGGGAACTGGCCTCAAAAATAATCTCATTCTCATAGACCAGGCCAAACTTCTCTCTGGCCATATCCTCAACGAATCTTCTTGTCTGGGTGTAGATCTCCAGATCTTCCAGTTCATCTTTTCTGGCAAGTTCTGATTGATATCTGGCATTCACAGCTTCATACTTCGCCTGGGTACGGTCCGCTTCTCTCTCCAGAAGAACCCTCTGGTAGGAAATCAGGCCGCAGATCACCAGACTCGCCAAAAACAAGGCGAAAAACCCTTTTCTGCTTCTGCTTTTTCTCTGCTTCTTCGTGCTGCGCATAACCAACTCCCCGTTCCTGTTTATCCTCTACTCGTGTAGGATATTGTAACTATCATTGTAGTACGTTTTTCTACAATCGTCAACAGGTTTTGGGAAGATTCCTTCATTTTTCTATTAAATCACTTCGTACATGTCCTTTGCTTCATCTTTCTTCACCGTTTCCTGCACGGTCAGCACGCGGACACAGATCTCCCGGTCACCGAAACCGATCCGGATGACATCTCCGGCCTTCACTTCCTGGGAAGCTTTCGCCACCTTGTCGTTGATCTGCACTCTGCCGGCATCACAGGCTGCATTCGCCACGGTCCTGCGCTTGATCAGTCTCGATACCTTCAGATATTTATCCAGTCTCATCTTACCCCCTCCTTTTCACGCCGTCCATCCGCACAGACGGACAGCCCAGACGGAAAGAAGAGCTGCCGAACTTGTCAGCAGCTCTTCTGAATCTCTTTCTCTTATCCCGAAATCAGTTCAGATAATCAATTCAAAGCATCTTTCAGAGCCTTACCAGCCTTGAATCTCGGTGCCTTCGATGCAGGGATCTCGATCGTCTTGTTGGTCTGCGGGTTACGGCCGGTTCTTGCAGCTCTCTCGCTTACTTCAAAAGTACCGAATCCGACAAGCTGAACCTTACCGCCATCCTTCAGTTCCTTTACGACTACTTCCTCAAATGCCTTCAGCGCCTTCTCGGCATCGGCCTTGGTCAGACCAGCGTTCTCAGCGATCGCTGCGACAAACTCTGATTTGTTCATAATCAGTCATCCTCCTGTGATATTCAACTTAATCAAAATGCTAGTGAAACTCATCAACGATAATTATAGTCACAAAAGCCTTTTTGTCAAGGAAAAACCGCGATTTTTCGCGGTTTTTCGTACTTTTTTACCCTGCCTCCATGCTTCTTCCGAAACAGCGGGAAAAGGGCTTCAGTGCTTTTCGTAGAGGAACTTCTCCGGCAGCTCGATTCCGAATGCAGGAGCCAGTTCACGGAAATCTTCCGGTGTGATGGTCTGTCTCTTCTCCGGTGTGCAGGAGCGAACCTTGATCCAGATCTCAGCAGACTTCTCAACAGTATCTGCAAGGCCGTAGGTGATGTCGAAATCCGGGCCTGCGCAGAACATGCCGTGATGTGCCCAGATCGCTACGTCATAATCTTCCATCAACTTGCTGGTCTCAACGCCAATCTCTCTTCCGCCCGGTACCATCCACGGCACAACGCCGACGCCCTGCGGGAAGACAACTGGACACTCGGTAGCCATCTCCCAGAGTTCTCTGGTGAATGCTTCATCGGTCAGCGGCAGAACGAAGGTCATCGCAATGACGTTCGTTGCATGGCAGTGATAGATCACGCGGTAAGCGCCATTCGTCACCCGCTTCTTTACTTCATGGTTCATCAGATGGCTCGGAAGCTCACTGGTCGGTCTTCCGCCATTGACAAGACCCCAGCAGATCTTGTACTGCGTCCCGCTCTCATCGATCTCGATGATGGCAAGGTTGGCTGCAGGATCCAGACAGACATTGCGGAAATACTTGCCGGATCCGGTCACCAGGAAGTACTCTCCTGCAAGACCCGGTACCTCTGTACCGATCGGCTGCCACGGAGCATCGTGATTCAGCTCGCCGGCTACAGCCGCGACTTCTTCTTCCTTCATCCGGTAGCTCAGATTGCCGCCATTTCTCTCGTGCCAGCCATGCTCAAATCCATCTGTGGCCATTCTGATAAAACCGATCATAAATTCCTGATCCAAAACACTCATGTCCATTTCCTCCTAGGTATATTTCACAATGATTACAATCTGCATCTGTCTGCAGATCAATATCCGATATTATCCAGAGTCAGGGCTGCGATCTTCTCCTCGTCCACCTCAACCTCTGTCTCTGACTCCCACAGAACGAGCAGTTCCTGATACTCCTTATCCGGATGCTCCGCCAGCACCGTATCCACAAAGCGGGAAGCAAGATAGTTGTCCTCATAAACTGCTGTCAGAAGATCCTCATCCAGCAGATAGAGGCTTTTCAGCGTCATGGAGATATTCTGCAGCTGCTCTTCCGCAATCCTTGCAAGCTCCACGCTTTCATCTTCTCCGATCGCATATCCGGCCTCTCTTGCCTTCCCGGATACGATCTTGACCTCAATCAGTTCTTTCAGCGCATCTTCCTTTGCCCGTTCGCCAATTGTCTTCCCTTCATAGGGGATCTTCCAGATACGGCTGCCAAAACGTTCCTCGTACCGGTCCTTCGTACTGAGAAGGTAAAAAACCACCTCCGGATACGTCACTTCCGTCTCTCCGACACGGATCAGAACATCCTCTGCCCAGACTGCCTCGTCCTCCGAAGATAGGGGCTCTTCCCTCTCTCCGAACCGGTAGACCTCACCGTTGATCCCGGTGAAGGAAACAGAGCAGCCTGACAGGAACAGAAGAGATAACAACAGCATACAGGCCAGTGTTCTTTTTCCATATCTACGGGCCATGCAATGTACGCTCCTCTCTTCCCCTAAGTATACTTCAAGAAAAGATCTGTTACAAGTCACTTTTCAAGTTTTGTCGCAAAATCATCAAGAACCAGGCGGACTTCCGACAGCCTTCCTTCCCTCTTCTTCAGACGGTATTCGAAGTACGGTTCCTTCCCGGTCTGGATCCGCAGACTACCCTTATAGAGCGTCAGCAGTTCCGTAATCTTATTGCCGTCAAGGGCTGCATTTTTATCCGGCGTCAGGCGCAGACGGTCTGCCCTCAGGTTCACCACGGCCAGGCCTGCCCTGTGCGCGATGGCCTTCAGGAGCGCGATATTCATCAGGTTATCCGCAGGTGCGGGAATATCCCCGTAGCGGTCGATCATCTCATCCCGGAGATCCATCAGATCGCTGCCGTTCCGGATATCGGCGATCCGCTTGTACATGTCGATCTTTCTGGCCTCACTCGGAATGTACTCGGCAGGGATGTAGGCATCCACGTCGATGATCATCTGGGTCTCAAAGTCCGCTTCTTCCGGTGCTTCTCCGGTCAGATGCCGGATCGCTTCGTTCAGCATCTTGACATAGAGGTCGTAGCCGACCGCTTCCATGTGGCCGGACTGGCTCTCTCCGAGCAGATTGCCGGCACCGCGGATCTCGAGGTCCCGCATCGCAATCTTAAAGCCGGATCCGAGCTCCGTGAATTCACGGATGGCGGCAAGACGCTTCTCCGCCACTTCCCGCAGCATCTTATCCCGCTTGTACATCAGGAAGGCATAGGCGGTACGGCTGCTTCGACCCACGCGCCCGCGGAGCTGGTAGAGCTGGGAAAGACCCATCCGGTCCGCATCATCGATGATGATCGTATTGACATTTGAAATGTCGAGCCCGGTCTCGATGATGGTGGTGGAGACAAGCACATCGATGTCCCCGTGGATGAAATCGAACATGATCCGTTCCAGTTCCCGCTCGCTCATCTGCCCGTGTGCAAAGGCGACATTGGCATCCGGCACCAGCGCGGCGACACGGTTGGTGATCTCGTCGATGTTGCCGATCCGGTTGTAGACATAATAGACCTGGCCGTCTCTTGCCAGTTCCCGCATGATGGCCTCCCGGATGATCTCGTCGTTGTGTTCGAGGACATACGTCTGGATCGGCATCCGGTCCGTCGGCGGTTCCGTGAGTACGGACATATCCCGGATTCCGGCAAGACTCATGTGGAGCGTTCTGGGAATCGGCGTCGCAGACAGGGTCAGCACATCGATGGTTTCCTTGAACTTCTTGATCTTCTCCTTGTGCGTCACCCCGAAGCGCTGTTCCTCATCGACGATCAGGAGGCCGAGATCCTTAAACACAATATCTTTCCCAAGCAGCTTGTGCGTGCCGATGACGATATCGAGCGTCCCCGCTGCCATCCGCTCCTTGATCTTCTTCACTTCCGCCGGCGTGCGGAAGCGGGAAAGCATCTCGATGCTGATCGGGAAGTCCTTCATCCGCTGCCGGAAGGTCGCGAAATGCTGCTGGCAGAGGATGGTGGTCGGGACAAGCATGGCAACCTGTTTCCCGTCCGAGACCGCCTTAAAGGCCGCACGGATGGCAATCTCCGTCTTGCCGAATCCCACATCCCCGCAGATCAGGCGGTCCATGATCTTCGTGCTCTCCATGTCCCGCTTGGTATCTTCGATGGCCGTCAGCTGGTCTTCTGTCTCTTCATATGGAAAGAGTTCCTCAAACTCCTTCTGCCACACGGTATCCGGTCCATAGGCAAAGCCCTGGTATTTCTGCCGCTTGGCGTAGAGCTCCACGAGGTCCTTTGCGATCGTATCGACATGGGCACGCACTCTGGATTTCGTCTTCTTCCATTCCGGCGAATTCAGAGAGTTCAATCTTGGTCCCTTTCCTTCCTGGCTGCCTCCGTTTCCGGTGTACTTCTGCAGGACATCCAGGCCGGTCGCAAGGATGTAGAGGTTGCTTCCGCCCGCATATTCGATCTTCAGGTAATCCTTCGTGATCCCGTCCACGACAATCTTTTCAAGACCTCTGTAGATGCCGAGCCCGTGATTTTCATGGATCACATAATCACCCACATGCAGTTCCGAGAAGGAAGAGATAACATCCTTTCCTTTTTCTCTTTTGTGCTTCCGCTTCTTTTTCTGTGCGCCGAAGATATCACTCTCGGAGATGACGACGAAGCGGATCAGCGGGTAGCTGAAGCCGCGCCGGAGATTGCCGTAGACGGTCATGATCTCCCCGTCGGCAAGCGTCCTGCCGAGGTCACTGCTGTAGAACGCCGGCAGGCCATTTTCCGAGAGATCTCCTGCAAGACGCTCCGCCCGGCTTCTCGAAGCACAGACGATGATGACTTTATAGTTCTCCTGTTTATACTGCCGGATATCCGCCAGCAGGAGTTCAAAATTGTTGTTGAATGGATTGACATTCTGGACGCTGAAGGTGATCCGCTTCTGCACCGTGATATCGGCTGTCTTCGTCTCCAGCAGACTCAGCAGGACCGTCCGCATCGACGCCACTTTCGCCAGCATCTTCTTGTCATCGAACAGGATTCCCATCTGTCCCGGCAGGATGTACCCCTTCTCCAGCCGTTCACTGAAACTGTCCGCATATTCATAGTGAACCGCATCACATTTTTCCGCAATCCGCGAAACCTCGTCCAGAAAGAAGACGGTCTCGCGATCGTCGAAATATTCAAAGAACGAGACGGTTTCCGGGTAGAAATAGGACAGGTAGCTGTCAATGCCGAAGGAGCCTCCATAGATATCAAGACTTTCTTTAAAGGTGTCCACCGTCTCCCGGAGTCTTGCTGCTTCCTCCGTCTTCATGAGGCTGCGCAGCTTCTTCACCTGCCTGTCGCACTCTGCGGTGATCTTCCGGATTCCTTCGGCTTTCCGCTTCTCCCCGATGACGAATTCGGAGGCCGGATAGATGACGGCCATCTCTTCCGTCTCGATGGAGCGCTGGCTCTCCTGGTCAAAGGTCCTGATGGTATCGATCTCATCATCCCAGAGCTCGATCCGGTACGGCACTTCCTCGGTCAGCGGAAAGATGTCGATGATGCCGCCGTGAATCGAAAACTGCCCCTTGCCTTCTACCTGGGAGGCATTCTCATAGCCAAGCGCAACCAGCTGTCTGCGCAGCTTGTCGAGATCCACCACATCGCCCGGCGCAAACAGCAGCGTCTGGGACTTCAGGAAGGAAAGCGGCAGCAGGCGGTCAAGGCCGGCTTCGACCGACAGGACGATCGTCATGGGTTCCCCGTCAATCAGGGCTTTCAGCGTCTCCATCCGCTTGCTGACAATCGCGCTGCCGTGCACGTCCGCCGCGAAGAACATCAGGTCCTTTGCCGGATAAAAATAGACATTCCGGTCGTAGAGCTTCATGTCCTCGCAGATCGCCTTCGCCCGCACTTCATCGTAGGTCACAATCACCTTATAGCGGTAATCTGCGCCCAGGGCATCCACCAGATGACAGCGCTCCGTATCCGTCACGCCGGTCGCAAGAACCGGCAGCGTATGCGTCCCGGGCTGCCCGAACCGCTTCACCGCTTCTTTCAGTTCCTGGTATTCCGACAGATCTTCGAGCGGTGCCCGGAAACAGGTCTTCACCGGTTCCGGATTCTTCGGTGCCATCTCTTCAGTTCTTTGCACTGTCATTCGTATCTGTCCCTTCTGCTGGTTCTTTCTTCGGCTTTGCATTGTAGACATTCATCGCGGCCTGGACGCCATCTTCCATGATCATCACCGCAGCCTCTGCCGCCTGCGCCAGTGCTTTCCGGACCAGTACTTCATCGTCCTTTGTGAAATGCCCCAGCACGTGGTTTACCAGATCGCTGCCCTCCGGTTTCCCGCCGACGCCGATCTTGATCCTGGTAAAATTCTGGGTGCCGAGCACGCGGATGATATCTTTTAACCCGTTGTGGCCGCCCGCGCTTCCCTTTGCCCGGATCCGGATCTGGCCGACCGGAAGATCAATATCGTCCTGAATGACGATCAGTTCTTCCTCCGGATCGACCTGGTAAAAATTCACCATCGGCCCGATGGCATTCCCGGAAAGGTTCATATAGGTCTGTGGCTGCATCAGGATGACCTTCCGGCCGTTGATAAAACCCTGCCCGTATTTTGCCTGAAAGCCGGATTTCGCCAGCGCGATCCCGTACTTGTCGGAAAGTGCCGTTACCGCATCAAATCCCATATTGTGGCGCGTTCCGGCGTATTTTCTGTCCGGATTGCCAAGTCCTGCAATGATGTACATGTATTGTCTCCGTTCATTTTTCTGTACGCAAAGATGGCGTGAGGGAAGCCCCTCACGCTTTTCATCTGCTCTTTTTCTGTCTGGTGTCACCGCACCATCATATCTGGTTTTTTCCGCGTTGTCAATCGCCGATTGCATGCGTCCTCAGGACCGCCTGCACCAGCCTTGCTTCACCGCCTTCTGCCCGGAAAAAGATCCCCGTATCGCCCGCTTCCGGGTAGACATTGCCAGTCATCACCCGGAGCCCGTCTGCCAGGAAGACCTCCACGCAGGAGATATCGAGAAAGATCTCGAGATGCAGCTGCCCGCCCGGCACGGTTGTCTCACGGACCACGGAAGGGCACTCCCCTCCCCGGTTGCTGAGAATCGTCCTGCCGCTGTAGGTGCGGTCAAAGGTGACTGTCCCGGTCCCCGGCGTGTAGCGGATCTCCGTCCTGCGCGCACCGTCTTCTGAGGCGAACACACCGATCGTGATCTCTTTCGCCGTACCCGGATCAAGAAGAAGATCCAGTGCCAGCGTATCTCCCCGGAAACCGGAAAGCGTCTGCGTCTGTCCGTCCGGAAGAACCACATCCCGGACTTCTGCCGCATCGGACAGCCAGGTGTAGATCTCCCGCGCCGGTTTCTGGTAAAGCCAGTCTGTCCGGCCTGCCGGCGAAGGATCCGCTGCCGCAGGCTGCCGGATCTCCAATTCTCTCGGCAGCGTGAAGGAACCGCACCATCCGTCTTCCTGGGTCGGATAGGTTCTGCCCCACATCTCCTTCCATCCGATCAGGATCGTCCGGCCGTCCGGCAGCTTTGTTGTCTCCGGTGCATAGAAGTCAAATCCTGCATCCAGTTCCTGCATGGCGGAGAGCACATCCGGGGTCTCCTCCGGAAGCGTGAAATGGCCGGCTGCGAGGTCCAGCTTTCCCGTCATCCAGACAGCTGCCTGCACCGGCTTTGCCGGCTCCCCTTCCCCGCGGTCGCTCTGAAAGCGGAGGCTCTGCAGCAGGCCTTTCCGGTCTTCCGTCAGGCCGATCGGGCTCATAATCAGGATGTCCCTGCCGTCAATCTTCTGATAATCCGGGCATTCGAGAACGCCTTCCGGTCCGCCGTTTTCCACAAACTGGTCCGTCGAGAACAACAGGCCGATCCGCTCCCACTTCTTCAGATCTGCAGATGTGAACAGAACCAGGTTCTTCTCGACACCCGCGATACAGTAGTAGCGATCTCCTTCCCGGAAGACTTTCGGATCTCGGAAATCCGCCCGGTTGGTGACCGCATCCGGAAGCAGTTCTGTCGGAATCACCGGATTCTTTTCGTATTTTTCAAAATGGAGACCGTCCTCCGATGTCGCCAGGCACTGCTGCTGGAAGCTCTCTCCGTCCGCCTGCCCGCCGTTGCCGACGCCGGTATAGACAAGGTTCAGCCGCTTTCCCTCTTCCGTCACGATGGCCGTTCCGGAGAAACAGCCTCCGGTGTTCTCATAAACTTCTTCCGGGACCAGTGCGATCGGATGTCGCTCCCAGTGGACCAGGTCCTCTGAGCTGACATGCCCCCAGTGCATAGGCCCCCACTCCGATGCATACGGATTGTGCTGGTAGAACAGGTGCAGACGCCCGTCGTAGTAGACCAGACCGTTCGGATCATTTGCCCAACCGGAACCGACATGCGCATGGTAGACCGGCTGATATCTTGTATTGATGGTATTCTCGTTCATCGTCTTCTCCCCGGGGACACCCCTGTTATCTGATGGATACTGATTCTACTCTATCATATTCCGGGGCAAATTGCCATCCGTTTTGCAATTCGCTCTTGACAAAGAATTAACGAAGGCTATAATTGCATTGTAACCAATTTCTTCAGGGCAGGGTGCAATTCCCGATCGGCGGTAAAGTCCGCGCGCTTTGGCAGAACCGGTGAGCAGTTTTTTGCAATTCCGGTACCGACAGTATAGTCTGGATGAAAGAAGAATTGTTGCGATCCATTTCGCACGTTCGCCCTGGCACAAGGATTGTTGGCCGGGGCTTTTTCTTACCCCTGCTGACGGAAAGGATGAAACAATGTTTGCTGTCGTACTTGAAAATGTAGGGTTTGTTCTCCTGTGTGTGGCCATTGTCGCACTGATCATCGGCATCGCCTACCTGGCGGAAAGACATTTTGCCAATGCGCGTGGAGAGAAGCGTCATCACGGTGTCTCAAACGTCCGCTATATGGTGACCATCGCTATGCTCTCTGCCATGGCTGCCGTTCTGATGGCGTTTGATTTTCCGCTTCCGTTCCTGCCGAGCTTCTATAAGATCGATCTGTCGGAACTCCCGATCATCATCGGCGCGTTCGCCCTCGGACCCATGGCCGGCGTCATCATCGAATTCATCAAGGTGCTGCTGCATCTTTTCATCAAAGGGACCTCGACGGCCTTCGTCGGTGACTTTGCCAACTTCCTGATCGGCTGTGCCTTTGTTGTTCCGGCCTCGATCATCTACTGCGCAAAGAAAACAAAGAAGCATGCCGTTATCGGCCTGGTCATCGGAACCATCATCACCGCAATCACCGGCTGCTTGCTGAACGCCTATATGCTGCTTCCGAAATATGCCGAGGTATTCCACATGCCGATCGATGCGCTGATCGCGATGGGTTCGGAAGTGAACGGTCTCATCACCAATATGTTCACCTTTGTCGCCCTGGCCGTCGCGCCGTTCAATATCATCAAGTGTGCCATCAACTCGCTGATCACGATCCTGATCTACCACAAGGTCAGTCCGATCCTGAAAGGCCGCCAGTAAATAACACTTGCTTTTCTATAGAAATGGTGTATGATTATTTAATGCACCATTTCTTTTTTTATTGTTTCTGGTTGTAATCGTTTACAACATCTGCAGAAGGATTGCATTCTGATACATTTTTCCGGCACATATATCCGGCACGTATACAGGAGGACCTCGATGGATAACAGAAAAAAGACCGGCATCCAGACACTGAGGCAGGATACCGGCAGACATAAAGTAGATATGGACATGGTGAATGGTCCGCTTCTCGGGAAGCTGATCCGTTTCTCCATCCCCGTCATGCTGTCCGGTCTTCTGCAGCTGCTGTTCAATGCTGCGGACATCGTTGTGGTCGGCCGCTACACAGGCTCTGACGCACTGGCTGCCGTCGGTGCATCCGGTCCCATCACCAGCCTGATCGTCACGCTTTTCATGGGACTTTCCGTCGGCGCCAATGTCCTGGCTGCCCAGGCCATCGGCCGCGCAGATATGAAGGATCTCGAGGACACCGTCCACACCTCCGTGGCCTCTTCCGTCTTTCTTGGTGCAATCCTCTCACTGATCGGCATCCTGATCGCGAAACCGCTGCTGCACCTGATCAAGACCCCGGATAACATCCTGCCGCTTGCGCACCGCTATCTGTGGATCTACTTTCTGGCCATGCCTGCATCCCTGCTCTATAACTTCGGCGCCGCCATTCTACGTGCCGCAGGCAATACCCAGAAGCCGCTCTACTATCTGGCGATCTCCGGGGCGACAAACGTCATCCTGAACCTGTTCTTCGTGCTTGCACTGAAAATGGGCGTGTCCGGTGTCGCGCTGGCGACGACGCTCTCCCAGTATCTTGCCGCAGGAATGGTCACTGTGGATATGCTCCGCACCGATGCCGCCTATAAGCTGATCCCATCCAAACTGGCAATTCATCAAGACAAACTGATCCGGATGTTCCGCTTCGGCATCCCGGCTGGGCTGCAGGGTTCTGCTTTCTCCATCGCAAATCTCCTGATCCAGTCTTCGATCAATTCCTTCGGACCGGCTGTCATGGCAGCGACCACCGCTGCCTGGAACATCGACGGCTTCTGCAACGTTGCCATCGATGCCTTCGCGCAGGCCGCCATCAGTTTTACCGGCCAGAATTACGGTGCCGGCAAATATGACCGGATCGACAAGGTTCTGGCGATCTGTCTGGCCGTCGGCTGCGGCATGGGCATGGCCGCTGCCATCGTGGTCATCATCTTCTCCCCGCAGCTGCTGTCCATCTACACAAAAGATGCAGAGGTCATTGAGCACGGCCGCAGGATCCTGTTCATCGTTGCAACCACCCAGTTCATCAACTGCACCATGAACGTGCCATTTAACGTAGAACGAGGCATGGGCTATTCCGTCTTCCCGATGGTCGCCGCTATCCTCTCGATCTGCGTCTTCCGGGTGATCTGGATCTACACCATCTTCCAGGCCATCCCGACCGTCACGGTCCTGTTCCTGTCCTACCCGGTGACAAAAGGCCTGGCGTCTGTCGTGGCCTTGGTCTTCTACTTCCATGTACGGAAAAAACTGCGTGCGCAGCAGGCTGCGTAAGACAGAAGACCGCTGCCTGACAGCCTCCATGTCCCACCTGTGCCAGCATGATAATCAGATAAAAAAGTGGTTTCCACCAGGAATGATTCCTGTAGAAACCACTTTTCTTTACATTCTGTTACAGTTTATGAGCCATCATCCGGCGGCATCCATCCGCCTCACTTCATCACTGTGCGTCGATGGTCTTGCTCAGGAGATCCATCAGCCAGGTCACACGCGGAATCTCGGTGTAGTTGTACGGGAAGCCGGTATAGGAAAGTCCTGCCTGGCTCAGAAGATTCCAGTTGTCATTCTCCTTCTCCACATTCAGGAAGGATTCATAGCGCAGGGTGACTGCATGCCAGTCATCTACAAACTGATTCTTCTCAGCGTCAGTCAGATCATTCCAGAATGCATTGATTCCCTTCTTGATCTGGCTCTTCGACGCGATGCTGACCATGCCCCAGTCTGCAAGTTTGCTGGCTGCTTTGATATTCCCATTCGAAGAACCTTCCATTCCATCTGAAACTTCCAGAATCTCTTCAAGAAGATCCTCAACTGCACCTGCTTCGTTCACAACGCCTGCCTGGTGCAGAACGATCTCAAACGGGATCACCGGGACGCCGTTCAGGATGTCGCCATCCTTGCCTGCATCGAGCAGCAGGTTGAGGTTCTCTGCCGGATCATCCACAAAGTCCTCATAGAGGTCTTCAAGGATGTTCATATTCGCCTTGAACGTCTTCTTTTCTGCTGCGGTCAGGCCGTTCACATAGTTCTTGACCGCATTGCGGATGGCTGTCTTTGACAGCTTTGCCTTCTTCTGACCCTGCAGTGCTGCAATCGGTGCACGGAAGCCCCACTTCATGTAATCCGCTGTCAGCGCAGCCTGCTTCAGCGAGCTGCCTGCCGTGCCGGTCTCCATCTTCAGGGTGCGGTCCAAAAGTTTATCAAGTGCCGCCAGAGATGCCTTTCTGGTCTGCTTCGACCAGTCCGAGCTCTCCGCATAAGCAGTGACCGTCATCTGCGGTGCAGCAAGGCTCACAGCAGAGACAGCAAACGTCATGGCAAGACCAACTGCCGCGATCTTCTTCATCATTCCTGTTTTCATCTGAAATCTGTACCTCCTTCTTTGATTCACAGAATGTATCCTGATACAGGTCTACCTTACCTTTTCCATATGTCAGGTTTATGGCATATCCATGGATTTCCAGTGTCTTCCTGAATTCATGCATCTTACTCGCGATTCTTCAGGATGATGCTCAGGTCAATCCGGTCGATTCGGCGGATCAGCAATGTATGGATCACAATGTACATCACCAGAATGCCGCCAAACAATGCCCCGTACATCCAGGCTGTAGCCGTACTTCGTATCTTCAAGATACATTGTTACACGCTCTAAAGTTAGTTTAAGCTTACTTCCGCATTATAAACCTTACTTCAGAGAATGCAAGCCTTTTTTCAGGAACAGATTTTCCCAATGGCATTCAGATCCACTGTAATGCTGCCTTCGTAGATACCCAGGCCCAGGATGCCTTCAAGCGGATGAATCTCCGGAATCCAGTCTTCCGCTGCCAGATAGCGCAGCAGCACTCTCTTATCCGGATCAATCATCCAGTACTCTCTGACTCCGGCGTCCATATACTTTCCCAGTTTCGTCACCATATCTTTTCTTCTCGTTCCCGGAGAAAGCACTTCCAAAACAAAGTCCGGCGTCCCTTCGATTCGTTTCCCCGTGGTTTTCTCCGAATCACACACGATGAACAGGTCCGGTTCCAGAATCGTGTTCTCTTCCTTCACCATCCGGACATCAAGAGGTGAAAGGAATATTTCACAGGGACCTTTCTTTTCCCTGATCTGGCTGCTGATCTGCCAGTGAATCTCTGCAATGATCCTCTGATGTGTAATAGTCGGGGACTCCATCAGAATCAGTTTCCCGTCAATCAGCTCATACCGCTTATCATCATGCAGATTCTCATACTCCTTACAACCCTTTTATATAGTATTCACCCGTTTCTTACAGAAACCAACACCTCTTCTCACCGTTCGTCAATCCAACGCAAAAGAAAAAAGCATACCAGATCATCAGCAATCTGATGCCTGGTATGCTCTATTGACATTTCGTAAAAATTACAGGTCAAAAACCTTTGCAAAGTTCCCGGATCCGCTGATCGGCTCGCCGCCGGCTGCCAGGTGCTTCGTGTCCCCGTAAACCTGCGTGCGGAAATGGGCATAATCCCCGAACCGCTTCTCCGCATTCAGGATCGTCACGGACGTCGGTGCCCCGAAAAAGCCATGCCACATGGAAACCGGAGAGATATTCAGCAAGTGGCCCAGCAGCGCGCAGGTCACACCGTAGTGGCAGAAGAAAACGATGTTCTTATCCTCATCGCCGTCCGTCAGCGCCGGGTCCACGCGGTAGTAGGTATGCTCGCGCCGATAGCCGTACTGCAAAAGCAGGCTGTCAATTCCGGTGCAGAGCTCCTCCCAGAGATCCGCTCTGTCACGAAAGATCTCGAAGAACTCAC
The DNA here is from genome assembly GCA_902783375.1 of uncultured Lachnospiraceae bacterium. Lineage (GTDB taxonomy): Bacteria > Bacillota > Clostridia > Lachnospirales > Lachnospiraceae > Catonella. The sequence goes on along the minus strand of CACZQN010000055.1, from coordinate 63,129 downwards.
TCTCATACCAGTGGAACGGATCAAAATGAATAAGATCCGAGTCATTCTCCACTTCCATGTTGTCCCACATGATATGACGCGGCCGTGGTCCAAGACCTTTCTCATACAATTCCTGCTCTTCTTTTCGCTGTTTCATGAACTTCTCATGCTCCGAAGGATCCGGTACCTTTCCCGGGACCGGAAGCACGCTTCCGTACTCTCTGAGCCACGGCATCTCGATCGCCGTCCGCCCAAGCGCTTTGAGAGACGGCTCCGCCGTTGCCTTCGCTCGCCCAAGCGGCGAGACATAGAACTGCTCAACCTCCCAGTTCTTCACACGCTCCGCAAGAAGATTCGCCTCACGCCAGCCCTTCTCCGTCAGAGAATCATGCGCATAATCCGGATCCCCATGCCTTATAAATATCAGTCTCATCGTATGCTCCTTACAACAAAGCCCCCGCGTACCCCGCGGGGGCAATTAATGAACTATTGAATCTGTGGGTTCCAACCCTTCGCAGACTTTGCGAAGCAAATCTGCGGGTAAATTTTGCCTGCGGCAAAATTAACCCTTAACAGCACCAATCATAACGCCGGTTACGAAGTACTTCTGTACGAACGGATACAGGATCATCATCGGGATGATGGAGACCATGATCGTTGCGTACTTGATCAGTGGACGGTAAATCAGGACGTCCTGTCCGTCAGCATCACCGGTGATGGAGTTCTCGGATGCGAGAAGCACGATCTCACGCAAGGTCAGCTGCAGCGGATAGAGCTTTCTGTCTGTCAGGTAGATGGCTGCCTGGAACCATGCATTCCAGTGCTGCACTGCATAGTAGAGAACGATAACGGCGATGATTGCCTTACTGACCGGCAGAACCACCTGCATCAGGATGCGGAAGTAGCTTGCGCCGTCGATCTGTGCTGCCTCAAAGAGCTCCTCCGGAATCTCTGCAAAGGATGTCCGCATGATGAGGATATTGTAAGCATTCAGTGCAGCCGGAAGAATGATTGCCCAGCGGGTATTCAGCATACCCAGATTCCGGATGATGATATAGGTCGGAATCAGACCACCGTTAAAGATCATCGTAAAGAGGACAAACATATTCATGAATCTTCCAAAAAACATATGTCTTCTGGAAAGGACAAAGGCTGCAAGAATGTTCAGTGCCAGACCAAATACGGTCGAAGACACCACGTACAGCAGTGTGTTGGCATAGGAGATCGCAATGGAACTGTTCTGCAGTACCAGCTTGTAGCCGCCAAGCGTCGGTGTCCCGAGCGGCCAGAGAATCAGGCCGGAGAATGCAGAGATCCTCATCGGATCAGAGATCGATCCCATCGCAACATGCCAGATCGGAAGGATGAAGATCAGGGACAGAATGATCATTCCACAGATATTGAAAACATTAAAAATCCGCTCGCCTCTTGATTTCTTAATCATCTTTTTCTCCTCCTTCCATCAGAACAGGCTGGTGTTATTGATCATCGCGGAAATCTTATTCGCAGTGGTCATAACGATCAGATTAATCAGCGAGTTAAACAGGTTGATAGCGGTTGAATAGGAATAGTCGGTATCCTGAAGACCGACACGGTAGGTATAGGAAGAAATGACATCCGCCGTCTCATATGTAGCAGGAGAATACATCAGGATGACCTTCTCGTAACCGACACCCATGATCTGGCCAAGTCGCAGGATCAGGAGAACGACGATCGTAGACGAGATTCCCGGAAGTGTGACATGGATAGTCTGCTGCCAGCGGTTCGCGCCATCGATTCTGGCCGCCTCATAGAGGGTCGGGTCAATGGCTGCAAGTGCGGAAATAAAGATAATCGAGTTATATCCGAGATGCTGCCACATATTGGATCCGATAAACAAGGTACGGAACCACTCCGGTGCTGAGATCAGCGCACCGCCGCTCCATCCGAACTTTGCAGCGAGATTGGTCAGGAGTCCGTTTGACTTACAGAAATCGTACAGGATCGAGACAACGACCACAACGGAGATAAAGTATGGCAGATAGGAAATGGTCTGAACAACCTTCTTGAACTTTGCATTCGTCAGCTCGTTCAGGCAGAGGGCAAAAACGATCGGAAATGGGAAGGAAAACAGTAAGCCATAGAAGCTGATCAACAGTGTGTTCCGCATCAGTCTCCAGAAATACGGTGATGCGAAGAAGCGCTGGAAGTTTGCAACACCAACCCACGCACTGCCAAAAAAGCCTTTCTTGATCGAATACTTTTCAAAGGCCATGATGATACCGGCCATCGGCAGGTAATTGAAGACAATAAAGTAAATCATTACCGGGATGAACATCACATAGAGTTCCCAGTGTGCCTTCAGATCCTTTTTCAGCGTCTGGCCGAGAGTCAGTTTCGGAGCAACTCTCTCAATTGTCTCTTTTTTACTCATTACTTCCTCCTAGTCAATTTACATGGAAAATCAACTTAGATTTTATAATCTATTTAGTAATTATACACAAATAGCAGTCAAAAAACAACCCTTCCACCATATAGTTTCACAAGAATTCAGTGGAGGACGCAAAAATACCCGGCGGGAGATCCCGCCGGGTACACAATTCATCATTCACAGTACTGATTATCTTGCGTTGTAACGGTCAAGTGCAGCCTGCTGCAGTTCAGTACATCTCTCGATGCCCATCTGCTTCAGGGTCTCACGATAGCTGTCATACTCATCAAGAGATCTCTGGCCCATGATGAACTTGACGTTCTGCTCCTGTACATAGGTCTCAATGTCTGTGTAGGTAGAAGCATACTCCGAACCCTCATCAACCGTCATGGAAGTCATCGGCGGCAGGAAGTTGGTCGGATAGTACTGGCTCCATACATCATAAGATGCGGAACGCTCCGGCGGCATCTGCTCGATCTGGCAGGCCTCTACACGGATCGGCGGGTTCTTGGTCCAGAACTTGACAAGGACGGTTGCGGAATCGATTCCATCCGGGTTCGCATAACGGAAATCATAGTCACCGATTCTGTGACCATCTTCTGCTGCATACCAGACAACACCCTCCTGCTCATCCAGACCGTAGTTGGCCTGCAGATAGATATCCTCAGCATACCAGCCATCCAGCCATCTCAGAGCAAGTTCCTTTGTCGCCTCATCAAGCTCAGCAGAAACAAGTTCTACGGTATTCTGGCAGTGGCCATAGCCGTTGCCCCAGTTTCTCCATGCCGGGTTCGGATCAGAAGCGGACTTCTTCGGCTGCGGAGCAGCAACTGCATAGAACTCAGGGTTCGTAGCACCACGTGTCAGATAAGCATCTGTCATTCTGGTACCCCAGTCGATCAGGGCACCGATCTTATCGTTCAGAATCATGTCGTTATCCGCTGCGATACCAGTGGACTGTCTCGTAGCAAAGCCGTTATCCAGCCAGCCATTCACATACCACTTGTTCAGCATGGTCAGGTAATCCTTGTATGCATCCTGCATCGGACCATACATAACCTTGTTGTCTACCTGATACCAGTACGGAGCAATTCCGTAACCAGCCATGAACTCACCGTCGTCAATACCATATTTGCCGGTATAGAACGGAGCTTCGATTCCAAGCTGATCCTTAAATGCAGCAAGGACTGTCTCCCACTCATCATAAGTGGTCGGGATATCCATGCCAACCTTGTCCAGGAAATCCTTACGGATGGAGATACCCTGATCGTTGTAGACGTTCTCCGTCATGGAATCCCAGAAATGCCACAGGCCGTACATTCTGCCGGTATCGGTGAAGACGGACTTCTGCGCATCCGGAAGGCTGTTGAGCCAGGATACATAGTTCGGAACATAGTCATAATAATCGGTGATGTCGATTACATAACCATCCTCGATACAAGCATCATAACCGTCACGATACTTCAGGTTGCCGTTCGTAACATAGAGCATGTTCGGGAAGGAATCTGATGCGAAAAGCAGCTGGAATGCATCTGCCTCTGTTCCGGTAGACGGAACGATGAAGTCGATGTGCACACCGGTCTTCTCTTCGTACATCTGGAAGAACTCTGCATCATTGAAATCCGAAAGGGTACTCATGGAACCACCCATCGGATACCAGTAGGTAAGAGTCTTCTTTTCTGTGGTCAGCGGATAGGTCTGCTGATTGGTCTTGCCCTTAACCACATCGGACTTCGGCATATTCGCAAGTCCCTTGGTGTCACCAGGTGCCTGCTCTACAGCAGGAGCCGGCTCGTCTTTCTTGGTATCTGCTGCTGCACCATCATCCGTCTTTGCTGTGGATGTCGGTGTACTGGTCGTTGTTGTTCCGGAGCCGCCGCCACATGCAGCGAACATGGATACAACCATTACAGAAGCAAGCAGCAGTGCAAGCACTTTACTTCTTTTCATGTGTTACTCCTCCTTTGTGAATGTATCACAATAATTATCAGTACTTAGCAATTATACCCGAACTCTGTCAAAAAAACAAGCCTTCCTATGTGCATTTTGCGCAGAAGAAGGCTTTTTAAAGTGTGAAAGGGCAGATTCCCATCACCGCATCGGCATGCAGCTTCCCGACAGGACCTCAGAATGTCCGTTGACAAATGCCTCGAACTCCTCAAACGTCAGTTCCTCGCGTGTCCGGATCACCAGTTCATACTCGACCTTGCCGTCCGAGCGTCTGGTCACTTTGCTGTCGGCAATGGATGCATTCCACAGTTTCAGCTGGTCCATCAGGATCTTGTTGAACTCCACGCCCTCCTGGACGACCAGCCGGACATTGTTCAGGATCAGGGCGTCAGAAGCGACAGGCATCTTGTGCATGAGAAACTGAAGAAACACTTCTGCAAATGTTGCAAAGATCCCAATAAAGTACATCCCGGCCCCGACTGCAAGGCCGATACCCGCCGTCATCCAGATCCCGGCGGCCGTGGTAAGGCCCTTGACGGAACCTCCATTCTTAAAGATGACGCCTGCACACAGGAAGGAAATGCCGGAGATCACCTGCGCTGCAAGTCTTGCAGGATCTGCCCCTCTGGTTCCGTTGAAGGAGGCCCCGGTCGGATCTGTGAGGTCCGCAAAGCCATATTTCGAGACAATCATCACCAGCGCAGCGGTGATACAGACGATGATGTGGGTCCGAAGACCGGCCTCCTTGAAACGGCGGCTCCTCTCGAGCCCGATCACAGAACCGCACACAACAGCCACTAGAAGACGCAGGCAGAATTCCAGATTCTGCGCCAGCGAAAACTGGCTTGAAAGATAACCCCCGAGTGTCATATAGGATACCTGCTTTCTACAATCATTTCAGAGATGCTTCTGCCATCTGAGATATAGAAGGATAATATACCTTCTTTGTGCGAAATGCAAGCAAACAATCGATTACAGGATTCTTTTTCTGTCTCTTTTCACAAACTGAAAATCATATTCAGAGTTCTCGCGTTCCGACCAGCAGGTCCCCTTCGTAGCTGACTTCCACGTGGAATCCTCTTTCTCCTGCCAGCATTCTTCCGAGGAATGTGCGGTCTCCCTCCCACATCGGGAGGTCGAAGAGCTCGTTCTCCGGGAACCAGGCGAGGACGCCCTCATCGCACTCCGGTGTGATCTCTTCTTCCACTTCCGCCACATAGAGCCACATCCGCTCATCCTCACACTCCGTATTCAGGAAATCAATGATTCCAACCTGGTGGATATCCGTGAGGATGATGCCGGTCTCTTCCCGGACTTCCCGGAGGACGCAGGCAAGGGGCGACTCCCCGGCCTCCAGATGCCCTCCGACACCGATCCATTTCCCGGCGTTGATGTCCTGCTTCTTCTTGATCCGGTGCAGCAGAAGCACCTTCCCCGCATGGCGGAGATAACAAAGTGTCGTGTCAACCATCGGTCTATTCTCCTGTTCCGTTCCTTTTTGTGATCGTCCTTTCAGATCGGCTGTCCGCGCAGAATCACCTGCCTCAGCGCCAGATCTTCCGGGTCAAGCAGCACGAGATCGGCGATCTTTCCCGCCTCCAGAGAACCACGCTCCCCAAAGACGCCCAGCACCTTTGCCGGATTCTCGGTCGCACAAAGGATGGCGTCTTCGAGTGGGATTCCCATCTCCAGCACCGCTGTCCGGAGCCCGTCCGGAAGCGGTGTCACGGAACCTGCGATCGCACCGTCCCGGACCATCGTGCAGCGCCTGCCTGCTTTCCGGAACGAATTGCCGCCGAGGTTGTATTCCCCGTCCGGCATCCCCGTCCCGCAGACGCTGTCGGAGATCAGGACAATCCGCTCTGCGCCGAGCAGCCGGAATGCCGACCGGACCATCGCCGGATGCACATGGATGCCATCCGTGATCAGTTCTGCCATCACCTGCGGGCTGTCTGCCACCGCACCGACGACCCCCGGATCCCGGTGATGGAAGGCAGGCATGGCATTGAAGAGATGCACCGCATGATCCGCACCGGCATCGATCGCCGCCTTCGCTGTATCGTAGTCTGCATTGGTATGTGCAAGGGAGATGTGCACTTTTTCCTTCATTTCCCGGATGTACTGCAGGACGGTGTCCCGTCCTTTCCCGCCATCTTCCTCCGGGGCCAGACCGATGATCTTCACCAGTCCTTTCGAAATCCTCAGGAATTCCGCTGCCAGACCGGCGTCACAGGGAAGGATAAACCGCTCATCCTGTGCCCCCTTCTTCACCGGGCTGATGAATGGTCCTTCCATGTTGATGCCGATGAGCGCCGCCTGCCGGCTGTAGGCCGTTTCCATCTGATTCTCCGCTGCCGCCCTCTTCTGTGCACCGGCAAACGCCGCTGCCCTCTTCAGGGTCCGCAGCAGATCTTCCTTCCCGAGCGTCATCATGGCCGGGGCGATGGCCGTCACCCCGATCGACGCCTCAAAGGCGGACAGCACATCCAGCGCATCCGCCGAACCATCGCAGATGTCTTTTCCAAGGCACCCATGAAAATGCAGATCAATCATGCCTGGAATTGCAAGTGCACCGCCGCCGTCGAGGATCTCTTCGTCCTCCACGGCAGTTCCTGCCATGTCCTCTGTCAGAGAAAGTTCCTCAATCCGATCGTTGCGGATGCGGATCCTGCCGGACCGGAAGTGATGGTCCGGGCAGTAAATCTGTACATGTTCCAGTATCATCGACTTATCTCACCATCCTGTAAACCCGGCGTTCCGCCTGGTAGTCATCCTGCATGATATAGATGTGTTCATCCCGGACAAGAACATCATCTGCACTGATTTCAAACTTCTCCGGCTCTGACCCGTCCGCACGGAACAGATAAAATGCCGGTTCTTTCAGGACGGCATACCAGCCATCCCCTGCATCGATCAGCCGGTCATCTTCCGCAGCAGGAACTGATTCCGGAATGACCTCTTCGATGCTCTTCCGCAGCTTTTGCGCTTTGCTCTGAAAGGCTTCCTCTTCCCGCAGACCCGTTCCGTCATAGCAGACAGACCAGTAGTCATTTTCTGCTTCAAAATAGAATCTCCCGTTCCGGTGCTCCGGACTCCAGGTATAGGCGAACCGTTCCTCTTCCACAAGGATCTCCGTCTCACCACTCCTGCTGTTCACCCGGACGAGCGCGCCACCGCCGCCTTCATCGGAAAATGCCTTCCCGTACACGAAGCCGCCGCTGATCGCATAGATCCGGATCATATCTTTCTTCAGAAGCCGGTCTCCCTTTCCGTCAACCCGTACACGGCAGAGCGACGGTCTGTCATCCCGCAGGGTCAGGTAATAGATATATTTCTGTCCGACACGGAAATCGATCACATCCCTTGCAATCAGCATCTCTTTCCCATCGGCTGTCTCCCGGTAAAGATCATCCTGACTCCCATTTCCCCGCAGATAATAGGAACTGCCGTTTTTCAGGACTTCCGTGAAGATTCGCTGTACAGCCGGATCGGATGTTTCCGCAGCCTTTGCCGGAACGGCGCCATACAGCAGACCGGCGAGCAGAATCACCGCCATCCATGCAGCCACCTGATTCATTCTGTTCTTTCTCATATCTCATGCCTCCTGTTTCTTCAGCACAGACCATATCTACATGGGGTATCTTATCACAAAGACGTCTTTCTGAAAACCACTTTTCCGCTATTCAGATACAAAACTTGAACCCTTCGGTCCGCTGCTATATAATATGAGTAGTATGACAATTCTGCGGGAGGAGGCATGCACAGATGCAGTTCGGAACCATGGTCCACTTTGAAACCGGAAATCTGAACATCGAAGAGAGGTTCAGCCGTCTCCGGGAATATGGCATCCCCACCTGCCAGCTCTGCTCCTGGACGCCGAAGGTCTTTACACCGGAACATGCGGAGCGGATCGCGAGGGCTGCCGCGGCTTACGGAATCCGGATCTCCGCTTTCTGGTGCGGCTACGAGGGACCGCGGGTGTGGAACTTTTATGAAGGGCAGAGAACACTGGGACTGGTTCCGGAAGAATGGCGTCAGACCCGGATCAGAAATCTCTGTGACGGAGCAGACTTTGCCAGACAGATCAGCGAGTCTCCGTCCTATCCTTTTCCGCCGATCACCGATATCGTGACGCACATTGGCTTTATCCCGGAAAATCCTTATGACCTTGCTTTTATGCCTCTCTGCGAAGCGATCAGAACGGTTGCGGATCATCTTGCAGCTTCCGGGCAGGTGCTTTTGTTTGAAACCGGCCAGGAGACGCCGGTCACCCTGCTCCGCTGTTTTGAGACAGTGGGCAGGCCGAACCTCGGAGTCAACATCGACACAGCGAATCTGATCCTTTATGGAAAGGCAAACCCGGTGGATGCCCTCGACATCCTGGGGCCACACATCCGCGGTGTTCATGCCAAAGATGGACTGTACCCTGTGAACGGACATGAACTCGGGAGAGAAGTTCCCATCGGAAAAGGCAAGGTGGACTTTCCTGCCTTCTTCCGCCGGCTAAAAGAGTTTGACTATGACGGTGCGATCACAATTGAACGGGAGATCGGAAACCCGGAAGAACTGGATGCGATCATCGCTGCACGAGATTATCTTGCAGCGGTCTGGCGGCAGACCGATGAAATAACAAGCAGCAAGCATATATAAGATGGAGGATATGACCGATGAAAATTATGGTTGTTGATGCACAGGGCGGCGGTGTAGGCCGCCAGCTGGTGACAGAATTAAAGAAGACACTTCCGGATGCAGAGATCCGTGCTGTTGGAACGAACTCCGCTGCAACTGCGGCAATGTTAAAGGCCGGCGCGGACATAGCCGCCACTGGTGAGAATGCAGTGATTGTCGGTGCCAGAAGTGCGGATGTCATCGTCGGTCCGATCGGGATCGTCGTTGCTGATTCTCTCTATGGTGAGATCACCCCTGCCATGGCAGCCGCCATCGGTTCCTGCAGCGGAAAACGCGTCCTGATCCCGATCAACCACTGCGACAACATCATTGCAGGTGTACCGGATCTGAATCTGGGACATCTGGTTGCTGCAGCTGTCAAAGAAATAGAGGCGCTGGCGTAATCCAGCGCCTCTGATTTCTTTATGATGAAGAGCATAAGTGACTGTGACGAGTCATACAAGCAGCATTTCCGTCGGCAGCATCGCATAGAGTACAAAGCTCCCGGCAAAAAGCCAGATCAGGTATCTGATGCATGGAAATTCCTTCTGTGTGCGTGCGAGCACCAGAACCGCAGACAGTCCCGCTGTCACGAGAACCCACGCTGCCACAAGTCTTCTTCCTGTGAATCCATAAAGATGAATATAGAGGTAGAGTTTCGATGCATCCAGGAAGACAAAGAAAAGGCTGGCAATCCCAAGAAACATCAGCAGCAGTTTCACGGCCTGGTGTGCACTTACTTCTTTCGGTGCAAAGTACAGGATGAAAAAGGTCAGAAGAAAATTCAGGACCAGGATCCGCATCAGTTCCCAGAACCCGGTGATGGCAAAAGTCGCAGCTTCCGGTGCTGTCAGGATCTCGCCGGACAGCAGAATCGGCAGGAAGCCTCTTGCCTGCAGATAAAAGAACAGGAGGTAGATCACGAGCAGAACGCCTGTCACGATGGAGATGGAGATCTTCGGAAGCCTTCTGTATGGCCTCATCAGATCATCAAAATATGCTGCAGTCAGCGCTGGTTTCACCGTGATGGCTCCTCCGGCCACCAGTCCTGTCAGATACGCGCCGACCGGCAGGGACATCAGCAGTTCCAGCCAGGTTTCTTCCTCGAGTTCAAGCTTCCATCCTGAGAACCAGGAGCGGATGGTGTTCCCGATATTTGCAAAGTCACTGTCTGCACCGGCGAGCTGTGACCAGGCAAATGCCCCGATCAGGACCGCAGCAAAAGCACTCGCAAGGATCACGCCAACCCGCTTCCTCGATACCTGATACTGCTCTTCTCCTCCTTCCACCGAAAGCCGCTCGCGGCGCTTCTCCGTATAGGCCTTAAATGCTTCAAAGATCGTCCGCACACGCAGGATGTAATTCCCAAAGGGAAGAATGATGGTGCCGGTCAGGACATCAAAGAAGGCCAGCCCACTGCTCTTTCCTGCTGCCAGCAGATCCATCCGCACGACGACATAATAGATGGCAAGCCCGTGCCACATCAGCAGTGCCAGCGGGGACAGCGGCATGTAGCGGTCCCCATAGAGCAGAATGCTGATGCTCATCAGCAGAAGTAAGATCATGAAGTACAGCGCTTCCCTCTTTCGCTCCTTTTCAAAAGCAGTTGCAAATCCCTCAACCACTCCCACAAACAGGACCGTAAAGATCGCCGGGTGCAATCTCTCGAGGATCGAATTCCCCATGATAAAGGTATCGCCAAAAATCACTTTGTCGATATAATAGTATGCAAAGAAGAAACTGAGGATCACGCTCACCAGCAGCAGTGGCAGATGCTCTCTGATCCGCTTCTTATAAGTGTTCTCCTGTTCTGTGATCTTGGCCAGTTCCTGCGCCTGCAGATCTCTTCTCTTTTCAAGTTCTGTCTCCTGCAGTTCTCTTGTCTGCTTCAGTTCCACTTCCTGCAGATCTTTCTTCTCATCCATATCGTTATGTTCCTTTCCGATATTCCAGCAGATCCCCCGGCTGACAGTCTAAGACGTCACAGAGTGCAGCCAGCGTGGAAAATCTGATCGCTTTTGCTTTCTGGTTCTTCAGGATGGACAGATTCGCCGGTGTGATCCCGATCCGCTCCGCCAGTTCCCCCGCAGAGATATTCCGGATGGCCATCATGACGTTCAGATTCACGAAGATCTCGCCGTCAAGGTTCATATTTTCTTCCATATGTGCCTCCTTATACCGTGAGATCCAGCTCATCCTTCATCAGGATCGCCTGTTCAAATGCGTTCTTGATCACACGCACAACCAGCATCATAAATGCCGCCGCACAGGTGATCGCCAGGAAATGTCTGGCGTAGAGGACACCGACGAGCATGGTTGTCAGGGCACCGCCGCCGCAGCACCAGCTGATCCTCCGGAGGAGCCACACATTCCGCCTGGTGAAGATCTCTTCCCTGCCCACGTTCCGCAGGAACATCAGCATCAGGATGAACATCGTGATCAGCGCAGCGCCGGAAAGATAGCCAAGCGTCAGCAGTACTGCGAATGCCGCTGTTCCGGCCCCGTTGCCAAAGGTCAGGAAAAGCGTGCTATGACCATATCTTCTGATAAACCAGCTTGTCTCCCATGGTCCTGCCACCACCATCACAACGCTGACGGCAAGAAATACCATCACGCAGAGTTTTGTGAGGACCACACTCTTCTGAGGATTCCAGAAAGTATTCATCATCAAGTTCTCCATTCCGTATACGAAAGTGTGGCTGCACCCTGTTCCATGCTCCGCAAAAGTACGCACGGAGCCGCCAGGTTCTGCAACCACACTCATCATACAGCCAGATATTCTGTTTGTCAAGAATTATTTATCGTTTTTCAATAAATCATCATCGTTTTTCAATAATTCCAAACTCAGTACGAGATCACCTCATGTCCGTCCTCGGTGACCAGCACCTGGATCTCCCACTGTGCACTCTTCTTGCCGTCCTCGGTATAGACTGTCCAGTCGTTCTCCTCATCCACAAAGACTTCCGGACCGCCTGCATTGACCATCGGCTCAATCGTGAAGATCATGCCCGGCACCATCATGTAATCCGTGCCCTTCTCGGTCACATAGCTGACCCACGGGTCCTCGTGGAACTCGACACCACAGCCATGACCGCCGATCTCCCGGACGACGGAGTAGCCGTTCGCCTTCGCGTGGTCATTGACCGCCTGACCCATATCTCCGAGGAAATGCCATGGCTTCACCTGTTCCAGTCCCAGTTCCACACACTCTTTTACCACGCGGACAAGGCGCTGGTCCTCTTCCGAGACATTCCCGATCAGGAACATTCTCGAGGAGTCGGAATAGTAGCCATTGTAGATCGTGGAGCAGTCAACATTGATGATATCCCCGTCTTCAAGCACTTCCCACTCCGCCGGAATTCCGTGGCAGACCTGTTCATTGATCGAGGTGCAGACGCTCTTCGGGAACCCTTCATAGTTCAGCGGTGCAGGGATTCCGCCCATCTTCGTGGTTGTCTCATAGACAATCCGGTCGATCTCCTCGGTATTCATCCCGACATGGATCTTCGATGCAACCTCATCAAGGACAGCGATATTGATCTTCGCGGACTCTCTGATCCCCGCGATCTGCTCCGGGGTCTTGATCATCTTGTGTGTCGGTCTCTGCCTTCTCGGCAGGTTGTAGGATGCCAGCTTCTCGTCAAATGCCTCATGACAGAATTTGTACTTCTTTCCGCTGCCGCACCAGCACGGATCATTTCTACCAATCTTCTTTAATAACATAAATTACCTCAATTTACTCTTTCACAATCCCATCATCTGAAGCCGCATCCGGTACAGGTTCAGGGTACTTTCATGCACGTCTCTCATCATAGTCGAAGTGCATCACTCTGTCAAGTTCGTTAAGACTAACAAGTTGTCTTCCATACCGTGAATCCACGCATCCGGATCGTCTTCACCTGTCACGATCGAATCCAGAACCACAACCTCAGCATCCGTTTCCGCCGCGACACGCTCTGCGATCTGCGATGCAAACTGCTTCTCGATCAGGAGCCAGCGTACCTGGTCTTCCTGGATCGTATCAATCACTTCTGCCAGTTCCCCGGCAGAAAGGGCACTCTCCTCGCCCTCAATCTCAATCTCGCCGACAACCTCAAGCGGGACCATCTCAGACAGATATTCGAATGCATCATGGAAGATGATCGCACGGATCGTCTCCCCATTTGCCAGGTCCGTCAGGTTCTCCCGGTAGAGCGTTCCGACCTCCAGAATTCTCTCGGTGTAGGCTGCTGCATTTTCACGGATTCTGTCTGCAGACTCCGGCAGGATCTCCGCCAGTCCGTCTGCAAGATTTTGCACCTGCTGTTCATACCGGGCAGGATCCAGCCAGTAATGCGCATTCGAACCATGGTCATGACCTTCATGACTGTGTTCTTCGTGGTCACGCCCTTCGTGTTCGTCTTCTTCGTGATCATGTTCTTCCTCTTCGAGCGGCTCGATACCCACATTCGAATACAGCATGACCAGTTCCGGCATCTGCTCCGCGATCTGCTCGACGAAGGTCTCCATCCCGCCGCCATTTAGCAGCAGGACGTCTGCGCCGGACAGGCGCTTCATATCGCCGGTTGTGATCTGATAGTCATGGAGACACCCGGTCGTGTTCGGTGTCAGGTTGATCAGATGAACATCCGGGACATCCTTTAGCAGATTCATCCCGATGATATAGATCGGATAAAAGGAACAGACCACATGAAGTTCCTGATCCTGCTCGTGATTTTCTGTTGTTCTTCCGGTGATCCAGACGGTCCCTGCCCCGAGAAGAGAAATCACCAGCATCATAGCCAGCAGAATGCACAGTTTCTTTCCTGTTTTCATACGCCTTGTTCCTCCTCAACCCTTGACTGATTTCCGGACCGCAAGGGTCAGAAAGAACAGAATCGCTGCAATCACAATCATCACCGGTCCCGCTGCCATATCCAGGTAAAACGACAGGATCAGGCCGAGAACGCCGGAAAACAAAGAGATCATCACGGAAAAGAGGTGATACTCCCGCTCGTTCGACGCCAGATTTCTCGATGCAGCTGCCGGCAATGTCAGGAGTGCATTGATGATCAGAATCCCGACGTAGCGGATCGAGAGCATGACGATCACGGCGAGAAGCGCCGCGAACAGATTCTCATAGAAACCGGTCGGTACGCCGCGGCTTCCGGCAAGGCTTCGGTTGATGCTGATGGTCTGCAGGGCATTGAAACAGATGCACCAGAAAACAAATGCAGCAACAAGCAGCAGAAGCAGACGCAGAATCTCCACCGGCGATACCGCCAGGATATCGCCGACCAGCAGTGCCGAGTACTCCGAGAACTGTCCGCCTCTTGAGAGAATGGCAAGGCCGATCGCCGTCGAGAGCGACGAAAAGACACTGATCATCGTGTCATTCCCCGCACCTGCACTCTTGCGCACCAGCCAGCCAAGCAGCAGTGCAAAGACAATGCCAAACAGGGCCAGCGCCAGAGAGCTGTCTGCAATCCCGAAAACCATCCCCAGTCCGATACCGGTCAGCGCCGAGTGCCCCAGGGCATCGGAGAAAAAGGACATATGGTTGTTCACCACCATCGTCCCGAGCATGCCAAAAAGCGGTGCAATAATCAACACCGCCAGTAAGGCATTCTTCATAAAGTCATACGAAACCCAGGAGAAAGGCAGCAGGGTTTCGAGAATCCCGTAGATCGTCTGCATGCTTCCTCCCTATTCCACACCGAAGACCTGTTCAAAGGCTTCGCTGGCAAATACCTGCTCCGGCGTTCCTGCCGCAAGCACTGTCTTATCAAGCAGGATCACCTTATCGGCATATTTCCGGACATATTCCAGGTCATGAGAGACCATCATCAGTGTCAGATCGTATTCCTTTTTTACCTGATCAAGTGTCTGATAGAGCTGCCTGATTCCGTTCTGGTCGATTCCCGCTGCCGGTTCATCGAGCAGCAGCAGGTCCGGCACAGGCGACAGCGCCAGAGAAAGCAGGACACGCTGCCGTTCTCCTCCCGACAGGTCACAGACTGCCGCATCCATCAGGTCCTGGCAGTCAAAGATCCTCAGCTGTTCCTCTACCTGCTTCCGCACTGTGGCAGTCCTGGTCAGGAAAACCGGTGCTCTTGAGACCGCCCCAGCCATCAGGTCATAGACACTCACGGGCGTATTGCGGTCCACGAACAGGCTCTGTGGTACATAACCGATGGACGGCCTTCTGTGGATATGGGCATGAACATCCGTAAACTCAATCTTACCGGAATAAGAAATTTCGCCGAGCAATGCCTTCAGCAAGGTGGACTTCCCGGCCCCGTTTCTTCCGATAATGGCGAGCAGATTGCCACAGTGGGCATGAAGATTCACATTCTGCAGAATCTCGGTATCCCCGATTGTCACCCGGAGGTCACTGACTGTCACACAGTGGAGGCCACATCCATTGCCTTCCTTCCCGTGCTCCCGCCGGAGCCTCTTCGCCCGCTTTTCCGCCATCGTTCCTCCATCTGCTGTTGCTTACTCTGTCAAAACCTTCAGTGCCATATCCGGGTAATTGGTGATCACCGCATTCACATCTGCCTCCATGCACATGCGCACGTATGCTTCTTCATTCACCGTCCAGACATTGATATCCAGTCCCTCTTCCCTCGCCTCCGGCAGTGCCGTCGGGTACTGGAGATTGTAGAGAGCAGGATGCAGTGCATCCCCGCCATATTTTCTGGTATACTCTGCCATTCGGATCGGTCCGTCCATGTACAGGAAACCGATGTAGGCATCCGGGCACAGTTCCCGCAGCTTCAGGCAGGTATAATGGTTGAAGGAGGAGTACAGCACTACTTCTTCCATCTCCATCTCGTGGACCAGTCGGACGACCTTTTCCTCGATTCCCTGGTACAGGATCTCACCGGTTTTGATCTCGATATTGATCGTCCTTCCGGTCGGCTTCATCAGCTCCAGAACTTCCTTCAGGGTCGGTACCTGCACCACCCCGTATTCCGGAAAATGTTTGTTGGCATTCAGCGCCTTCAGTTCCTCGAGCGTAAAGTCCTTCACCCAACCCTTGCCATCTGTCGTACGGTTCACCTTTTCATCATGCATGACGATCAGTTCCCCGTCCTTCGTCAGCTGGACATCCAGTTCAATTCCATCGGCACCAAGTTCTACTGCTTTCTGGAAAGCCGGAAGCGTATTCTCCGGGGCATAGCCGGATGCACCCCGGTGTCCCCATACCAGTATCCGGTCCTGTTTCTTAAAACGATTCTTATTGTAACTCATGAATCATCACTCCTGTTTCTGTTATCCTGATTCCTGCGTCAGCTCTGATACACCAAAAGAACCAGCCGGGCAGGATACCCGACTGGCAAAACTTTAACACAGCATCAGAGATTTGTAAAGGATTACTGCTTTTCCGGCCAGTTCATCTGTCTGGATCAGAAATGCCCTCCGCCTCCGCCGTGTGTACTTCCGGAGGAAGAAGTATGCGTGCTGCTGCCACCGCTGCGGTTTTCCGTCTGGCGGCGGGTTCTCACGACATTCCTGTACAGGAACATCTCTCTGGCGTTTGTCACATGAAGACTGCCACTCCTGATATAGTTATTTGCAGCACGCTGTGCCTGCACAGACTTCAGGCTTCTCTTCATCGCACCAGTTCCGAATAAAGCGGCAAAAATACCGGCAATCGCCCCACCGACAGCTGTCAGCGGATTCCACGGCTCTTTTGGCAGATTCCCCTGTCCATAAGGTGATCCTTCCTTAAAGTAGTGGGTGATGAATTTGTCACAGTCATCTGCGTATGTCTCAAATGCAAGTGCATAATCACCATCGGAAAGATCGGACAGAACATGGTTCCCGATGTATTCAATTCCCGCATCTGTAAAGACATCGATGGCAGTCCCTTTTGTCGAGATCCACCATGCCCGGTCTCCCATATCAATCAGGAGCAGGATGCCGGATGCGGCATATCCATTATAATCGTAGAAATCATCTGCATAATCCATCGCAGACTTTCCCTCCGTGCTGCTCGTCGTCACAGCGACGACATCCATGCCCTGCCTGAGGCTGATCTCCTGCAGCTTCGCTTCAAGCACGGATCTGTCTCCACTGGAAAGGAGGCCCGCCTGATCCACGACATAGCCGGGATGTGCATAAATGACCTTCCCGGATAATCCGGCAACCGCACCGCACATCAGCAGCATCAGCAGGAGGCCGGCAAGTATTCTTTTCCCTGTCATTTTCATCATCTTCTCCACCTCCTCAAAGCAGCGACATCAGGAAACTGATCCCTGTGATCACCGCAGTTGTGATGCCTGCAATGCTGAGGAAATACTTCCAGTAAGCACCCTTGTCCTCCGGCAGGTTGCCGACGAACTTTCCCGTCTGGCCATTCATCGCGAAGGTATACTTCTGACCCTGCCAGGTGGTATTCAGAATCCAGACAGGATAAAGTGCATAGACGGAACTCGCATCCTGCAGACGGATGCTGGTGTTCTCCGGTGTCACCGTCGCAAACCCCTGGACCGTATCCATGAATGCCTCCGCAGTCGAATTTCTGACGCGCTCAGATGCACGCGGGAAGCCATCTTCTGCAGTGACATCATACTTATCTGCCAGATAGCCGGCGAGATACGCGGTCTGGAAATCAACGGCTTCGTTAAAATCAAACGGCTCCAGAGATTCCATCATATCATCTGCCATTCTTGATGATCCATCCACCGGTACGCGCTCAAACTCCAGATCGCCGGAGCGCATGACAGAATAGTAACTGGTCTCCTGATAATTATACTGGGAGTCTGACCAGACTCTCACTCTTGTCGCACGGTAGCGGATATCTGCCACAGCATCTGCCGAATAGAGCCAGTATGGCACATAGACGCCCTTCACCTCATCGATGTGGTTCTCATCCTTGAACACCTTCGGCAGAAGTTTCTTTCCCTTAAAGTGATTCATGAGGGCTTCTTTGGCAGCCTTCTTATCATACTTGAACGGGATGACATAGTCCGGCTTCAGATCACCGGAAAAATTCCCCATGACCACGATCGGGTTCCCGCAATATGGGCAGGCTGTTGCCGCAGTCGTCTCATCGGCAACGATCTCACCGCCGCAGGACTTACAGACATAGACCCGCATCCCCTCGAGCTCGCTGGCCGTCCATGCATTCGGATCCGGTGCCGCCCAGCTCATATCCTCCGGTTCTTCATTCGAGAGTTCCTGGTCATACTGCTGTAATGTTTCCAGATCAAATTCTGTGTCGCAGTATTCACACTTTACCTTCTGCAGGGTTGAATCAAACTTGATCGAGCCCCCACAACAGGGGCACTTATATTCCAGTAATCCTGCCATTGCAGTCCTCCATGATTTCGAAAAAGAGCGGGATACGTGACGGATGTCACCGTTCCCGCCCTTTACTGTTCACTTCACAACGTTCTTTGTACTACCGGCAGAATCTTACTCCGGCTTCTTTGTCCCGCAGTTGGTGCAGAACTTACCGGTATTCGGCGAGCCGCACTCCGGGCAGAACCACTTTGCCGGTCCCTCCGGTTTCTTCGTGCCGCACTCAGAGCAGAATTTCGCAGAAGCTGCTACCTGTGTGCCGCAGGTCGGACATACCCAGCCGCCTTCTTCAGCCGGTGCTGCAGGAGCCGGTGCCGGTGTATCCTGCTGCGGTGCCTGTGGCTGCGGGTTCATCTGGAAGAGCTGTGCAGCATTCAGGCCGCCAGCCTGCTGTGCCATATTCAGCCCCATGAATCCGGTCATCGCGCCGCCCTGGTTCGAAGCAGCAGCCTTCATAGCCTCAGCCTGTGCATTGACAAGATTTGCAGCTGCCATATTCGTATTCTGGTAAACTGCTGTTCTCTGCAGTTCCTTGATCATCGCCTCGTCTTCCGCCGGGATGGTGATCGGGTTGAGGGCAACCGAGACGACCTCGATCCCTCTGAGATCACTCCACTTGGAGTCGAGCTCCTGGTTCATCAGCTCTGCAAGCTCTTCCGCATGTCCCGGAATTGCAGACGGTCTCATGCCTTCTTCCGACAGCTTTGCGAATGCAGGCTGGAGCTTTGATACAAATTCTGTCTTCAGCTGCTGGTCAATATCTGCACGGGTGAACTCACGGGTTACATTCCCGCAGACATTGGTATAGAACAGCAGTGGGTTTGTGATCTTATAGGAATAGATACCGGAGCAGCGCACGGAGCTGTCGATATCCAGACCGATGTTCCGGTCCACAATCCGGAACGGAATCGGGCTCGGTGTTCCGAACTTGTTCTCAATGATCTCTTTTGTATTGAAATAATAAACTCTCTGATCTTTTCCGGTATCGCCGCCATAGCCGATACGCTTGCCGATCTGGGCAAAGGTATCCTTGATCGCCTGTCCAAGACTTCCTGAGAAAAGACTTGGCTCAGATGACATATCGTAGGTATATTCGCCCGGCTCTGCACAGACTTCCACGATCTTGCCCTGATCCACGATGATCATACACTGGCCATCCGCAACGACAACACCGGAGCCATTCGAAATAATGTTGTCGGAACCCTTTGTATTCTGAGATCCTTTTCCGGTCCGCTTCACACCCTTTACGACCAGAACATCTGCCGGCAATGATTCACAGACAAAAAACTCTTTCCAGCTATCAGCAAGAACACTGCTCGCCGAACCCAATACTGCAGCTATCAGTCCCATAAATTCCTCCATTCCGGATCAGCCAGTCGTCCGGTGATCCCAAAACAAATGTTTACAGTTTTTATTTTACACCTTTTGGTAATTCAGGTCTAGTAGTTTATAAATATTTCAGTAGTCAACTACATCAAAGCATTCATCGATCGGCTGACCTTCATACGTTGCATCCATGACTCCGAACTCCGGAATCTCGATCGCGATCCGCACATAGGCATTTTCATCGGTCTGAAAACCTGCCCACCCGCTATAATCGGTATCCTCGAACCACATCCAGGTATCCTCCGGAAGGGTGACATCGTGGAACGTTCCGTCCGGATCCTGTTCGATCGCCTGCATCTCGATCATCGTCCTGATCGGTGGATTGACCGTATAGTCCGGAACCGTATACTCGTTCACAAGGGGCAGTACCTGTCCATCCGGCATGAGCTGGAACAGGTTCGTCACGGACAGTGCGCCCAAGGACTCCATCCAGTTCGGGAAGAAATCAAACTGCGGATATTCCGGATCAACCGGAGGCATATCCATATAGGTTTCCCAGTCATATTCCGGCAGATAGATTTCCCGGACCGGGATCCCTGCGTCACTGATTTCGGCAAAGGAATCGGAAATAGACGGATCCTCTTCCATCTTCGGTTTCGGTTCAGCAGCCAGATCAAAGATCTCGACGAAGTTCCCGGAATCTGTCTCTGCATAGATATAGACGAAATTCTGCCCGTTCGCCCGGTGGAGAAGCATGTTCTGGTGACTGATAAACGTCAGGTTGAACGTCGGCATCCGGAGTGTCTTATCGTTCATCAGGACATCAATCTCCGTATAGAAAGGCTCCCTGCTGCTGTCCGTCTCCCCGTCTTCGTCGTAGTAGCCTTCCGGTGTGACCGGCGAGACACTTACGGTATCAAGGGCGCCGTCTCCATCCGCATCAAACTGCAGTTCCTGTCCATCTGAAAAATACATGACGAATCCTTCTTCCGAAGGCCCATAGTTTTCTGTGAACAGTTCCGGTGCCTCTTCGAACAGGATGGTTACCTGGAAGGCCCCCTCCGCATAAGAGGCGATCTCGTAAGGATTGAAGAAGAACGTCACGCCCTGCGGATCCAGCACAAAACCGATATCCGTCGGTTCCTCGCTCGCGCTGCCATAATGCTCAGCCAGCATTCCCGCAAAATCATCCTCTTCATAGTAACTGAAGGAATAGGTGTCCGGATACCGCTCCAGCAGCTTCTCTGCAAGGACCGGCATCAGCGCATCCCGGTCGGCAATCACATCATCAAAGTTGATAATGGCACCAGTCTGGGTATCAAAGTTGATCCCCGTATATCCATACATTCCATGCACGCCGCCATAGTATGCATAGAACTCCTCCAGGAAAGAAAGGACCTGTGCATCTGCCCTGCGGATATAAAGTTCCGATTCATCACAGGATGCCGGCATCTCATAATCTGCCGCAGTCTCTTCCCGCATCATCCGGACATCGTCCGCCATCTGTTCCGACATCGCGTCAATATCCGCAACCGTGCCGGTAAAGTAACTGTTCACCGTTTCTGCCAGCTCCGGATAGAACTCCTCTGCCTCTTCCGTCAGTTTTGCAGACTCCATCTGATAATAATACAGTCTGTCGTGGGTTTCCTCATCATCAATCGCATCGAAAGCCATATACAGATAAACGGACGGGATCTCCAGGATGGCCTCTCCACCGAAAGCCTCCTCGATAAATGGCTCTTCCCCGCTGCCTTCTTCATTGCCGGCTTCTGCTGCAGAGCTTGCACTTTCTTCGAACGAGCCACTTCCTTCTGCAAGATTCCCCTGCATCTCCTCCGTCGTGCTCCCCTCTCCTGCATTTTCTTCAGAAGCAGTACTTTCTGAAGCTGCTGTTCCCGAAGAAGCAGTTTCTTCTTTCCCGGATGCAGACTGCATGCTCTGTGCGACGCTCTGCTCCGTTCCTGTACTTCCGGCCGCATTCCCGCTTCCGGTATCCTTACCACAGGCAGCGAGTACAAGTGCCAGCACCAGCATCAACGCCACTGTCAAGTTCCTTGTGTTCTTCTTCAATTGCTATTCCTCCATGTTACATTGCGTGCCGTCTCCGGCACCGGGAAAAACATATGTCTCTTCCAGAATCTCTGCCGCCCTGCGAATGATCCGCGGGCAGGGGCGCTTTTCATAATAGTCTGCGGTTCTTGGCGCAGGTGCCACACTTTCATGCTTCACATCTTCTTCTGTCAGTCCCAGCAGTTCTCTGCAGGAGAGCGTCCCCAGCTCCGCACGGAATCTGGCCGCCAGTTCCTGCACTTTCTCATAGTTGCGGCCCTTCTGCACCTGGTCCGCACTCTCTTCCGCCCCGGTCTCAAGCCCGGTGACCATCAGCATCCCGGAAAATGCGCCGCAGGTCTCCCGCATCCTGCCCATGCCGGCCCCGAATGATGCGGAAATCTTCATGGCTGTCTTCTCATCGATCCCGTACAAATCTGCAAATGCCACGAAGACAGACTGTGAACAGTTACAGCCGGCACGGAATAATGCCTCCGCCCGGTCCGCGCGCTCACCCATAAGTGGTCCTCCTTCCATCAGACTCCGGATCTATGGTACCACATTTTCCCTCTGGGAACAATACACATTCGGGTGATCCTTTGCCGGTTCATGCAGGGATGACCTGTGCGTTCGAGCTGCTCACGCAGAAAAAGAGCCGCATCCACCAGAGCGGATACGGCTCTTCCATCATTCAGTGAAAACGCATCAGAACTTGCCGTTCTTTGCAGCTTCCTCGATGGAAACAGCGACAGAAACTGTCATACCGACCATCGGGTTGTTACCAGCGCCGATGAGACCCATCATCTCAACGTGTGCCGGAACGGAGGAAGAACCTGCGAACTGTGCATCGGAATGCATACGGCCAAGTGTATCAGTCATACCATAGGAAGCAGGACCTGCTGCCATGTTGTCCGGATGCAGGGTACGGCCGGTACCACCGCCGGAAGCAACGGAGAAGTACTTCTTGCCAGCTTCGATTCTTTCCTTCTTATAGGTACCTGCAACCGGATGCTGGAAACGGGTCGGGTTGGTGGAGTTACCGGTGATGGAGACATCGACGTTCTCCTTCCACATGATCGCAACACCTTCCTGAACATCGTTTGCACCGTAGCAGTTAACCTTAGCACGCGGCGACTCCGGATCCTTGGAGTAGCACTTTCTGGAGACTTCCTTCAGTTCGCCGGTCTTGTAGTCATACTGGGTCTCCACATAAGTGAAGCCATTGATTCTGGAAATGATCTGAGCAGCGTCCTTGCCAAGACCGTTCAGGATGACGCGGAGCGGTTTCTGACGGACCTTGTTTGCCTTCTCAGCGATACCGATTGCGCCCTCAGCAGCAGCGAAGGACTCGTGGCCTGCCAGGAAAGCGAAGCACTCGGTATCTTCTTCGAGGAGCATCTTGCCGAGATTACCATGGCCAAGACCTACTTTTCTGCGGTCAGCAACGGAACCCGGGATACAGAAAGCCTGAAGGCCTTCGCCGATGGCTGCAGCAGCCTCGGAAGCCTTGCGGCAGTTCTTCTTGATTGCGATGGCAGCACCAATGGTGTATGCCCACTTTGCATTCTCAAAGCAGATCGGCTGAATGTTCTCGATCTGATGATAGACATCCAGTCCAGCGTCCTTTGTGATCTTCTCAGCTTCTTCGATGGAGGAAATGCCATATTCAGCAAGCTTTGCGAGAATCTGCTTCTCTCTTCTTTCGTAAGACTCAAATAATGCCATTGTTCTCTTCCTCCTTACTCATGTCTCGGATCAATAAATCTGACAGCATCCTGCACACGGCCATACTTGCCGGAAGCTTTCTCAAGTGCAGTGTTCGCATCATCACCGGCCTTGATGAAATCCATCATCTTGCCGAAGTTCACATACTTATAACCGATGATCTCATCGTCCTCGTCCAGAGCAAGGTCGGTAATATAACCGTCTGTCAGCTCGAGGTAACGTGGTCCCTTTGCCAGTGTGCCATAGGTGGTACCGATCATGGAACGTGTTCCCTTACCAAGGTCCTCAAGACCTGCACCGATCTGCAGTCCATCCTCGGAGAATGCGCTCTGTGTACGGCCATAGACGATCTGCAGGAACAGCTCGCGCATAGCAGTGTTGATTGCATCGCAGACAAGGTCCGTATTCAGTGCTTCCATAACAGTCAGACCCGGCAGAATCTCAGCAGCCATTGCTGCGGAGTGTGTCATACCGGAGCAGCCGATGGTCTCAACAAGTGCTTCCTGGATGATACCATCTTTTACGTTCAGGGACAGCTTGCAGCAGCCCTGCTGTGGTGCACACCAGCCAATACCATGTGTGTAGCCGGAGATGTCTTCGACTCTCTTTGCCTGTACCCAGTTAGCTTCTTCCGGGATCGGCGCTGCACCGTGATGTACGCCCTGCGTGACAGGGCACATATTCTTTACTTCAGTTGAATAAATCATGGCTTCCTCCTTACCAGTATCATCTGATTCCTCTTCTGATACGTTTTCATTCCACTCCACAGTGTATCATTTCTATCGGGAATCCGCAAGAGGGAAAGTGTGCAGAATCGGTGCTTCTTTTTTCGTTTACAGACCGTTTTCCGGGTGATAGAATCAGAGGAAAAGGAGGGATGAATATGCGTATACCAAAGATGATTCTTTTTGACTATGGACAGACAATCGGGAACGAAACTCCTTTCAACAACCTTGCCGGGGACACGGCGCTACTGGCGCATGCCCTCACAAACCCACATTCGCTGGGTGCGGAAGAAGTTGCCGCGAAAGCCTGGGAGCTGATGAGTGAAGTCTACGGCTTCAACCGGAACGTCCAGCGCCATGAACGGGAATATGAGATTCTGAACTGCATGATCCTCAAGTACCTCTACGCCTCCCTGTCCATCCGTCTGGACCTGACCGATCAGGAGATCGACCGGCTCTACTGGGATGCCGCTGCCCCGGCCGTTCCGACCGACGGCATCAACGAGCTGCTCTCCTGGCTGATGGCACACGGCATCCGGATCGGCGTGATCAGCAACATCATGTATGCCGCACCGGTCGTCGAGGAGCGGATCCACCGCCTGGTGCCCGAAGCAGACTTTGAATTCATCATTGCGACCAGTGATTACCTCTTCCGGAAGCCGAGTCCCCGTATCTTTGAACTGGGCCTGATCCGCGCCAGAGAAAAAACCCCGGAGATACAGGCAGATGAGATCTGGTACTGCGGAGACACCTATGCAGCCGACGTGGTCGGCGCAAGGAGCGTGGGCATGGTTCCTGTCTGGTATCAGGGGGCCGTTCAGAAATATGGCATCCAGGCCGCGAAGTCCGAAAAGCCCGCCGCAGCGCCTGCTGAGGATGTCCTGACCATCCATCACTGGGATGAACTGCGGAAAGTCCTCGAGCCCTTATTCTGAGCGTGTAAAAAGAGGCTGCCGCCTCCGTAATGATCGTTCAATAAATCATTCACGAATGCGGCAGCCTCATTGTTTTTCCGGAAATAACGGACCATCAGACCTTGAAGCGGTACCCGACGCCCCAGATCGTCTCGATGTACTGCGGGTTGCTGGTGTCGGTCTCGATCTTCTCGCGGATCTTCTTGATATGGACGGTTACCGTGGCGATATCGCCGACGGACTCCATCTCCCAGATCTCCCGGAAGAGTTCTTCCTTCGTGTAGACATGGTTCGGATGCTCCGCCAGGAATGTCAGAAGATCAAATTCCTTCGTCGTGAAGTTCTTCTCTTCGTCGTTGACAAAGACGCGGCGTGCGGTCTTGTCGATCTTCAGCCCGCGGATCTCGATCCACTGGTTGCGGTGCTCATCAGCGCCGACCAGCCGCTTATAGCGGGCGAGGTGTGCCTTGACCCTGGCCACCAGTTCGCTCGGCGAGAAGGGCTTCGTCATGTAGTCGTCCGCACCCATGCCGAGGCCGCGGATCTTGTCGATATCTTCTTTCTTTGCCGAAACCATGATGATCGGGGTATTCTTGATCTCCCGGATCTGTCTGCAGACCTCAAAGCCATCCACGCCCGGAAGCATCAGATCCAGGATAATCAGGTCAAAATCCTCTTTGAGGGCTCTGGAAAGTCCGACATCGCCGCTGTTTTCAATATCCACTTCAAACTGCGAAAGCTCCAGATAATCCTTCTCCAGTTCCGCAATGGACTCTTCATCTTCAATAATCAGAATTCTGCTCACTTCAAATTCCTCCGTTCTCTTCTGGCTTCCTGCTTCGCGTCCTTGGACGCCTGCTTCAGCAATTCCTCCGGGCTCATCTCGCCCGAATCCTCCCGGGGTTCTTCCCGCTGCACGCCCGGATCGTCCGGCATCTCTCCCGGATGAACCTTCCGCAGCATCAGAATCATGGTCGTCCCGGTTCCTTCCGTACTCTCCGCCCAGATCCGTCCGCCGTGATCTTCGACGATCTTCTTCACGATCGCAAGCCCGAGCCCGGACCCGCCGGTCCTGGAATTCCTCGAGGCATCTGTTCTGTAGAAGCGGTCAAAGATATTCGGCAGATCCTTCTGGGAGATTCCCTTTCCGTTGTCTTCAATCTCAACCCGGACATAGGCGCCCGCATCCTTGGTCCGGATGCAGATCAGACCCTTCTTTTCCGGATCCCGATACTTGACCGCATTGGTAATAATATTGCCGAGAACCCGCGCCAGCTGCTCGGGATCGGCGATCACTTCCACGCCCTGGTCCGCATATGGGAAATAGGCCAGGTCCATGTTCTGCAGTTCCAGATCCATCTTCAGGTCTTCCACACTGTCGGAAAGGTACTCATGAAGATTCAGATTCAGGAAATTATACGGCACGGTTCCGGAATCGATCTTGGTATACATACTCAGCTCATCCACCAGCGTCGTCATCTCATTCGCCTTCTGGTAGATGGTCCGCACATATTTTTCCTGCTTCTCCGGCGTCGCCGCCACACCCTCGAGCAGTCCCTCCGCATAGCCCTTGATCGCCGTCAGCGGGGTCTTCAGATCGTGGGAAATGTTGCTGATCAGTTCTTTCTGCTCTTCCTCATGCGCCATCTTCTCCTCGAGGAGTGTCTTCATATGGCGCCGCATATCTTCAAAATCCGCGCAGAGTTCATCGATCTCATCGTCCCCTTCGTGGGGCACCGGGGCGTCCAGGTCCCCTTCCTTCATCCGGTTCATCGAGACCCTGAGCGCCGTGATCGGCTGCAGGACACTCCGGTAAAGCCAGATGGCCATGACCACCGCCAGAACGATCATCAGAATCACCAGAGACAGAACGGACTGCGTGACCATCTGCGTGTACACCTCCACTTCCGGTCCGGCCTCTGTCAGCATCGCTTCCTTCCGGAACTCTCCGGTCTTATAGATCGCCTGCAGCATCAGTGTCACCGGCACAAAAAGAATCATCACAAATGCTATCACAATTCTTCGACGCAGCTTCATCTGCAAAGCACCTCCATCCACCACAGGATGAGAAAATCAGCCTGTGTTACCGGATATTGTAACACAGGCTGTAAAAAATGGCCATGATATGGGTTATTAAATTTTTGTAATCACAGATGGTCTGAGGCTTGTGGATGGCGGACCGTGAATAGTAACATCATGCAAGATACTGCTTCAGCACATCCACCTTGTCCAGTGCCTCCCATGGCAGGTTCAGATCCGTGCGGCCGAAATGTCCGTAGGCTGCGGTCTGCTTGTAGATCGGGCGGCGCAGGTCCAGCATCTTGATGATCCCTGCCGGTCTCAGGTCAAAGTTCTCGCGGACAATCTTCACCAGTTCTTCCTCGGAGAACTTCCCGGTTCCGAAGGTATCGATGGCAATGGAAGTCGGGTTTGCAACGCCGATGGCGTAGGAAAGCTGGATCTCACAGCGATGGCACAGGCCTGCTACGACCAGGTTCTTTGCCACATACCGGGCTGCATATGCAGCGGAGCGGTCAACCTTCGTGCAGTCTTTTCCGGAAAATGCGCCGCCGCCATGTCTTGCGTAGCCGCCGTAGGTGTCGACGATGATCTTTCTGCCGGTAAGGCCCGAATCGCCTGCCGGTCCGCCGATCACAAAACGGCCGGTCGGATTGATGTAAATCTTCGTATTCTCATCGACCAGGTTCTCCGGCAGCACCGGATCCAGGACATATTTTTTAATATCTTCATGGATCTGTTCCTGGGTCACATGCTCGTCATGCTGGGTTGAGAGGACGACCGCATTGAGATGCACCGGATGATCCTGCTCATCATATTCAACGGTCACCTGGCTCTTGCCGTCCGCACGCAGATACGGCAGTGTCCCATTCTTTCTGACTTCCGTCAGCCGCTTGGTCAGCTTGTGGGCCAGGCTGATCGGGTACGGCATATAGTCCTCGTTCTCATCCGTCGCATAGCCGAACATCATTCCCTGGTCACCGGCACCGATGGCATCGATCTCGGCTTCGGTCATCTCGCCTTCCTTTGCCTCGAGCGCCTTGTCCACGCCCATCGCGATATCCGGAGACTGCTTATCAATGGAGATGAGCACGCCGCAGGTATTCGCGTCAAAGCCTTTCTCCGAGGAATCGTAGCCGATCTCGCGGACCGTCCTGCGGACGATCTCCTGGTAATCCACATTGGCACGGGTTGTGATTTCACCCATCACATGGATCAGGCCGGTGCAGGCCGTGGTCTCGCAGGCCACGCGGCTCATCGGGTCCTGTTCCATCAGCGCATCCAGAATCGCATCCGAAACCATATCGCAGATCTTATCCGGATGTCCTTCGGTTACAGATTCGGAAGTAAATAATCTTCTTCCCATTTTCAAATAATCCTTTCTGCCGCAGAAAAAAGAGGCCGTGGTGGCCTCTTATTCACTCCTGACACAATCTTTTAGACTTGATTCAAAAACCAAATCCTCTCATTGTTCGGGTCTATGAAACCCGCCTCAGGTTGGCACCTTCCTGTACCGGATACAGGGGTTGCCGTGACTTCACAGAGCCTTCACTCTCCGTCACTCTGAATAAGAGAATCCACAATATTATCGTTAAGATACGCATGAGATGTTACTATTTCATGCAGGAGCGGTCAAGATACACATTTGCAAATATGTCAAACATGTGCTACCATGAAAGAATACCAAAGGCAACATTGGCAATCAGGGAGGTTCGATCATGATGACATTTGATGCTGAACAGTTTCGGTCCTATGCACTCTACCGCAGACGCTATATTCCGGATGAGTGTGTCCATCTGAAGAAAGACTGTATCTGGTATGTCTCGGACGATCTGATTCTGACCAGCTGGAAGGCCATCCGCCCCCGGGATGACATCGGCGGCGGCATCTCTGCCTTCTATCCGAAGCTCGGCTTCCGCATCAGCAAAGTCTTTGCCCCGGATGGTTCCCTTGTGCACTGGTATAATGATATCTGTTCCGTCCGGATCGAGGATTCCGAGATCCACTACACGGATCTGCTGCTCGATGTCATCGTCGATCCCGACGGTTCCCTCCACCTTCTCGATGCGGATGAATATGCGGATGCGCTCATAGAAGGCCTGATTACAAAAGAAGAAGCCGCGGCGGCCATGCATGCCCTCCAGCGGCTGATGAATGCAATTGAAGATGGTTCTTTCAAGGAGCTTGCCGCGCCGATCGAACAGCTGCAGCAGATCCTTTAAGCCTCCTCTTCCAGGCGGTAGATCGTCTTTTTGATCAGGCGGTTCATCTCGGTGTAGTACGCCTCATAGTCGATCAGGGTCCCGCCATAGGGGTCGATCACATCCCCTGTCTCTCCGTTGAATGCCTTGATGGTATCAACCGTCACCTGCTTTTCTTCAATCAGTTCCGGGAACTGGCTCCGGACATGGTCTGCAAGCTGCTCAGACATCGCAAGGACCAGCGTATTCTGCACGAAATCGGCAGCCTCGAGTCCCTGGGAGACCGAAGACGTCAGTGCAAGGCCGTGTGCCTCAAGAACCGATTCCGCTTTCGGATTCATTGGTTCCGGGAACAGGACCACCGTTCCCCGCGCGATGGCAGGAATCCGGTTCTCATCGGTCAATCCCTGATAGATTGCCTCTGCCATCGGTCCTCTGGCCGTATCTCCCGTACATACAAAGATAATCTTCGCATACATGGTCTTTACCCTCTCCGTTTACTCCACTGTCATCATATGATAGCCCGCTGCCTTCCGCAGGCGGTTCATCACTGCCATGCCGAGCGCTTCCCCATCAAAACACTCTGCATAGATCTTCTCGACACCCTGTTCATCAAAATCCCGCAATACCGCAAAAAGATTATGTGCGATCTCCTCAAGATTCTCCCTGCTTCCGCAGTCTGACACCACATCTGCGTGGTAGGACGCAGCCGCCTCCGAGGATGCAAGAACCCCCGTCGTATATCCCGCCGCGTGGTCCTTTTCACAGGCTTCATTGATCGCACGGATCACTGCATCCATCGGTCCCTTCACGATCACCAGGTCTCCCTTCGGTGCGTAATGCCGGTACTTCATCCCCGGCGCCTTCGGCTTCAGGTTCGGGTCAGGCTTTGTCTCGGTAATCACCGGATCAATCTGCACCTCGTTCAGAAGGTCTTCCAGCATCTCATAGGTGATATATCCGGGTCTCAGCAGGACCGGCCGCTCGCCGGTCACATCCACAATGGTGGACTCCAGCCCGATGCCGACTGCCCCGCTGTCGATGATCATCTCGATTCTTCCGGACAGATCCCGGATGACATGCTCTGCCGTCGTCGGGCTCGGCCTTCCGGAAAGATTCGCGCTCGGTGCGGCGATCGGCACGCCCGCTTCGCGGATCAGCATCTGCGCTGTCGGGTGGGACGGCATCCGCACAGCCACCGTATCCAGTCCGCCGGTCGTGGCATACGGCACACAGTCCTTCTTGCGGAAGATGATGGTCAGCGGTCCCGGCCAGAAGCGTTCCATCAGAAGCTTCGCTGCCTCCGGGATCTCTTCCACGATGTCCGTAAGCGCTTCCGGATCTGCGATATGGAGAATCAGCGGATTATCCGAAGGTCTGCCTTTCGCCGCATAGATCTTTGCAGAAGCGCCTGCATCAAGACCATTCCCGCCCAGTCCATAGACCGTTTCCGTCGGGAATGCCACAAGGCCGCCCTCTCTGATAATCCTGCCCGCTTCCCGCAGGGATCCTTCTTCCGGATGCTCCGGATCTACTTTGATAACCCTGGTGCTGATCAGGGATTCCTGTTCTGTCAATGTTTCAATTCCTTTCTAAGTTCCCCGGCTTCGGCCGGACAGGGTTCAGTTCCCCTTCCAGTCCGCGATGACATCCCAGACGCCATCCCGTTCCAGACCCAGCTTCCAGAAGGCAAGACCGCCGATCTGCGTCGGGTCAAGCACTTCAAGCTTCGTTGCCAGCGACCGCTCCTCTTCGAGCCAGACTTTCGCAGTCGTATTTTCCGAAGTCCACTCGGCATAGTACTGGCCGGTCGCGCCGTCCCAGGTCGGTTCGACCCCGGCAGCAGCGACTCTGTTCGCCGCAGCGGTCTCCGACATCGCTTCACTGGAGAGCGATACGGATCCGTCTGCATTCTTCGTCTCATACCAGACTCTGGTATAGAACGGCAGGCCTGCGACAATCTTTCTGCCCTCCACAAGCTCGGAGAGGGCTCTGACACCGTTCCTGACCCAATCGAGGGAAGAAACCGATCCGGCTTCCTCCGAACCGGAATAGTGCTCATCATAGGCCATGACCATGACATAGTCCGCAAGGATGCCTTCCTCTTCCCGGTCATAATAGGCGGTATAGGCGGTCGGCACATAGTTGTCGATCGAAAGCACGAGATTCTCGTTCCGGCAGGCCAGCGACAGCTCCCGGAGGAACTGCGTGTAGTCTGCAGCATTGTTCGGCGTTACCCGCTCAAAGTCGATGTTGATGCCGTCCAGATCATACTTGTAAATGAACCAGAAGATGTTGTTGATCAGGTTTCTTCTGTAGGTCTCGCTTGCGAAAAGCGTACTGAAATTCACACTCGTCTCAAAATCCGTGATGCTCGGCCAGACCTGCAGGCCCAGCGCATGAGCCTTCTCCACATAATCATGATCGGCAAGCGTCGAGAGCTTCCCGTTCGTCTCAATG
Source organism: uncultured Lachnospiraceae bacterium (assembly GCA_902783375.1). Lineage (GTDB taxonomy): Bacteria > Bacillota > Clostridia > Lachnospirales > Lachnospiraceae > Catonella. The sequence continues at coordinate 31,412 of CACZQN010000055.1, read as the reverse complement.
ACGGAAAACCAGGTCGGGGAGATGACATTCACGCCGCTGACACCTGTCAGCTGATCCTCCAGATAGCTGTTCGCGGTCTCGTTGAAGACCTGATGCCAGACCATGATGACCGGTTCACCGAGATCCACACTGGTATAGAGTTCCTGGTCGGTCGGATGCGAGAAGGTGCGCTCCTCCGAGGCGGCCTCTCCACCGTCTGCGAGCTGCTTCTGCTGGACGTAGCCGCTGATGCCGTCCTCTGTCATGACACACAGGAAGGCATTTTTGTCCTTCTTTTTCTTCTCCTCCTCTTCATCCGCCGGTTCCTCGGCCAGATAAAGCTTCTGTCCTGCGGCAAGATCCATCAGGATCTCGCTCTTGATGTTGTCCCGGACGCGGAGCTGCGTCTCCTTCTCCACCGTCACGTACTGGTAGGTGGCAGTCTCGTCATAGATCATCAGCCGGTCCGGATCTTCATACAGGGTCACATCCCAGTCATAGAAGAGGCTGATGAATTCAAAAGAGACATAGTACTCTCCGTTCAGGGTACGGATGAACGGCTTTTCGCTCTCTGCCGGCTGCTCATTCAGCGTATAGGCCGTCTCGTCGGCCTTCATCATGTAGATCTTCGTCGGCGTTGTATAGATAATCTGCTCCGTCGGGATGTCCTGATAAAGTCTTTTCAGGTAGACCTGTGCTTCTTCATAAGGAAGAAACGGCTCCCCGTCAAGAAGTGTTACCATCTTTTCCTCTGCAATCTGGTTCCGGAACACAAGCGCCTGTCCTTCTTTCACAGCATAATAATCACTCAGCTTCGCCCATGTGTTCCCCGGCACATTCTGTTCGACATATCTTCCGATAAAAAACGCAGCAAGTGCGATAACCAGCACTGCAAGAATTCCGATGATCTTTCCTTTCATTCGCAAATATCCCTTCTGTCTGTCTCACGTTCTCAGGCAATACAGGGATATTCTATCACGATTTCCATCTCTTGTCATTACCCTTTTTCTGCGGCGTCACAGCCGCAGCCATAACCTGGCCCGTCCCGGATCTGATTCGCCACGGTCCTTCTCACCTCCTTCCCTTTTTCCGGATCTTCGCAGACGGACTTGTCTTCCGGACGATGTGCGTAAAATGCACTTCCCGGATCTGTCCCTCCGGATCTGCTTCAAAGTCCACCATGAACCGGTCATTGCCGGCAAGGTAGGTAATCTCCGCCCGGTCGCACAGTCTGTGCCCGTCCAGGGTCACACGACCGCCGCGGTCCCAGACCCTGTACACAGTCTCTGCAAGCTTGCGCACATTTCCATCCGTTCTGTCCATCTTTCTCTCCTTCCTTCTATGGTTCAGGATCCGCCGCTTCCCCTGTGATATGCTGCTCTCATCCGAACTGCTGTACCGGCAGTTTTCGTCATTTTGATCGGGCAGAGAAGCGTCTTCTCCTGCATAGATTTACAAGAATAGACTTGCCAAATCCGCATTTATCCTCTATACTCTTGCACAAGAAAGGAACTTCATTATGCAGATACAGAGAATCAGTCTGAACCAGATTAAGTGCACCATCGACCGGGAGGAACTTGCCGGCCGTGGCATCGCCATGTCCGAACTCGGATATGGGTCCGAGAAAACCAAGGCGCTCTTTGAAGAGATGATGCGTCAGGCAGAGCACGACCTCGGCTTTTCTGCAGAAGACCATCCGCTTGTGATCGAAGCGATTCCGGCATCCGGCGACAAGCTTGTCGTCCTGATCACGAGAACCGACGATCCCGAAGAGCTTGACACCAGGTTCTCCCGCTTCTCCCCGGATACCGGTGAAGAGGCAGGTTTTGACGGGCTCGACGGATATGATTATCCGAAACAGGAAGGCCTGTTCAAGCCGCAGGCTTTTCAGAATGAACGCAGGCCCGCAGAGAATGCTCCTGCGGACGCCGCCGGACTTCCTTCCTGTCCGTTCTATGAACCACTGCCGGGTACCGATGCTGCTCCGGCTGCGCCGGCCCCCACAAGGGCACCGGAAACCTGTGTGTTCTCGTTCCGGGATCTCGCACAGGCAACGAACGCCGCATCGACACTCTCCGAGTATAGTGTGATGTCGAACAGTCTCTACCGCGACCCGGAGACCGAGAGGTATTACCTTCTTGTCCTCGAAGATCAGGCCAGTCCGGATATGTTCGGCCGTCTGTGCAACCATCTGACGGAATTCTCGAATGCTGAGATCTCCATCCCGCCTGCAGCCGCGCATATCCGCGAGCACATGGAATGCCTGATCAAGGACCGCGCACTGGCCGTCCTCGCATCCCTGTAAGGGCGTGCAGATCCCCGAGGATTGTCCCTCTGTAGATAGAAACGAATCTGCAGTCACTTTTACTACCACTTTGTATAACTGTCCTGGACCGACAAGAATTCCGGGGCAGTTGCATTTGTTTTTGACCAGGAGATATATCAGGAGTCAGAAAGATGAAACTCTATATCAAGCAGAAAGCTTTTTCGTGGAAGGACCGTTTTAAGGTCTATGATGAGAATGAACAGGTGCGCTATTATGCCGAAAGCGACAGTGCGCTGTCTTTCACCAAGCGGCTGCACCTGTATGCGATCGACGGGACCGAAGTGGCGCTGGTGAAAAGCAAGCCCTGGTCCTTTCTGCCGCGGTATGAAGTCTTCCGCGGTGGCGAAGACGGTGAGAAGATCTTTGAAGTTGTCGGAAAATGGGGCCTGCACTCCGACTACACCCTGGATGGCCTGGGCATGAAGATCGAAGGCTCGCTCAGCGGGATGGACTACATCATCACTGATCTGGGCCATGTCATCTGCTCCATCCACAAGAAGCGGATGTCCTGGAGTGATACCTATGAGGTGGAAATTGAGCGGGAAGAAGATGAGCGGCTCGCGATCACCGTCGTGCTTGCCATCGATGCTGCTCTGGCTGCCGCAGCAGCCGCTGCTGCCGCTGCCACCTGACGCTGCCATCACAGGATGCGGCGACTGATCCTGAACGCAAAAAGGACCTGCTCTTTTGTGAGCAGGTCCTCTTTTTATCCTCTTTACCACTTACAGTGCCCTGTACGCCAGGATCCCCGCGACGGTTTTTCCGTCGGTCAGGCTTCCTTCCCGGATCATGGTCAACAATTCCTGCGGTTCATAGACCGCAAGTGCAATGGCTTCGCCCTCGTCAAGATGCTGTCCGGCACCGGTGGGGGCGATGTCTTTTGCCAGAAACAGATCCGTATATTCATCGCAGTACGCGACGGCCGTATTGACACGGGCCAGGAACGACCAGTTCGCATCTGCCGTCCCGTAGCCGGTCTCTTCTGCCAGTTCCCGCTTCGCTGCGGTCAGGGCATCCGGATCTTCCGGGTCAATTCCGCCGGCGGGCAGTTCCAGGAATTCCCGTCCCAGCGCAGGCCGGTACTGGCGCACCAGCAGAATCCTTCCATCCGGCAGGACCGGGACGATACACGCCCCGCGGCCTTTCCGGTGATGCACGAAATCCCACTTCTGAATCACGCCGTCCGGCAGACGGACGGTGTCCGTGCAGAAATCCAGAATACTTCCTGCAAAGCTGATCTCCCGGTCCAGACGGGTGATCTGGTTTTTCTCTGACATCCGATGCCTCCATTCAGATGAATTTGATGATGTTATAGACATTGATCAGGATGATCACCGCCATCAGGGCGATGAACAGTTTATTGACCGTCTTCTCTTCGATCTTCTTGTTGATCGCCCTGCCGCAGATTCCGCCGGCGATTCCGCCGCCTACCATCATGATGAGCAGCGTCAGCGGCACTTCCGGAACCTTCCCGGTTACAAGCGTCATCACGAGACTCGCGATCTGGGAAAAGAGAATGACATAGAGGGAATTCTCTGCAGCGGTCTTCGTGTTCATCGAGAAGAAATAGAACAGGACCACCAGGTTGATCGGTCCTCCGCCGATTCCAAGGAACGAAGAAAGGATGCCGAGGAAGATGCCGATCACGATGCAGACAACCTGATTGGTCAGTTTTTTCGTCGGGATTTTTTCTTTATAAATCGTATAGATCAGGGTTCCAAGGGTTACGATCAGCAGGCAGAGCGCCTGGACGGCACCGACCCGGTTGGGATCTGCGCTCATGGATTTGACGATATCAAACAGCCATTTGCCGATCAGGCCGCCTGCCGCAGCGCCGATCGCAAGCGGAAATCCGATGCTCTGGTCAATCTCCGACTTCCCGCTGAGCTTGCTCTTTGCAACAGAGTAGGCAGTCATGGAAAGGACCGTACAGCTCGAGAGAAAGCTGATCGCCGAGACGGACAGGACGCCAAAGGCGTCGAGAACCGGTTTGATGATGACACCGCCGCCGATCCCGCAGATCGCGCCGATGATGGAAGCACCAAAACAGACAGCAAGAAAAAGAAGGTACAGCATGATCAGGCTCCTTATCTGATAAATTCACAAAAATATCCACCTGTTCATTGTGACGATTCAGAAGGAGGTTGTCAATGGAGAAAAACATATGATTCTTTGTGTATTTTTCAACGATTCCCATACTTGACAGGCTACAGGGCGGGGTCTATAATATACCGAGTTGGTAGGAATATGTATTCCGCTGTATGCGGTTTTTCAAAGATGGAGGGTGAATCAAATGGAACCAAAGATCAAAAAAGATATGATTATCTCTGAAATCATTCAGCTGGATTCGGGCCTGATCCCGATTCTGATGAATTCCGGTATGCACTGCATTACCTGCCCGGCTTCTCTGGGTGAGACACTTGAAGAGGCTGCTTATGTCCATGGGCTTGATGCAGATGACCTCTGCGAGATGCTGAATGAATACATGGCAGTTGCCGAGTAAGAAGAAATGAAAGATTACGTGTTACAGCGACAATTTGCCAGGGTTTATGAACCGGAGCGGAAAAAGATGCTCCGTCTGGCGGAACGAAGAACCGGGAACACGGAAGATGCAAGAGATGTGCTTCAGAGCGCATCTCTTTTTTTGTGGAGTTTCATGCGAGAAAAAGCCACTCTGACGGATGCAGAACTGCAGAAAATCTTCTGGCGGATCTTCCTGAACAAGCTGACGGACTTCGGAAGGCGGCACAGCCGGGAAGGCAGATTGTTTGCACCGGAATCATCCGGGACGCCCGTCACGCCCGCCTCCTGCGAAACCGCGGAAGACCATCTGATCCGGCAGGAAGAGGCATGGATCTTCCGTCTCTCGTGGAAACAGCTGCCCGCTGCCGACCGCAGCCTCCTGTATGAGCGCTTTGAGAACGACCGGAAACCGGCGGAAATCGCGGAGAACCTCGGCACCAGCGACCGGAATGTCTACCAGCGGATCTTCCGGGCCAAGAACCGCTTCCGGAAATACTACACCGAAATGGCCGCGGCTGAGGCGAATCATGGGGATGATTCCCCTCCGAGGCAGACGCGATAAATTGTACTACACATTTCTTGAAAAATATGGTAATATAAGCTTAAGTTGTTCTGCACTGAGAGGAGGTACCTATAATGAAGAACAGACAAATCCGATATGGCTTTCTGTGCGCGGCCATCAGTCTGCTGCTCATGATCAGCGGCTGCGGCGGCTCCTCTTCGAACGGGAGCTATGCGACAACCGGCGGTTATGCCAAAGAATATGCCGCTGCCGATACCGTCAATTATAAGACAGATTATGCTTATGCCTATGATGAAGAATCCGTCGATTATGACGTGAGTACGCCGGAATCTGCCCCTGCGGAAGCAAAAACCTCCAGCGAAGGCTCCGGTCTGCTGGCGGACAAGATCGTCCGCACCTGCAACATAAGTGCCGAAAGTACGGAGTATGAGAATGCCCTCTCCGCGCTCCGCAAGGAAATTGATGCGGTCGGCGGCCTGACCGAAGGCGAAAACGAATGGGAAGATTCCGTATACCGCCCCACCGTCACCGGGCGCGGAAAGCGGACCATCGAACTGACGATCCGGGTTCCGGCCGGGAAGTACAACACGTTCCTCTCTTCCATCGCCGGCCTTGGCTCGATCCACGTCACGAGACGGAACATGACGGTGGAAAACATCAGTGCCCAGTACTATGATACCGATGCAAGACGGGAAGCGCTGAACATCCAGGAAGAGCGGCTCCTTTCCATGATGGAGGATGCCGAGACGGTCGAAGACATGATCACCATCGAGTCCCGGCTGACCGATGTGGAAGCCGAGCTGAACCAGGTGAAGAACCGTCTTTCGCTCATGGACTCGAAGGTCAACTATTCGACGATCTACCTGACCCTGACCGAAGTCGTCCAGTATACCGAAGAAATCGATCCGGGCAGCTATGATACCTTCAGCTACCGTCTGCAGGAAGCGCTTGAGGATGCCAAGTACAACATCCTTTCCTTCCTCGAAGGGATCCTCTTCTTCATCATCCGCTACGGTCTGGTTCTCATCTGCCTCGGGCTGATCATATTCGGCATCATCAAGGTCATCAGAGCCATCCGGAACCGGAACGGAAAGGGTGAAGAACGCAGAAAGGCGAAAGCCGAAAAGAAGGCGGCCGCCGCTGCCCTCCGCCGCGAGCGGAAGCTGCAGGCCGGAAAAGGCATGGATCCGGGGATCCAGACACCGCTCTACAACGAGGTCACGGATCAGCAGAAATCCCAGGATGCAGAAGCCACTTCCACAGAGAACACACCGGAGGATCCGGCAAAGTAAGATAAAATGAACCGAAAATCAGACAGACCTTCCTGAAGATCTGTCTGATTTTTCAGTTGTAATTTCGTTTGATTGTGCTATGATAATTAAACCATAACTGTTCAGGACCGACAAGAGTTGCGAAGCAACGATTAGCCGCGGAGCGGCGGTCTATAAGGGTGGGTCGGCCCTGAACAGTTACGATCATACTAGTTACGATAATACGATAAGGGAGATTCTATCATTATGAATATACAGGATATCAGACCCGGGAGTCACATCCACTTCATCGGCATCGGCGGCATCAGCATGAGCGGGATTGCAGAGCTGATGCATACCAGAGGATATGTGATCTCCGGTTCCGATCTCACAAGAAGTGCCGTGACGGAGCATCTGGAAAGCCTCGGCATCCGGATTTCCTATCCGCAGGCCGCTTCCAACATCGTCCCGGGGATTGATCTCGTGGTCTACACCGCAGCCATCCACCCGGACAATCCGGAGTTTGCTGCAGCAAAGGCAGCAGGCCTTCCGCTCTATGAACGCTCCACGATGCTCGGCGCCATCATGCATGGTTATCAGAATGCCATCAACGTTGCAGGCACCCACGGCAAGACCACGACAACTTCCATGATCTCCGCCATCTACCTTGCAGCGGACATGGATCCGACCATCTCCGTCGGCGGCATCATGCCGGGAATCCACGGGAATATGCGGATCGGCCAGTCCGAGAACTTCATCGTCGAAGCCTGCGAATATACCGACAGTTTTCTGGAATTCTATCCGACCAAGGCTGTCATTCTGAATATCGAACCGGAACATCTGGATTATTTCAAGGATCTGGCTGCTGAGCGTGCATCATTCCGCCGCTTTGCATCCCTGGTTCCGGAGAACGGAGTGATTGTCATCAACAAGGGAATCGAGCACTACGAGGAGCTCCTGCCGGAGGCCGGCCCGCGCGTGATCACCTACGGTCTTGAACCGGATGCAGACTACACAGCGGAAAATATCACCTTTGACGCCTTCGGACGCGGCAGTTTTGATCTGATCACCTGCGGAGAGAACCGCGGCCGGATCAACCTCGGCGTCGTCGGCATCCACAATGTCTCCAACGCACTGGCTGCGATTGCCATCGCAGAGGCAGACGGGATCTCTCTTGAACAGATCAGGACCGGTCTCTCCTCTTTCAGCGGCACAGACCGCCGCTTCCAGGTCAAGGGGACCTGGCACGGAGTGACCATCATCGATGATTACGCCCACCATCCGACCGAGATTGCCGCTACCCTTGCTGCCGCACGAAAGGTGGATCACAAGCGCCTGATCGTCGCGTTCCAGCCACACCTGTACTCCAGAACCAAAAATTTCCTCTCCGACTTCATCCACGTGCTCTCGGAGGCGGATATCCTCCTGCTGGCAGATATCTACGCTGCCCGCGAGAAGGATCCGGGGGATATTTCCTCCAAAGACATCGCTGACGGTGTCCTGGCACTGGGACGGGAAGCACACTATCTGGGCTCTTTCGAAAATATTGAAAATTTTCTTATCAACAATGCATCCGAGGGGGATCTGTTGATAACTATGGGAGCCGGAAACATCGTAAATGTTGGAGAATCTCTCCTGAAGAAGCCATAATATCCACATATCCACAGCCACTCTCCGAAGAAAAAAGAGAGTGGCTGTGGATTCTTTTGTGGATGAATTTTTGCAGGAAAAAACCGTTTAACTCCTGCCTTTTTCACAGCTCCGGACGGAGTTATCCACATTTCCACAATCCCTGAAACTCTATTTTCATGGACCTGTCCTGCCCTTTTCTTTTCCGATTGTTTGTGCTAAGATGGACTCGCAGTATCGCCTGCGCACTCTTTCCAGCGTGCCGGCGGTTGCGTGTAACACCAATGTAGCAAAGCAGCGACACAACGAACGCGGCAATCGATAGATTTGGGGGATATGATGGGCAATATGGTCCTGGAGAGCAATGGAACCGGTGATATGACGCTGGTTTCGAATCATTTTATAGATTATTATATGGCAGGGACGAATGGGTCCTATGTGAAGGTGTATCTGTATCTGCTGCGCCATTTTCAGGCCGGCGAGACCATGCTCACCCTGTCTTCCATCGCAGATGCGCTCGATCATACCGAGAGCGATATCCGGCGTGCCCTGAATTACCTGGAGAAGATTCATCTGCTCGCACTCTCCCGCGCACAGGGAAAGGAGATCAGCGGCATCCGTCTGCTCACCCCTGCCCGTCCGGAAGAGGAAAAGGAGGAAGAGCCTGCTCTGACGGAGGAGAAAACCGTCACGGAGGAGAATGCTGCTGCGCCTGCCGCACCGGCTGTTCCTGCCCCTGTACCCGCTCCGGTATCGGACAGTGAGAAAGAGCTGGCCTGGATCATGAAGGTCGCCGAGCGCTATCTCGAACGCCTCCTGAATTCCTCGGACCAGCAGCTGATCACCTATCTGTTCGAAGAGATCGGCTTCTCTTCGGAACTGATCCTGTACCTGTACGAGTACTGCGCAAGCCGCGGCAACAACAAGTCTGCCTACATCGAGAAGGTCGCCCTTGCCTGGGCGGATGAGGGAATCCGCACCATCGATCAGGCCAAGGAAGCGTCCATCCGCTACAATACGGATTACAACGCGGTCTCGAAGGCCTTCGGCCTCGGGAGACTGCCCGGCACAGCGGAGCGCCAGTATATCGATAAATGGATCCACCAGTACGGCTTTGCCACCAATCTGATCACGGAAGCCTGCAGCCGTGCCCTGTTAAAGACCGGGCGCCCGGATTTCCGCTATGCAGACGGCATTCTCCTGAACTGGTCGAAGAAAGGGATCTTTACACCGGAAGCCGTTGCCGAAGAAGACAAGGCCTTCGCCGGCAGCAAGGTGAACATCCCGGCCGGGAGCAATCTTCCGGCAGCAAAATCGGTCGTCAAGCCGGCAGCGAACCGCTTTACGGCCTTTACCCAGCACGAATATACCGTCAATGACATTGCCGAGCTTGAAAGGAAACTGGCCAACCGGCCCTGAGGGAAGCACCTGATCTTGCGACATGGAGGACATTATGGCTTTGAAAAATGCACAGTTTGAGCAGATTCTCCGGATCTATGATGACCGGAGGCTCTCCAATAAAGCCATCCATGATGCGCGGATTCAGGAGATCCACCAGAGAATCCCTGCGTTTGCTGCCCTCGATGCCAGCCTCGCCGAGCGGTCCGTAGCCTTTGCCAAGGCATCCATCGGCCTGTCTGATGAAGCATATGCGAAGGCCCGCAGCGCCTATCACCTCGAGCAGGCTGCCATCATCGCCAGAAAAACTGCTCTTCTGAAAGAGAATGGCTATCCCGAGGATTATCTCGCACCGCTCTACTCCTGTCCGGACTGCAAAGACACCGGATATCTCGATGGCGGAACGCGGTGTCATTGCCTGAATCAGACAATCATTGACACTTTTTACCAGAGGGCGGAGCTTGTAAATAAATGGCAGCAAGAAACCTTTGACCATTTCCAGCTGAACTGGTATGATGATACCGTAATGGATCCCCAGACAGGGCTCACGGCCCGGGCGGCTGCGGAACGGGCACTGGACACATGCCGGTCCTTCGTCTCGCATTTCCGGGATTCCCATGAGAACCTGCTCCTGTACGGAGTCACCGGTGTCGGCAAGACATTTCTCTCGAACTGCATCGCCGGCGCACTCGCAGCGGACGGGGTGTCCGTCATCTATCAGACGGCTTTCGAGCTTTTTGATGCACTCGAGAAGATTACCTTCCGCCGCGGAGAGGAGAATGACCTTCCCTCTGCGCTCGACCTGTTCCTCTCCTGCGATCTTCTGATCATCGACGACCTGGGAACGGAACTGGCGAATGCATTCACCACCAGCCGGCTGTACCTGCTGATCAATGAGCGCGGGCTCCGGGAGAAGGCAACGGTCATCTCCTCGAATCTCTCCCTTGCGGAGATCCAGCGCACGTACAGCGACCGGATTTTCTCAAGAATTATCAGTGACTATCGTATCGTCCACCTTCTCGGTGACGATATCCGATATAAAAAAGCAACTGCATCCCCGATGTAACACCTCAAAGAATGGAGATTTTCACATGCCGAATGAAGAGTACACCAATACCATTCCGCACGGCCCCCTCGGTTTTATCGCACTCGAGAGCTGTATTGACCTTGGGAAAAAAGTAGACAACTATATTGTGGAGTGGCGGAACAAGCGCAACTCGGAGCACCTGAGCACCGCTGCCTTCTCCCGCTACCAGCAGGATTCCTTCCTGATCCGCTCCGACTGTCCGCGGTTCACCAGCGGCGAGTCGAAGGGCACCATCCTCAGCTCCATTCGTGGAGATGATCTCTACATCATGGTGGATGTCACCAACCACTCTATGACCTACAACATGCACGGCTATGAGAATCATATGTCGCCGGATGATCACTATGCGGATCTGAAGCGTGTCATCCAGGCTGTCGCAGGGCAGGCAAAGCGAATCACGGTCATCATGCCGTTCCTGTACTGCAGCCGCCAGCACCGCAGAACTTCCCGTGAGTCTCTTGACTGTGCTGTTGCACTTAAGGAGCTGATCGACATGGGCGTGCACTCCATCATCACCTTCGATGCGCACGATCCGCGTGTCCAGAACGCCATCCCGCTCAACGACTTTGACAACGTGATGCCGACCTATCAGTTCATCAAGGCCCTTCTGAAGAATATTCCGGACATCCGCATGGATGCAGATCATCTCATGATCATCAGCCCGGATGAAGGTGCCATGAGCCGTGCCGTCTATTTCGCCGGCATGCTCTCCGTCGATATCGGTATGTTCTATAAGCGCCGCGACTATTCCAAAATCGTCAACGGCAAGAACCCGATTGTCGCGCATGAGTATCTTGGCCGTGATCTGGAGGGCAAGGATGCCATCATCATCGATGACATGATCGCTTCCGGCGAAAGCATGCTGGATGTCGCCAGAGAGCTGAAGCGCAGAGGTGCGAGCCGGATCTTCGCCTGCACCACCTTCGGTCTCTTCACGGCAGGCTTTGACAAGTTTGACAAGGCCTATGAAGACGGCCTGATCGACCGGGTCATCACCACCAACCTGGTGTACCAGTCACCGGAACTGCTCTCCCGCCCGTATTACATCAGTGCCGACATGAGCAAGTACATCGCACTGCTCATCGACCGTCTGAATCACGAGTCCGCAATCAGCGATCTGCTGAACCCAAGCGAGCGGATTCACAACATTCTCCGGAAATACGGCCAGATCCACGACTGATCTGCTTCTTTGAAATGATCCTCCCCCGCAGCCCATGGCGGCCGCGGGGGATTTTTCAGTTTAGTTATCACTAACTTGAGTTTTATCTGCCAAATTCTGTTTTGTTCCCCTAATTGAACAAAATTGTCCAATAATTCTCTTGCAAAAAATCACATTTCATACTACAATACGAACATAGGGATCTGGTAAATCCCTGTATGCGATGTATGTTTTAGATAATGAGAATTACGGAGGTTATGACCATGGCTCATGTAGTGAATGATGGATGCGTAATGTGTGGTGCTTGTGCAGCAGCTTGCCCGGTTGGCGCTATTACCGCTGGGGATGACAAGTATGTTGTTGATGAGTCTGCTTGCATCGATTGCGGTGCTTGCGAGGCTGATTGCCCGACCGGCGCTATTGTTCAGGCTTAATGGATCACATTGTTCATGAGTTTTGAACATCCATAAAAAGAAGCGGTACCTCGCGGTACCGCTTCTTTTTTGTATCGTTTTTGTATCGTGACTGTCCGGAGCTTCAGTTTGCCCAGAAAGCAACACTTCTCTCCTCGAAGAACATGACACTCTTCAGGGCCTCGATGCTCTTGGTGATGCCTTCTTCGAAGCTCATCATGCAGTCCTCGTGCTCGATGCTGATGACGTAATCATAGCCGCTTGCACGCAGTGCGCTCATGATGTCCTTCCAGTGCAGCAGATCATGTCCGTAGCCGACGGCACGGAAGATCCAGGAACGGTTCACTTCGTCATCCAGTCTCTTGGTGTCGAGAACGCCGTTCACCTTCGTGTTCAGCTCATCGATCTTGGTATCTTTTGCATGGAAATGGAACAGCGCACCTTCACGACCAAGTGTCTTGATGGCTGCAACCATATCGATGCCCTGCCAGTACAGGTGGCTCGGATCGAAGTTTGCACCAAGCTCCGGACCGACTGCTGCACGCAGCTTCAGGCAGGTCTCCGGATTGTACACACAGAAGCCCGGATGCATCTCAAAACCAAACTTATGCACGTTGTGTGCACGCATGAATTCTACTTTCTTCTTCCAGTAAGGGATCAGGACCTCATTCCACTGATAATCCAGCTCCTCAGCATACTCTGTCGGCCATGCGCAGGTCACCCAGCTCGGCTGCTTTGCATCCGGATCAGAACCCGGACAGCCGGAGAAACCGTTCACCACATCGATGCCAAGCTTCTCTGCAAGCAGGATCGCATTGTCGATGTCTCTGTCGCTCTGTGCGGCAAATTCCTTGTTCGGATGAACCGGATTGCCATGGCAGGAAAGCGCACTGATCATGATGTTGTGTCTTGCGAAGGTTGCCTTGAACTCCTCGAACTTTGCCTCATCGGCAAGCAGTTCTTCCGGATTGCAGTGTGCCTTGCCCGGATACGGACCGCAGCCCAGTTCGATTGCCTGAACACCCTTGTTCTCCAGCCAGGTCAGTGCTTCTTCCAGACTCTTATCCTGAAGAGCCGGACTGAAAACCCCTAATTTCATACGCTTGATCTCCTTTTCTTATGATAGAAGGCCATCTGTTTCAAGCCTTATGTCGCATGGTACTTTCTCGTTCAATCAATGTGTGCGGCAGATAAATCGTCTCTGTTTTCTCCGTCGTGTGATTCAGCCTTGCCAGCAGCATCTCCATCGCCTTCTGGCCGATCTCGTACTGCGGCTGTGCGATCGTCGTCACCGACGGGTAGATCACTTCGCTGACCGCGATGTTGTCAAATCCCATCACCGACAGCTTCTCCGGGACACGGACACCGGCCTTCCACATGCTGTTGATCAGTCCGACCGCGCCGGCATCGGAACAGGAAAAGACTGCATCCGGCAGCTGTTCCATCGCGAGGTACCTGGCTGCCGCTCTTCTGCCGGCATTATAGGTCACTCCTTCTGCGATGATCAGGTTTTCCTCGACCGGGAGGCCGTGGGCTTCCATCACGCTGCGAAATCCCTGCTCTCTGAGCCAGGCGGAACCGCTGGTCCGCATCTGGGTACCGCCGGTCAGCAGACTGATTCTTCTGTGCCCGAGGGAAATCAGATATTCCGTCGCATCTGCCGCTGCCTGGTAGTCATTGATCCCGACGTATGACACGTCGATGCCCTCCATCGGTTCGCAGGCACAGACAACCGGGTATCCTTCCCCGAAGAATTCGATTTCCTCCCGATCTTTCAGGTGCGTGGACATGAAAATGGCCCCGTCCACCTGTCTCGTCCGCAGCATATCATGATATCTGGCCAGGGTTTCCATCCGGTCTCTCGTCGTCCCGATCAGGACACTGTACCCGTTCTCACCCGCGGTATCCTCGATGCCCCGGAGGACTCTCGAATGAAACTGGTTGGAGATCGTCGACAGCACGACCAGAATCCGCATGGTCGCATTCCTGCGCAGTCCACGTCCCAGCTCGTTCGGCGAATAATTCAGTTCTTCGATCGCTTTCTCCACGATCGCACGGGTATCATCCTTCACCGTATCGGCAGCATTCATCACTCTCGATACCGTGGCTACAGAGACGCCGGCCCGCTTCGCCACATCTTTGATCGTCGCCATTCTGACCTCCTTCCCCGGCAATCCTTTTCTCTTCTCTTTGCCGCATGCATGATTCTATGATTTAACATTCTGTAATCGATTACAGTTTACAGCATATGGAGTTGATTTGCAAGGGCAATTCTGGTACTATTGAATTATTATATTCTGGCCATTTTAATGATGCCAGTTTAGGTGTATGATGTCTGCAAATAAAGAGCGTGGACAGATACCACCGTTCCACATGCTCTGTAAAGGGGAGGGACTTATGAATCAGCAGAAGAATCAGAAAGTAGATGTCCGGAAACTGGCGCAGGCAGCTATCTTTGCCGCGCTTGCCTATATTGGCTTCCAGGTCTTCCGGATCGATATCCCGATCGCAGGCGGGAAGACAGCCTTTCATCTCGGCAACACCTTTGTCGTGCTGGCAGCCCTGATGCTCGGCGGCGTCTGGGGCGGCCTTGCAGGCGGTGTCGGACTCACCATCGCCGACCTGACCGCGGGCTATGCCACATCGGCACCGAAGACATTCCTGATGAAGTTTCTCATCGGCCTGATTGTCGGGATCGTTGCCCATAAAGTGTGCCACATTTCCAAAGAGACCGACAAGAAGAAACTGACGGTCAGCACCTTCGCAGCCTCCGCTGCCGGCATGATCTTCAACACGATCTTCGATCCGATCATCGGCTATTTCTACAAAGTGTACCTGCTTGGAATCGAGCAGAACGCCGCGCAGATCATCCAGAAGATCGCCGCCGGGACGACCGCCTTCAACGCCCTGCTGACCGTGATCGTCGCAGGTGTTCTCTACCTCGTTCTCCGGCCTGTGCTGAAGAAGAGCGGGCTTTTCTTTGAAGTCTGACGGAAAACCAGAGAACCGGACATCTTAAATCGATGTCCGGTTCTTTTTTTGATTATACCTGTTTTTCAGGCGCCGAGCGTTGCCGCCATCACCGCCTTGATGGTATGCATGCGGTTCTCCGCCTCGCGGAAGACGCTCTCGGCATAGGCCTCGAAGACCTCATCGGTGACTTCCATATCCGAGATGCCATATTTCTCATGAATCTGGCGGCCGATGACGGTGCCGAGATCATGGAAGGACGGCAGGCAATGCAGGAAGATCGCAGATTCCTTCGCCTGCTTCATCACATCCATGGTAACCTTATACGGAGTCAGATCATGGATTCTCTCCTCCCAGACTTCATCCGGTTCTCCCATGGAGACCCAGACATCGGTGCAGATGATATCGGCATCCTTCGCAGCCTCAGCGACATCCTCGGTGAACGTGATCGAACCGCCGCTCTCCGCCGCATAGACCTGGCACTGGGCTGTCAGCTCTGCATTCGGGAAATACTTTGCCGGTGCGCAGGCTGTAAAGTGCAGTCCGAGTTTCGAGCAGACGACCATGTAGGAATTCGCCATGTTGTAGCGTGCATCGCCCATGTAGACCAGTTTCAGACCTGCAAGCTTCCCGAACTCTTCTTTCACGGTCAGCATATCCGCCAGCATCTGCGTCGGATGATATTCATTCGTCAGACCGTTCCAGACCGGAACACCCGCGTAGGCTGCCAGTTCTTCAACGATCTCCTGTCCATATCCACGGTACTCGATGCCCTCATACATGCTGCCAAGCACTCTCGCCGTATCTTTGATACTCTCCTTCTTTCCGATCTGGGATCCGGACGGATCCAGATAGGTGGTGCCCATCCCGAGATCGTGCGCAGCCACCTCAAAGGAGCAGCGGGTTCTCGTGCTTGTTTTCTCAAAGATCAGGGCGACATTGCGGCCCTTCAGCGTATCCACCGGAATGTGGTTCTTCTTTTTCTCTTTCAGTTCCGCAGCCAGATCCAGCAGGTACAGGATCTCCTCTTTTGTATAATCTTTCAGCGTCAGGAAATGTCTTCCACGTAAATCCACCATGGTGTTCCTCCATATAATTCAATAATGTTCAACAGCGGTTGTATTCAGAAAAGAATGCTACCACTATAGCACAGTCTGAATTTTTATGCAAGAGTCAAAAAGACCGCCGCGCTTTCGCGCAGCGGTCTTCCTGCAAAGGTTCCTGTTTATTCTGTAATATGATCGACGGCATCTTTGATCGCATCAACGACCTCTTCTGCCTTCGCTTCTGCCTTCTCGGCAAAGTCTGCTGCAGCTTCTTTCACTTCATCAAGCTTTTCACAGGCTTCGTCACAGACTTCTTCAGCCTTCTCGCAGGCTGCATCTGCTTCGTCGCTCAGATCATCAAAGAGCTCTCCCGCCTCTTCTTCTGCTTCCGCAGCAGCTTCTTCTGCAGCCTTCGCAGCTGCTTCCTCAGCCTCATCCGCCTCATCAAGAAGCTCTCTCAGGCGATCACGATCCTCTTTGCTCAGATTCTCGACCGGGCCGAATTTGAATCTTTCCTTGACCTCTGTGCCGAACTCCTGGCCCTTCTGTACAAAGCCATCTGCTTTTGCCTTCAGGCCATCGATGGTTTCCTTGTTCTGATCGGCTACCTCAGCACCTTTCTCAGCAAGCTTGTTCGCGACTTCTCCAAGCTTCTCTGCACTGATCGCGACTGCACCGACACCTACCAGAAATACTTTCTTTAATCCTTCATTGAGATCCATAGCCAACCTCCATCTGAAAATATACTGCACTGCTTTTCGATATTCAGCAGCTTTTGTGTTCTGCAGTTCTGATTATAGCACCCGCTTTCGTGAGGCGCAATGGATCAGCCCCAGATTTTAGAAAACCTTCAGAATCCTAAAAAGCATAAAAAATAGAAAAAATCAGGACCGACAAGAATCAATTCACAACACCCCGGCGATCAAATAGGTGATTCCGGCTGCGATCCAGGCGATGACGCACTGCCAGAGCACGACACCTGCTGCCCACTTTCCGCCAAGTTCGCGGCGGATGGAGGCGATTGCTGCGACGCAGGGGCTGTAGAGCAGGCTGAAGACCAGCATGGAGGCTGCGGCCACCGGTGTCAGGACTGCGGTCACGCCGCCCTGCCCAGCGAACAGGATCTCCATCGTGGAGACGACACTTTCCTTCGCCATGAAGCCGGAGATCAGCGCCGTGCAGATCCTCCAGTCTCCCAGGCCGATCGGCCGGAAGAGCGGCGCGAGGAAGCCGGAAAGCATTGCCATGATACTCTCAGAGGAGTCTGTAACCATATTGAAGCGCAGGTCAAAGCTCTGCAGGAACCAGACCAGTGCCGTGGCCACGAGAATGACCGAGAACGCCTTCTGCAGGAAGTCTTTTGCCTTCTGCCAGAGGAGCTGGCAGACGTTCTTTGCACCCGGCAGCCGGTAGTTCGGCAGTTCCATGACAAACGGAACCGCTTCTCCCTTGAAGAGGGAGTTCTTATAGAGCAGCGCGATCAGGATGCTGACCAGGATGCCCAGCACATACAGACCGGTCATGATGAAGCCGCCCTTCCCCGGGAAAAAGGCATTTACGAAGAAGGCGTAGATCGGCAGCTTCGCCGTACAGCTCATGAACGGGGTCAGCAGGATCGTCATGCGGCGGTCACGCTCGGATGGCAGGGTTCTGGTCGCCATCACGGCAGGGACCGTACAGCCGAAACCGATCAGCATCGGCACGATACTCCGCCCGGACAGGCCGATCTTCCGGAGCAGTCTGTCCATGACAAATGCAACTCTGGCGATATAGCCGGAATCTTCGAGGATGGACAGGAAGAAGAACAGGGTCACAATGATCGGCAGGAAGGAAAGGACGCTGCCGACACCGGCAAAGATTCCGTCGATCACAAAAGCATGCAGAACCGCATTGACACCGGCGGATGTCATCCAGGCATCCACAAGCTTCGTCAGGGCATCGATTCCGGTCTCGAGCAGGCCCTGCAGCCACGCACCGATCACGTTGAAGGTCAGGTAGAAAATCCCGGCCATGATCGCGATAAAAGCAGGAATGGCAGTCCATTTCCCCGTCAGAACCTGGTCGATTTTCTGGGAGCGGATATGCTCCTTCGATTCATGCGGGCGGATCACGGCTGCATCCACCACCTTCTGGATGTAGGCAAACCGCATATCCGCGATAGCCGCAGCATGGTCGAGGCCACGCTCATTCTCCATCTGCAGGATGATATGGTCGAGCATCTCCTTTTCATTGTCATCCAGTTTCAGTTTCTCGAGAATGAGTTCATCCCCTTCCAGCAGCTTGCTGGCTGCAAACCGGACCGGGATTCTTGCCCTCGACGCATGATCCTCGATCAGATGGACGACGGCATGGAGGGAACGATGGACAGCCCCGTTATACTCGGCCGCGTCACAGAAATCCTGCCGGAGCGGCTTCTCCTGGTACTTCGCCACATGGAGTGCATGGCGGACCAGTTCGTGAACGCCCTCGTTCTTCGCAGCGGAAATCGGAACAACCGGGACGCCCAGCAGCGCCTCCATCCGGTTCACATCGACGATTCCGCCATTTCCGGTCATCTCATCCATCATATTGAGCGCCACAACCATCGGCGTCCCCATCTCCAGGAGCTGCATGGTCAGGTAGAGGTTTCGCTCGATGTTCGTCGCATCGACGATGTTGATGATGGCCTTCGGCTGTTCATCCAGGACAAAGTTTCTCGAAACCAGTTCTTCACTGGAATATGGTGACATCGAATAGATGCCCGGCAGGTCCGTCACCATAGTGTCCGGATGCCCTTTGATCGGACCATCCTTGCGGTCCACCGTCACGCCGGGGAAATTGCCCACGTGCTGGTTGGCGCCGGTCAGCTGGTTAAACAGGGTCGTTTTCCCGGAGTTCTGGTTTCCGACCAGGGCAAAGGTCAGCGTCGTTCCCTCCGGTACCGGGTGCTCATCCTTCCTGGAATGAAATCTTCCCTCTTCTCCGAGTCCCGGGTGTTCGATCTTTTTCCTTCTTGCGCCGGTATTCTTTCCGTCCTGCTTCGCCGTTATTTCAGCCGGTCTCCCGGATCCGCCCGGCAGCAGTTCCTGCGTGACAGGCCGCACACCGATCTGTGTCGCGTCATCCATCCGCAGCGTCAGTTCATAGTCCCGGATCCGGATCTCAATCGGATCCCCCATCGGTGCGAGACGGACCGGCGTCACCTCGACGCCCGGAATCACACCCATATCGAGGAGGTGCTGGCGCAGCGCCCCTTCCCCACCGACGGTTTCAATCACGGCGGGCTGCCCGATCGGGAGCGCCGCCAGTGTCAGATTCTCTTCACTCATCTTCCTTCTATACCTTCTTTATTCTAGGATTCTCAGAAAAAAAAGCCTCGCTACTTGATTCTGAATTCTCAATAAGTGAGGCAAGTATAACACAGGTTAGTGAAGAAAACCAGACATTTTTCTTCAGATTGCATGATATGCACCGGAAAAATGATTCTCCCGGTGTGCGGAGAACAGGGTGCGCACCGCTGCCCGGTATGCCGGTCCGTCATTCGCTTTCCGGATCTCCTTCAGTTCCCGCTTCTCCTCCGGGAACATCATCCCGACGTAGAACCAGATCTCCTTCATCTTGAAGAGCGTATCCCGGTCACTTCCGACCACCTCCCGGTACGCCTGCCAGAGGTCCTCCATGAAGGATCGCAGCTCTTCTTTCTGGAGCGGTTCCCCGCCCTTCATCTCCCGTGCCAGCGCCGGATCGGCAATCAGTCCGCGTCCCAGCATGATGGGGATATCCCGGTATCTGCCGTCCTGCAGCGCATCCAGGCGCTGCAGGTCTTCTGCCCGAAAGAGATCCCCGTTGTAGACGAGCTTCTCCGTGCCGATCACATCCGCGAAGGTCCGGAAGGCCTCCGGATGGACGCCCGGCCGGTAGAATTCCTCGCGCACGCGCGGGTGGACGGTGACTTCATACAGCGGATACTTCGCAAGCACCTCTGCCAGTGTCTTCGCTTCAGCCGGGTCCGTGAGGCCGATCCGGGTCTTCACCGAAATCTTCGGGAGCACCGGATGTCCCGTCCCCTGTTCAAGATTTTCATCCAGATCCGCGAACACGGTCCGGAAGAACCGGTCCAGTTTCTCCGGATCCGCCAGCATCCCGGCTCCCTTTCCCTTCGAGACAACCGTCCCGGACGGGCAGCCCAGGTTCAGGTTCACTTCGCCGTAGCCATAATCTTCCTGCAGCATCGCGGCGCTGAAGCGGAAACCCTCCGCATCTGCCGTCAGCAGCTGCGGGATGAGTTTCTCATCATAAGGAACGATCTCCTGCAGTTCCTTGTGTTTGAAGCGGTGCGTCACCCCCGCACCAAGAAAGGGCGTGAAGAATCTGTCCACGCCCGTGAAATATTTCCGGAAAATGCCCCGGTAGATGGCGGTTGTCACGCCCTCCATCGGTGCCATATAGATTGTATGGTTCATACTGTCCTCTGACTCATCTTTGCAACTGTTATTTTCCAGCCGGTCTGCAGATCCGCTGCCGCTCCGCCAGCTTCTGCAATTCTTCATCCGGCAGGGTCCGCTCCAGCAGATCCCGGATGTATCCCGGATGATAGTGCTCCCGTTTGACGGAACCGCGCAGCATCTCATAGCCGGTGCCGCGGAAGAGATAGTCATCGGTGATGACTTCGTAGACGGTGTCATCATCCAGTTCCTTCTCATCGACCCGGATGCTCAGTGCACCATCCTCGTGCAGGGATACCTGCACATTGGCACTGACGGCGAGCGCCCCCAGTACTGTACCACGGAAGCCCGGTCCTCTTCCGTCCTGATGAATGAAGTCGTCCTGAAGCGATGCACGGATCGCTTCCCGGATCTGCCTTCCCGTCCATGTCAGCGTCGTCGGATTCAGGATGGACGGCGACAGCGCAAGCAGCGCCATCTTTGAGATCTCTTCCGGAACCGGTCCGGAGAGGACACCGTGATGGATCAGCGCAAGATCCCCGCCGTATTCCTTCCGCAGTGCATCTGCAAGAAAATTCATAGCACCACACTCCCGGTACGGATCATAGTCAAGCACCTTCGGGATCCGGTACAGCGGCTTTGCGAGCGTCGCCCTGCCGCGCTCCGTCTCCTTCACCAGAACATCCCGTACCACCGGATCTTCCGGGAAGATGCCCGGCAGTGCTTCCTGGTTCGCGGAGAGGCCGAACACAATTCTTCCATTCGCATCAAATAGCAGCGAGATCCGCCCCAGGAAATCACCGTATTTCCCGGACTGATGAATCCAGGTGCCGTTGATCAGGAGTGCATGATCGATCAGGGTATGGGAATGGCCGCCGATGATGACATCCAGTCCGCCGGCTGCGCCGATCTCCTCGGCGATCCTGCCGTCTGCCTCCACGCCGGCATGTGAGAGCAGCACCGAGACATCATAGTTTCCTTTTTCTTCGGCGAGGATCTCCCGGATGGTCGAAACCGGATTCCAGAGCCGGATCCCCGACATATCCGTAAAGTCCGTCACGTTTCCCGGTCCCTCGTACCAGGGACTCACACCGATCACCAGGATCCGCATCCCTCTCTTAGTCAGAATCACGGAGGGAAGTACGTGCTCCACCGCACTGCCGTCCAGCTTTGCGAGGTTGCAGGAAAGCAGCGGCACGCTGCTTTCTCCGCCCATATATTCCAGATCAGAAACGCCTGCAAAGTACTCGTTATTGCCAATGGCGATCGCATCATACCCGGCGGCCGCCAGCAGGCGCATGGCACCACTGCCGCGGGTCCCGCTGACCGCAATCGATCTCGTATCGGCGAAATCACCCGCATCGAGCACAAGATCATTTGCCGGAATCGCATTCTTCCGGAGCGCACCGACGATCCGGGCGAACCGTTCATAATAGCTGTGGATATCGTTGGTGTGCCAGATGTTCAGAACCCGCCCCTGATAGTAGGGGCTGTCAAGATAACGCATGAGCCGGATCGCCTGATGCGGCACAAAGCGGTCTTCTCCGATCATCTCGAGCAGTTCCGGGAAGGAAACCCAGTCATACCCGACGGTCTCCCCGGCCTGCAGGGTGACCGAAGTCGGATCGCAGTCCGTCTCATAGTAATATTCGTAGAAAATACAGCCATTGCCCGGCCGGTCAATCACCTCATGGTAGACCTGACGGAACTCACACGGATCCGCATGAACCCCCGTCTCTTCCATCAGCTCCCGCTCCATGCACGTCAGGGCATCTTCCCCGGAAAAAGCGGAACCTCCGGCCGTCAGTTCCCATTTGTCCGGGTGCAGGGGTTTTGCCGGATCCCGGTGCATGATCAGATATTTCCCGTTCTTGTGGCGGACAATCACCTCGCAGACGATATGAAACAGTCCCGGTGGTATCGGTTCTCCGCGCACAAGCAGATCCCCGGTCTTCACACCGTAGATATCATAAGCATCCCAGATTTCCTGCGCCATGCTGCCGCTCCTCTCACAGAAAATAACTCTCTTTTGCACCGATTACAGCAATCTGATCCCCATATTTCTCCCGGATACCCCGAAGATCCACCATCGTCGTGACCGGTGGAAATGGATCATCAAAATGATCCAGCAGAACCTTTTCCGGAGCCAGTCTCCGGATCACGCTATCCGCCTTCGGAAGATTGTCCGCATACCCGCTGTAGGGCAGGATCAGCAGATCTGCACCACGCGGATAGACAACATCGTCCGCCAAATTCAGGCTTCCCATCAGCTGCACCCGCTTCCCCTCCGCCTGCATCTCGTAGAAAAGCGTTTCGCCGTGTTCCGGATGCTGCCGGTTCGCCTTCAGGATATAGACAAGGTTGTCGGCGACACAGAAGTTCCGCTTCTGAAGAAGCAGCTTCGGATTCCGCGTCTCCAGATCGGCATGCCTGCCCTGCCAGGTGCGCACATTGATCTCCCCGCTGAACTGTGTCAGCTCCTCCCCGAGGAAATGCAGCTCCTCTCCGGCCGCTATCACAGAAAGATTCTTCTCCGGAACACCTGCCTTCCGCAGGGTCTCAAAGGGTGTCTTTGTACAGTACACGGTGCTTCCGGGATTCCTCGTGATGATCGCAGGGATCGAAGAAATATGGTCAAAGTGCCCATGCGTCACCAGAATATGCGTGTATTCGTCAAAATCCCGCAGCCGGACATGGAAACTGTCCGGTTTCTGTCCTTCATGCCACGCCCCGGTCCACAGCTTCGCGCCATGCAGCGGAACAAAGGGATCGAAGAGAAGCTTCGTCCCGCCGGCTTCCACCAGGATGGACGCCGTTCCAAGCCATGTGATCTTCATCGATTGCCCCTCAGAATCCCGTGCACAGGTCGCTCAGCGCATCTGCGATCGCCGCAAGTCCTCTCTCATCTTCCGCAGAAAACCGGTCGAACACCGGGCTGTCGATATCGAGCACAGCCACCACCTGCCCGTCCTGTCTCACCGGCAGCACGATCTCCGAGTTGGAGGCGCTGTCGCAGGCGATATGCCCCGGGAACAGATGGACATCCGGCACGCGCTGGATCCGTTCCTGCTCCCAGGCTGTCCCGCAGACGCCCTTTCCCTTCGCAATCCGGATACAGGCCGTCTTTCCCTGGAAAGGCCCGAGGATCAGTTCCTCTCCGCGGACGATATAAAAGCCCGCCCAGTTCAGATCCGGCAGTTCCTCATAAAGAAGTGCCGAGATATTCGCAAAAGCCGCCACATACCAGGGCTCTTCCCCGGCAAAATCCTTTACCTCTTCCAGCAAGGTCACGTAATTGACCTTCCACGCTTCTCTGTTCACTGTCTTCTCATCCTGCATTCTCTCACACCCTCCCGCTCACCTGCCAGCCATGCGCCATGCCATGCTGTGCAGTGCCGCACGGTGCATTGACACGCTGCGCTTTACCGCATTGTGCGCGTTATCCTCTCCGGTACATCTCATCCGTCACCATATCGATAAAGAAGGAGTACAGGTGATGGATCAACCAGGTCGAACCCGTCTCCGCCGGAATCCGGACTATTTCATCAAAAAGCTGCATGGAAGCCGCGTTGTCATTCTTTGTCGTGGTGAGCAGCATCTTCCTCGCTCTGGTGGCTTTGAGATTCTCCACGAGGTCCGTCTCGATGAACAACCTGCCGGTGCCGCTGAAGACGATGACGTGATCTTTCTCCTGCAGCGTCCGCAGTTCGCCGGTCTGGTTCGGCAGGAAGATCTTTCTCTCCTCGTTCATCCAGATGTAGGCCTGCAGCTTGGTCGTGATGGCCCGCATCGTCGCCATTCCGACCAGATAGACATCCCCCTCGAGGAAATCCGCCACCTGGCAGACGGCTTCCATCGGGATCGCCGTCAGAGACGGCAGCAGTTCCCGTTCCATGAAATTGCGCACATTGTCCGGCCGCATGGCACCCGCATCCACGCTCTGTTCTCTCAGATTGGCGTAGGAATTGGCAAATAGCCTGCAATGCTCCCTGAATGCGCGGTAGTTCTCGCAGCCAAGCTCCGTCACCAGGCGCGAGACCGACGCTGCAGACGTGTTGCAGTTCTTTGCAAGCACTTCGATATTCATATCCGCCACATCCGCGGTATGTTCCAGCACATAGCAAGCGAACCAGTATCTCGGCTCGTCCCGCGAACTCTTATTGATCATCGTTGTCAGACTGTCCAGTAAATACATGTATCAAACTCCTGCCTCAGGCCCCGTACAATACGTATTTTCCGCCTACAATTATACCGATTCACAGGGCCATTTTCAAGTTCTGAAAATCAATCGCAGCTCCCTTGAATTATGCCCAAAACAGGCTTTATGCTCCACCTGGAAATTGGCAATAATTCAGGACTTGCATCCTGCATCCGATATGTTATAATGCGGATAATCGTCGCAGATTTGCAGGTATTTTCTGACTGGGTAATCTGCGGCGACCTTTCACATTGATCACCAATCCGTATAACAGGTGTGTGAGTATGAGCAAAGCAATTGCAATCCCGCATCCACTCCGGGATCTTTATAATGAAGAGAAACTGCCACAGGATATCCGCCGCAGTCTGAACTGTATCCTGATGGGCAACATCTGCGGCAATCTGTGGGGCATCATCTGCGGAGGCGGCACGACGGCTATGGTCGGTCTGGCAACCTCCCTTGGCGCCAATGACCTGACCTTCGCCATCCTGAACGCCATCCCGCAGGCAGCAGCGCTTCTGCAGATTCCGTTCTCCATGCTGGTGAACCGCACGCACAAGCGGAAACTGTATCTGCTGACGATCGGCCTATTTTCAAGAGCCCTCTGGCTCCTGTTCGGCCTGATCCCGTTTTTTGTTCCACGCGGCATCACCATCAACTATCAGATCTACACCCTGATCTTCCTGCTTGGAATCTCCTCCTGCTGCAGCCAGATCATCAACCCCTGCTGGTTCCCATGGCTCTCTGACCTTGCTCCACAGGACATCCAGTCACGCTGGCTGTCGATCCGGGATGTCATCATGTCCTTTATCAACATCGGCGCCGGATTACTGATCGCCTGGCTGCTGGACCACCTTCCGCCGGAAACCAGATATGTCATCATCTTCCTGCTCGGTGGTCTGGTCGGTATGACCGATATGATCTGTTTCGGTTTCTGCAAGGAACAGTTCAGCACACCGCCGAAAAAGCTGAAGCTGATAGAGGTGTTCCGGGGCATCTATGAGAATAAACCGTTCATGCATTTCATGATTTTCTGGACCTGCTGGTGCTTCACTGCCAATATGTCCGGTATCTACATGAGCCCGTATTCCATGAACGTCATGGGACTGAACTTCACGCAGATCATGGTCTTCGGAACCATCGCTTCGTGTGTCGCCGCCATCTTCATGGTCCAGCGCTGGGGCCGTGCCATGTATAACTACGGTTCCCAGAGCGTGATGCTGCTCTCCTGCATCGGTGCTGCGCTCACGCCGCTGTTCTACCTGCTGGCGACGCCAGGCAGCATCTGGCCGACGTTCCTGCACAACTTCTTCGGAGCCATGTTCTGGTGCGGTTCCAACCTGGCCGCCAACAACATGCAGCTCTCGATCAGTTCTGCAGATACCCGCCCGTCCTATATCGCCGTCTTTTCCTGTGTGACGGCCCTCGTCGGGACGACGCTCGGCTCCCTGTCCGCCGGTGCCCTGCTGCGGTTCTTCGAATCCGCACATCTCTTCACGGGATGGTTTGACCGCTACAAGGCGCTCTTCCTGATCGCGACGCTCCTGCGCCTTGGCTGTGTCCTGATTCTGGTGCCGCGCATGGAAAATGACCGCGACAAGACCCCGATGGATCTTCTCCACGCGATCCTCTCGCCGGTCCGGAAGACGGCACGCCGTTCCTGATACAGGAGTTCTTTATACCAATGATCATCCACCATCTGCTGTTCCGGTAGCTGGCATAAAAACGCCCGGGGTCACATGTGCCCCGGGCGTATCTTTTTGTTCTGCGGTCACAGACCGCCTGCCACAGCTTACAGAATACCTTTATTCTCCGGCTCTGTCAGCGGTGCAGCGGAATATTTCTCCACACGTGCATCACAGATCACGCCGCTGTAGTTCATGCCGTAAGCGAAGTCATACTTATGGCCGACAGAGTCTGTGTAGCACTCCATATCTCTCGGTGTATCTTCCATCTGACGCTCGACGTCATCCATATCCTTCGGCATCTGCATCGGCAGCAGCGCACTCGGCTCGTCGAGGCCGGCCACAATGCGTGCAAGTGCCTCGGAAGAGCCGGAGAAGGTCACCAGGATGCCATCGACGGATGGCTCAAACTCATGGAAGCAGAGCGGCTTTCCGGTGAACATGGCAACAACGGACGGTACGCCAACCTTCTTTGCCATCTCCGCAGCTTCGAGGATCTGGTCAAGCTGTTCCTCATTGGTTGTCAGTGCAGTCTGTCCGAAATAGGAACGGTTTTCTTTGGTTCCATCCGGAAGAATATCGCCGGCAATCGAGACTTTTCTGACATACGGGCCATCAGCAACATACGGACGGTACTGTCTGGTCAAAGGACGGAAAGCTGTATCACTGGCAACATCCGGCTCATCCTCGTTTGCATGTGCTGTCTGAGAGTTCATGTCGTAGCCCTGTGCAGACTTTCTGCCGTCCTGCGGGCTCGAATTGCCCGGATCCATCGCCGGGATCAGAACCAGATCGATGTCCTTAAGTTCCTCCTCCGTCAGGCGTGTGATCTCGGTCCCTTCCACCTTATCCGTCACAACATCAAAGTACTTTCCGGCAACTTCGAGACTGATCGGATAGGATACAGCTGCTTCTGTCGTTCTCGCTGGCTGGAATGCAGTGACAATATAGTGCGGAGCCTCATAAAGCGCCGGGATGTAAACCTTCATCCGTTTCTCACTCTTCTTCACAGCCTGGTTCTCGTTCTTCAGCATCACGACAGCCTTTACCTGCGCCTTCAATGCTTCTTCCTGCTTATCCGGAGAATTCACATCGGCAAGTGCAGCAGCCTCATCGAGATACGGATTCTCAAAAAGGCCAGTCAGAAAATATCCCTGCAGCAATCTCTGTGCGGACTGCGCAAAGGCAGCGTCCATAACCTCTTTGCCAACCTTCTCACACCCAAAGCGGTATGCATCCATCAATACATCCGGGTTCGAGCATCCGCCCATCTGATCAACGCCGGCCATAATCGCAATAAATGCTCTCTCCCCCGGCTCCACCTCCGGATCCTCAATGTGTGCGCCCCAGCCGCAGGACCGTCTGCCTTCCTTCATTCCTTCGTTCAGGACCATCCAGTCCGTACAGACGACACCGGTAAAGCCATAACGTTTCCGCAGAAGTTCCTTGATCTTGTACTCCGAGAAACTGGAACCCACGACCTCTCCAAGGGAACCATCTTCAGAATAAGCTTCGGAGTAGCTGGACATAATTGCCTGCGCGGAGCCTGTCTTTCCGTTCAGCTTGAATGCACCGTCAACAAACGGAATCATCAGGGCTTCGAAATTGTTGTTCGGATAGACGGCGAATTTACCACCGTCGACATGCGCTTCACGGCCGCCCTCACAGGAGCCCTCACCGGTCCAGTGCTTTGCCATGGCTGTCAGAGAATCCTTGCCCCATCCAAGATCATTTCCATTCTCATCATAGGTGGACTGCAGACCGTCACAGAATGCTCTCACCATATCTCTTGAGAGTGCCGGATCCTCACCGAAGGTTCCGTTGTTTCTGAACCAGCGCGGATCAGAGGAAATATCCACCTGCGGTGCCAGGAAGCAGGCCACGCCCAAGTCTCTCAGTTCCTTCGCCTGACACTTGGCAGACTCCAGCGCGATCTCCGGATCAAAGGTTGCCGCAAGACCGAGGTTGCCCGGCCAGTCGGAGACGCCGCGTCCGTTTCTCGGATCGGAAGAGAAGTAGCACGGAATTCCGAATTCCTTGCCTTCGACATAGCGCTGCATGTTGTTCGACCACGCGATCTGCACCTCATCCGGTGCAACGCCGCCGGCCGAATTCAGCACGCTTCTCAGATGCTTGTCAAGGAAGGTCTTCTGCTCCTCATTGACCTCTTTCGTGATATTGAACTGGTGTGCGGAAAAGCACATCAGGCCTGCGACCTGCTCGATCGACAGTCTCTTAGCCAGGTCATCGGCACGCTCCTCAGCCGGAAGCCGCCAGTCCTCATAAGGAAGAAGTTCACCCGTTCCACGGAAATCCTTGAACGCGAATCCATCCTTTTCAATAATCTTTACACCAGACTCCGGGCTGTATCCCAGGGTCTTCCCGCCTTCATTCTCAATCAGATTGAAATGGTAGGCAGTTTTCTTTTCATTCCACATAAACCCCATCTCCTTTCGCGCACCGGCAAACAGAAACATACCTGCCGGTTTTACTGCTTCATCTCATTCATTCTAACACAGGATCGTCCGCTTGTCTTGTTATTTTCTGACTTTGGCATGTTGTTTTTCAGTCATCTGAGATTTCTTCTGTTTTATTTCATCACGCTCCTCAGGTCACATGGCAACTGCAGCAGTCTCACCACTCCGCCAGCACCTTTTTCAGTCTCCGGTCGATATCGATCCGGGTCTCTCTGCACTCTTTTTTGTATTCTTTCCCTGCCCGGAACATCAGGGAGACCAGGAGACCTGAGCCCACCGGCAGCATCATCTTCAGCAAGGATTCCGGAAAAGTAAAGTGCGTTCCGTGCGCATACAGCCAGCTTTCACAGGTGCTCTCATGGGGCAGCCCGGCAAGACGCGCTTCCATCCTGCGGATGTATCTGCAGGTATCCCAGAGCACGTCGTCTTCCGCACCGATCATAATCAGCTTTCCGCGGATGTTCTCCACCTTAATCCGCTCCTCTTCCCGGATCGGGTGTCTCTTCTCGGATTCATCAAACATCTTCCTGGAAGCGACACGATCGCCGCACGCCTTTGCTTCCTCCTGGAGCTTCTTCCAGTAATCCGGGTGGCGGTAAGCATACGGGAGAAATGGGAGCTGCTGCCCCTGCCAGGTCACCGATGACTCAAAATCACCGGGCCGTTCCTCTGCGCCGTCCTTTCCGTCGCGGTAGAATCCCTCCATCACAAAGTCCGGAGGCGAGATCGCGACCGTCAGCGTCAGCTCCGGATAATACGATGCGGCAAGCAATGCCATCATCCCGGTCGTGGAAGCCCCGACGACGCCAAGTTTTTCGCACCCCTGTGCCTTCATGAACCGGATCGCCTTCCCGAACCGCTCCAGCGGATAACTGTGATGTCCGTAGTCCTTCTTCTCAGCCGACATCGCCATCACATGGATTCCCTGCCGGTTCAGCCACTTTGCGCCGGATGCGGCCATATAGTCCTCAGCGCTGTCCCCCAGCATGATGATCATTCCCCTCCTGCTCCCACCGGGTGCAGGATACCACGCGCCGTTATATCCATCAGAATCGACTCTGAATACCTGCTTCTTCATAAATCTATGCGGATTCATTTATATCCTTTCCCCTGCCTGAAAACAGGCGGCCAGTAAGCCATCGGCTCTGCGCCGGCCTTCAGCTTGACCCTCCCGTCACGCCGTGAATTCCATTCGATAGATATACATCTTTGCAAGGCTGTTACAAAGCTTTGCAAGAAAGCGGTGAATGCCTTTGATGTTCGGATCGTCGAGCTTGTAGTAACCCTGCATATAGCTTTTTCTGCTTGTCAGTTTTACCTTGGGAGACCAGCCCTCCAGCTCGGAAGCTTCATCCACACAGAACAGCCCGGATACATCCTTCATGCCCATGCTCTTCAGTGTGCCTTTCATGAGCTTATCTCTTCCGAACTTGCCGACCGCGTCAAAGACCAGTCTGCCGCCCGGGAATTTCTCTGCCATCGCGACGACCATCTTCTTGATCTGCTGCGTCGTGAAGTAATGGAATACACCAGCAGCATAAAGCACAGCGCCGTCACCTGCGTCGATCTGATCCATCCAGGAAAAATCATTCAGATCACAGGCTATATTCTCTTCCCGCTCTTCGGCGGGTACAAGCGCATTGCGGGATTGGATCACATCCGGAAAATCAAGATTATAGATACGGCAGGTTCCGTTATCTGCTGTTCTTCCTGTCATATTCAGTCCACAGCCGAGATTCACCACTGCGGCATTCGGATGCTTTTCCAAATAGTCTTTGATCTCCCACAGCATATCCTTTTCGCGCATGGCACCTTCCAGTGCACCGAACTGGTACATGCCGCTCTTCTCTTTGGTTTTGAACTGCGTGAAGTCATAGTCGATGCTCTCACAGATCCCTGCCGCATACGGATCCTGATACAGCGCCGGGAACTGCTCCGCACAGAGTTTCCGCCCATAAAGCGGGATGATCAGTGTTTCCTGTACGCTCCCTTTTTCGATATGAATCTTGCCCATGATTGCAGCACCTCTCAGTTACGAACTTCTATATATAGTTAGAATCTTCTAACCGTATTATACTCTAAAGTCAGAAGAAATCAAGAGAGAAGCACATAAAAACCCCGGAAACGCACGATGGGTACTCATAAGAAAGGTTTGTATCAAAAGTGCTTTGGGCATCTGTCTGAACAGGTTGGCTAACTGATAATAACGGATTTTTGTACTATGCAGGAATCCGTTTTTTTTATACGGGTGATAATGAAAAAGCCCTTCCCCTGCAGCGCATGTGCACCTATGCCGCAGGAAAAGGGCATGAAAAAAGCCAAGGG
>CACZQN010000054.1 GCA_902783375.1 uncultured Lachnospiraceae bacterium | reverse complement strand
GGCCTGGGGCAGCTACTGGTCCTGGGATCCGAAGGAGACCTGGTCCCTGATTACCTGGATCATCTACGCCATCTACCTGCACCTGCGGATCCGGCGCGGCTGGAGAGGAAGAACTGCAGCGATCTTTGCCGTCATCGGCTTCATCTGTGTGCTGTTCACCTACATCGGTGTCAACACGCTGCTGCCGGGACTGCACAGCTATAAGTAAGAGAAGATGAAAGGGCGGCCGACTGGCCGCCCTTTTCAGCTGCTGTTCGCAGCGTTATCACATAGTACTGTGGTCACACGATGCTGTGGTCACATTGTACTGTGGCCACACTGTGCTGTAGTCACACGGTACAGGTTTATCCTCAACGCAGGTGTTTTCTCTTGATGGTATCAAGCCGGATGGTGTTGGTGCTGCCTTTCTTGTCTCCGACTCTGCCGCCGGTCAGGACGATGGAATCGCCTTCTTTCAGGTCGAGCAGCCGGATGGCTTCTTCGGTCGCGTGATAGAAGATGATATCCATGGATTCGAATTCTTCACAGAGGACTGGCAGGACGCCCCAGCTGAGCGCCAGTTTCCGGTAGGCAATCTCAGAGGTCGTGATGCCGATGATCTGGACCGGGCAGCGGAAGCGGCTGATCATGCGGGCTGTGATGCCGGAGACAGAACCGACGGCGATACACTTTGCACCGACGTCGACAGCCATGGCGCAGGCTGCGTGGGAGAGTGCATCGAGATTGTTGTGGGTGATGAAGTGCATGTTCTCAAACCATGCTTTGTAATCGATATGATTCTCGGTCGCTTCGGCAACCTCAGCCATGGTCTTGACAGCCTCTACCGGGTGCTTGCCGGCAGCGGATTCACCGGAGAGCATGATGGCGGATGCACCGTCATAGATGGCATTTGCAATGTCGGAGACTTCCGCTCTGGTCGGACGGATGTTTTCAATCATGGATTCGAGCATCTCTGTCGCGACGATGACGCGCTTGCCAAGCATGCGGCAGGCATCAACGATCTCTTTCTGGACGGCCGGGACCTCGGAGAACGGAATCTCGACGCCAAGGTCACCACGGGCAACCATGATGCCATCCGCATATTTGCAGATGTCCTTGATGTTCGAGACACCGGACTGGTTCTCAATCTTTGCAATGATGTCGATCGCTTGGCCACCGTGGGCGTCGATGAACTCACGGATCACTCTGGCGTCATCCTCGGTCGAGACGAAGGAAGCTGCCACGAAGTCTACGCCCTGTTCGATGCCGAAGAGGAGATCTTCCTTATCCTGCTCGGACAGATAGTCGCCCGGAAGCAGTTTGCCCGGGAAGTTCATGCTTTTCTTATCGGACAATGTTCCGCCTGCGATGACTTTTGTCACAGCATCTCCGCCGATGATCTGGGTGATCTCGCAGACAACAAGTCCGTTGTTGACAAGAATCCGGTCGCCAGGTGCGAGCTGTTCTGTGAATTCCTTGCAGCTGACGGAGACTCTGGTTTCGTCGCCGATGATATCCTCTGTTGTGAAGATGAATTCCTGCCCATCCACCAGTTCAACTTTGTGGTCCTTAAATGTCCCGATCCGGTACTCCGGGCCTTTGGTGTCGAGCATGATGGCGATCGGAAGCTCCAGTTCCTCCCGAACCTGCTTGATCGCGGCGATCTTCGCCGCATGCTCTTCATGCGTGCCATGGGAGAAGTTCAGTCTTGCGACATTCATCCCTGCCTTGCACATCTTCTTCAGGATTTCCGGTGATTCACTGGCCGGCCCGATCGTACAGATAATCTTTGTTTTTCTCATGTTGCTGCCCCTCCATACCGCCAGCAGGCGGTCATAAGCAT
The DNA here is from genome assembly GCA_902783375.1 of uncultured Lachnospiraceae bacterium. Lineage (GTDB taxonomy): Bacteria > Bacillota > Clostridia > Lachnospirales > Lachnospiraceae > Catonella. Next base: position 34,836 of record CACZQN010000054.1, on the reverse strand, counting down.
ACAATCCACAATACCTGCACTCCCACAATTCCCCATATATCCAGTATAACGAAAAACAGCATTTCCCGCAATGCCTTCTTCATATTTCCGCGGGGAAATGCTGTTATCTTAGCAAAATTGGAACATTAAGCTTCTGCGAACAGATATCTTCTTGCCGGCTGCAGAGCGGCGAGGAGTATCACGCCGAAGATGCAGCAGGAGATGACTTCGCCGATGCAGACGGTCAGCATCAGGAACGGCAGTGCGTCCGGCAGGTGATAGCCGTAGCGAAGCACCAGCGGGACGATAATGGTATTTGCAAGGATCGGCGGGATAGAACCCACGATTCCGGTCAGAATGACGTTCTTAGGGGCGGAGCCATGCGTGGTTTTCGTGGAAGCCATGGCTTTCCGTGCTGCCTGGCCGATCAGATAGGTGCCGATGGAGCCGAGCAGGGTAGCGCAGGTGCCGAAGATGATATCCGGAACGATACAGCCTGTCAGGATATTGGACAGGAGACAGCCGATGGTAACACCTGGGATTGCGGCAGGAGTCAGGAGCGGCAGGATCGTCAGGACCTCAGAAAAACGAACCTGGATCGCACCATTTGCCAGGCCGAAGCCGGCAGCCAGAACGGTGAGAACGACATAGATTGCAGCGATCATCGCAGCAGTGGCGATGAATCTGGTGGAAAGTTGTTTCTTAGACATAAAGAAACCTCCTTTAGAGTTGATGCGCGGCGGCAAAGCCATGTCCGGTCAAAGGACCATCGATCGTATGAAATGCTGCATTCGTTCATACGGGACTTCACAGCCACAGCGAGTGGGAAGAAGGATAACACTCGCGTCAATATGTGCACGAGGGAGTATAGCACGAGAGAGAAGAAAAGGCAAGAGCGAATTTTCTGCCGGTCAGGGAGTCTTACAGCCTTGCAGCTGCCAGTTCCAGAATGTGCACGCCGTTCGCGCCGCCGAGTTTTACGCCGGTCAGGCATGCGTTGCAGTAGCAGACGACCCGGTCGGTCGTGTACTGGCTGACATGTTCCCGCATCCGCTGTTCCCATTCTTCCTCCGGGACCGGGATGATGCCGGTGCGGTTGATCTCGCCAAATGCCACGGGGGCGAATTTTTCCTGCATGATCTTCGGGGCGAAGCGCCAGGTTCCGTCAAATTCAGCTTTTTCAAAATTCTCTGCGAGTTCTACCGGAACGATGTTCATGCGGCGCATGCATTCCCGGATAGCCTCCTGCTCTGCCCGGTGATCTCTTGCCCGCCAGCAGTCCTGGACTGTGATCCGCTCTCCGCCGTAATCCGGCCAGGGAAATGCCGGGTCGTCCAGGAGATATTCGTAGATGCTCCTGGATGTTACAAAAGGAGATTTCTCCTCTGTAATCAGTGCACAGGTGCAGCAGTTGTTCAGAACGGTATCTCCTTCCGCAAACATTTTCTGAGAAGGTTTGCAGCATCCGGTGATCGTAACACCTTCGGAAGAAAGAAAAGCCTGCAGTTTTTTGCTTGTATCAGGAAATCCCGCTTTAAATTTGCAGCTTGGCAGATAATAAATCATGACAATCCTCCCTGTCGTTCGGGCATCCACCCTGTCTGGTGGACAACAACATCCATACCAGACTTCATGATAGCATAGTTCATCCGTATTGTGAAGCGAAGATTTCCTTTTCCACGGTTTCCGGATTGCACATCCTTCTGCTGCCGGATATCTCCCGCAAGAACTGTTCGCGAACCTGTGGATGTCAGCAGGAAGCAAGCAGATTACTTGAATGTACAGGCATTTTATGCGATAATAAACCTCAGCGCAGTTCATCCATCTGGAAGGCTGCAACATGATCATATAAGGAGGATGGGATTCGTGATTGTTGTAAGAGCGTACAGGGAGTCGGACCTGCCGGCAATGGCGGAGATCTGGAATGAAGTTGTTGAGGATGGCATTGCATTTCCGCAGGAAGAACTGCTCGACCTCGAAGGAGCCAGGGAGTTTTTCGGGAGCCAGACCTATTGCGGGGTTGCGCTGATGATTCCTGATACGCTGGAAAATGGGGAGAGTGCCCCGGAGGAGTCTGATCTGCTCGGCCTCTATATTCTGCATCCGAACAACATCGGCCGCTGCGGGCATATTGCAAATGCCAGCTATGCGGTGCGGCGAAATACGAGAGGAGTGCATATCGGGGAGACGCTGGTGGCGGATTCCCTCACGCAGGCGAAGAAATATGGTTTTGGCGTGATGCAGTTCAATGCAGTTGTCGAGTCGAACGTGCACGCCAGACATCTTTATGAAAGAATGGGCTTCGTCCCGCTCGGCATCATTCCGAAGGGATTCCGGATGAAGGACGGGCACTATGAAAATATATGTCCATATTACCACGAACTGTGACCGCCTGGCCGGTCCCGACGAAATAACCTGGAGATTAGCAGCATGGATTTATCAGATATGATTTCAAGAAATGAACAGACAATCGCACTGTATGATCAGGATCCCTATCAGACAGAGTTTCTGGCAACTGTGATTTCCTGTGAGATGTTGAAAGGAGAGAGTGGAACTGATGCGGATGAAATCCGCTTTCAGATTATTCTTGACCAGACGCAGTTCTTCCCGGAGCAGGGCGGGCAGAGCGCGGATCTGGGTGTCCTTGTGCCAATGGGGCTGAACTTTTTCGAAGGACAGGCAGGGGCGGAGAACCTGTGCATCGCTGTCCTCGATGTGCAGATGCGGAGCGGTGTGATCGTGCATATCTGTGACGGACCGCTGGATCCGGGGACAACCGTCGCCGGGAAAGTGGACTGGAACAAGCGATTTGACTTCATGCAGCAGCACACAGGAGAGCATATCTTCTCAGGGCTCGCAGCCTCTCGATTCGGCTGCACCAATGTCGGATTCCACCTGAGCAGGAATACCGTGACGATGGACTATGACAGGCAGCTCACGGCAGAGCAGATCGCAGCGCTGGTCCGAAAAGCGAATCAGGTGATCACAAAGGATCTGGCTGTTCATGCCTGGTTCCCGACAGAAGAAGAGCAGGCGCATCTGACCTGGCGCAGCAAGAAAGAAATCGACGGTGATCTTCGTCTTGTGGAGATCCCGGGTGTGGATCTCTGTGCCTGCTGCGCACCGCATGTGCAGCGGACCGGGGAGATCGGGCTTCTGATCATGCTCTCTCATGAACATTATAAGGGCGGCACGCGCTGTACCATCGCGTGCGGCAGCCGCGCCATGACAGCGGTGCTGGCATCTCAGCAGCTCGTCGCGGATTCCGGTGAATTGCTGCAGGCGAGCAATGACCAGATCCTTCTGCGGATCCGGAAACTGCAGGAGGAACGGACGGCGGCGAAGACCGCCCTGCAGAATACCAAAGAAGAATTGCTTCTGCTGCAGGCGGCGCGCATTCCTGCCGGGGAGCCAGTCCTGCTTTCCGATCCGGACGTCGATCCTGGCGTGATGCGCCGCGTGCTGAATAAACTCGTCGAAGACAGAGACGGGATCTGCGGGGTATTCGTACCGGAAGCAGAGGATGGCGCAGAGAAGAAGCAGGGGAATGAGGTCGCGGAGGGGGCTGTTCGATTCCGTTTCACCATGGCCTCCCGCGATGTCGATCTCAGAGAAATCGCGAAGCTTCTACGAGAGAAAGCATCAGCGAAGTGCGGCGGCAGCGCCACGATGATTCAGGGAAGCCTGGCAATTCCGGGAGGAGACCTGAAAAAGCTGGAGGCACTGATGCGGGAATCATCTTGAGGACGGGGAGTCTCGTATCAAGAAACCAGGGTTCCTGGCCATGAAACCAGGGCTCTCGGGCATGTAATTAGAAAAAGAAAAGAGAAAAAGAGAAGAAAAGAGAAGAAAAAGGCCGGATCGTCGGATCCGGCCTTTGAAAGAGCTTGAATTCTTGAGCTTCTCTTGTGCTTCTTTTTACGCTTCAGCCTCTGTGCGTCCTCCATCAATTCTCTTCAGGACCAGCAGTGCTGCGATGGTGATGATGATGCCGAGTGGCAGGCAGATCAGCCAGTTGCGGATGAATCCTGCAAGGACATAGGCGACGCAGGAAAGGACGGCGGCGGTGATTGCATACGGCAGCTGGGTCGAGACGTGCTCGATGTGGTCGCACTGTGCGCCGGCGGATGCCATGATCGTGGTATCCGAGATCGGGGAGCAGTGGTCGCCGCAGACAGCGCCGGCCATGCAGGCAGAAATCGCGATGATCATCAGTTCATTTGACAGATCATTGCCGAAGACCTTGGCGACGATCGGGATCAGGATACCGAAGGTACCCCAGCTGGTGCCGGTCGCGAAGGCCAGAAAGCAGCCGATAATGAAGACGAATGCCGGAAGCAGGCTCATGAATGCATGGCTTTCCGCAACGACGTCCACCAGAGATGCAACATATTCGGCAGCGCCGAGAGAGTCGGTCATGGCTTTCAGGGTCCAGGCAAATGTCAGGATCATGATGGCCGGAACCATGCTCTTAAAGCCTTCCGGGATGGCGTTCATGCAGTCCTTGAAGGAGAGCACGCGCGTTGCGAGATAGAAAATGATGGTGATCAGCAGCGCGATGACGGAGCCGTATACCAGGCCGACAGAGGCGTCGGATCCTGCAAATGCATCGACGAAGCCTGTGCCGGAGAAGAAGCCGCCGGTGTAAATCATGCCGATGACGCAGGAAATGATGAGCACGATGATCGGCAGAACGAGGTGAATCACTTTACCCTTCTGGGAGACAGGCGGGGTCGGCTGATCCTCCGCACCGGTCATGGCGGATTCCGGGTATGCAAGACCTGCAGCCTTCGCCTTCATGGCATCCAGCGCATTCTTGCTTTCTGTCTTCTTCATCGGACCAAAATCGAAGTTGCCGATGGTCAGCGTCAACATCATGACGACGGTAAGGAGTGCATAGAAATTATAAGGAATCGCACGGACAAACAACGTCAGGCCATTTGCACCATCCACGAAACCGGTGACGGCAGCGGCCCACGACGAGATCGGCGCGATGATACAGACCGGCGCAGCGGTTGCGTCGATCAGGTAGGCCAGTTTCGCGCGGGAAATGCCGTGCTTGTCGGTGACCGGCCGCATGACGGAGCCGACGGTCAGGCAGTTGAAATAGTCGTCGATGAAGATCAGGCAGCCGAGTGCGATGGTTGCAAGCTGCGCGCCGACCTTGGTCTTCACATGGGCAACAGCCCAGCGGCCGAAGGCAGCGGAGCCGCCCGCACGGTTCATCAGCATGACCATGGCACCGAGGACGACCAGGAAGATCAGGATGCCGACGTTCCAGCCATCCGAGAGCTGGGCGATCATGCCGTCCACAAAGACGTGCTCGATCGTTCCTGTGAAACTGAATCCGGAATAGAGCAGGCCACCGGTGATGATGCCGATGAACAATGAGGAGTAAACCTCCTTGGTGATGAGCGCGAGAGCAATGGCAATCAGTGCCGGAAGCAGCGCCCAGGCAGAATTCAGAAACATTTGCATAGCTCCTTTCAAATTTTGTATTTTGGTATACAAAGATACATGTATAAGTATACAAATATTGTGAATGCCTGTCAAGCATCTTAGCGTTGGAATGGAGGGGATCCGAGATGATGGAAATCAACGAAATGAACGCAGCAAAAGCGAGAAATAAGCGGATTATTGATGCTATTTTGCGGAAAGCGGAAAGGGACCTTCCCGGCGTTCTCGATCTTGTCGGAATCTACGGCTCTTTCATGAGTGGGGATGTGCACGAGAAGTCGGATCTGGACCTTCTGATCGTGATCCGCACACCGGAAGGCTATGCGCTTGCGGACGGGATGATCCTGGATGATGTCCGGATCGGCTATGATCTTTACTGCATGACCTGGCATGGACTTGCAGAAGAAGCCAGGTTCCGGGATCCGAACATCTCCCGGCTGATGGATGCAGAGATTGTGTGGTCCGCCGGGGATGAGGTGCTTCAGAAACTGGAGGCGCTGCGTGACCAGGTGAGGAATCAACAGAGCAGGCCATATGGCGCAGCGGATTATGAGGCGGCAGCGGCTGTGCTTGATGAAGCGAAGCAGGCATGCCGGATGCTGATGGAACAGGACACGCTGGCCGGGGCATATCGCTGGGCGGCAAGAGCGTTGAACAGCCTTGAAAATGCCGTCGCCATGCTGAACCGGCACTATTTCCGCCTCGGCGGGCGGAGAAGATACCAGGAACTCAGACAGCTGGTGCATATCCCTGTGGACTTTTGTGAAAAGATCGAAGAAATCGCATCCGCACAGAGCATTTCCGGCATACAGAATGGCGTCAAGGGACTTCTTGATGAAACGGCAGGCTGCTTCGAACAGGTTCAGAAGTTCTATGGGCTGCAGGCCCAGGATGCGGGAGAGAACTTCCAAGGCGACCATGACCCGGCGCAGGAAGAGGAGAAGCCTGCCGGAGAAAAGTCAGACGCGGAAAAACCAGACGGCAGAATGCTTGATGACAGAGTACGTGATGACAAAAAGCCGGCAACGGCAGAGAACCTCCGCGGGACTTATGAGGAGATGTATTCCAACTGGCGGAATAAGATGTACCTTGCGGCTGAGACCGGGGACCGGCGTCTTTCCTTGCTGACACTTGCCAGCCTCGATGCGATGCTGCAGGAAATCGGGGAGGAGATCGACATCCCGGACTATCCGGTGATGGAGATCTATGATCCGGATGACCTCGTGAAAAATGCCGAAGGATTTGACAGAATTCTCGAAGAATATCAGAAAGTCTATGAAAAAGCAGGAATGGCCGTGAACCATTTCCCGGATGTCGACGCCTGGGCAGAAGCATATCTGGAAAAGAAGGACTGAGGAAGAGAGCAATGATAAAGATAATCAGAAAGACCGATATCCTTTATGAAGACGATGCGATGCTTGTCTGCATCAAACCGGCAGGGATCCCTTCCCAGAGCGAGCGCGGCGCGCAGGATATGGTGAAGCTCGTCAAAGTCTATCTGGCGAAAGAGCAGAGGCGCATGCCTCCGGAAGGACGGTCAGAGCGGGAACTGTATCTTGCGATCATCAACCGCCTCGACCAGCCGGTGGAAGGTCTGCTCCTGTTCGCGAAGACAAAAGAGAGTGCTGCGAAGCTTTCTGCGATGCTGCAGAGGGATGCGATCACAAAGCGATATCTGACCGTCATCAAGGGCGTGCCGGAGGCGAAAGTGCCTGGGGAGATAACTGCCCTGCAGGAATCGCCGTGGACGACACTGGAGCATGACCTTTCGATCGATCACAGGACGAATCTTGTGAAGGTACTGAAGGCGGATGCGGGTCACGAAGATGGTCTGGCACAGTCTGATGTGAAGCATGCGGTGCTGCGCTACCGCCTGCTGGGCGGCAGACGAGATGATACAGCAGAGCAGGGAACTGGCTCCGGGTTATGTGAGGCACTTGCCGAGGTAGAACTGGTCACCGGACGCCATCATCAGATCCGCGCCCAGATGACTGCGGAATTTGAGGGAATTGTCGGCGACCGGAAGTACGGGAGAAAGTACGGGCAAGAGCCCGGGGGAGAGGATACTGATCCTGGCGATGCAGCGGCCGGCCTGGCGCTGGCATCGTGGCGGCTGATCCTGAATCATCCCGTGACAGGAAAGAAACTGGATCTCCGGTGGATTCCGGAAGATGGAGCTTTTGCTGAATACCGCGGAATTCTGGAAAGACTGGATGGATAAGCGGTCATATAAGACAATCGATATGAAAACAGGTCGTTCAGTGAGCCGATCGATTCTCTGGAAGGGGCTCGTACAGACGTGCTGAGACTAGAACGAGAAAAATGGCTTGATATAGTCATGCAAAAGTGATTGCGGCCTGCCGGATGGGCAATGGTTTTGGCTTGCGATATGACTAATCGAGATAGAATAAACAATTATAATCATGCTTCCGGAGCGTCGCTTTCATATCATATGAGGGAAAATGACAACGAGATATGACTAGATTGCTTCTTTTTCTATTCTCTAGTCGAAAAAAGAAGAAAAACATCAGGGCAGGGAGGCGGACAAGCATGATCCGCATGACTAGCTAAGGGAATTCACTTGATTCTGATCAAGATGGGTGACTTCAGATACGCTGTCAGAGGCCAGAAATGGCCTCAAAACGCAGATCTTCAGAACTTCTTCAGAAAAGAATAAGAATTCAGACTATCATTTCAGTGGAAAGATATGGTATACTACGCAAGGCGGGTTTGCCTGAACAGGTGAAAGCCAGCCCGATTTAAAGGGAAACAAGAAAAGAGCAACAAGGGAAACAAGAGAAGAGCAACAAGAGAAGAGAAACAAGAGAAGACAAGCAAGAGATTTTCAACAAGAGAATATAAAAGGATATATTATAAATATGAAAAGACACATCTACCGGGGGATTGCGACGATTCTGGTATTTGTGGCGGCGCTGATCTTTTTTACCATGCGGATCCGGCCGGTGACCTACCGGCTGGAGACGGAACTGACGCAGATGGCGGAAGCATCGCTTCCGATCGTCCACTATTCGCGGGGAGGGTATCTCCTGAATCTGCGGCATGGTTATGTTTCGGAAGCCGCCTGTGAACCGATCAGGGATCATGTCATGCCACTGGGGGAGGCGGACGCCGTCGTGCTGCAGATCGAGACGCGGGGGCTTGGTGTGGAAGCGATCCGCGTGAAGGTATCCGATGCGAACGGTGTACCGGTTTTTGAAACAGAAGATGAGAACGCCACCTGGGTGGATACGGAAACAGCAGAAGGACCGCTTCGGGTTGCCGTGCAGTTCCCGGAACGGCTGGAAGCCGGGCAGGATTACCGCTCGGTGATCGTGCTTCAGCTTGAAAATGGACGGCAGATCTATTATCCGGCTGTCCTGCGGTTTGCAGGAGCAGATCATTATAAAGAGAATATCGCGTTCACGGAACGCTTCCGGCGGGCAGCGATGGCAGGCCTTCCGACTGTGACTGAGAGAGCAGCGACCCAGAATGAGGCAGATGCCGGGACTGCGGATAACAGCCAGCCGGCCCTGAACCTCTCGACCTACCTGGAGACGGAGCGCTATCCGGAGGCGAATACGCTTTCGTATGTCAATATTCACTCGACGGCAGAACTGGTGCGCTGGGAGGGATTCAGCGCGGCAGCGGTGTCTGCGCCGGAGATCCGGATCACGGAAAACAATGCGGCAACAACCGGTGTCAGTTATGATTATCTTGTCTGGGGGACAGACGGGACGATCTATGATGTCGATGAATATTTCCGTGTACAGTACACGGAGGCAACGATGTACCTGCTCTCCTATGAGCGGCACATGACCGCCAGAGAGGGCAGCACCGCCGGCAATACGATTGCCCGCATCCCGTCGCTTGAGACGACTGCGGCGGATACGATCTTCACCTACATGACCAATACGGAAAAGACGCGGGCTGCACTTGTGCGGGATCATGCGCTCTGGTATTATGACATTGAGAACCAGGAGGTGACCTACGTCTATTCCTTCCTGAATGCGACAGAAAAAGGGATCAATGACGCGGCGGACAGAATTCTCGACCATGAGATCCGCATCCTGCGGATGGAGGAAAACGGAGATTTCTACTTTGTCGTATCCGGATATATGAACCGGGGTATTTACGAGGGACAGATTGCGATCTGCCTGTACCGGTTTGTGGCAGATGAATGCAGGATCGAAGAGCAGGTGCTGATTCCGGTGGAAGAGCCCTACCTCTTCGTCAAAGACGAACTTTCCGAATTCACATACCTTTCCGCGGAACAGTATTTCTACTTCTCCGTGTCGGACAAGATCTATGCTTACAGCCTTGTCCGGAAGGAATTGTCCGTGATCTGCGATCATGTGAGCGGGCGGTCGCTGCTTTTCATGCCGGACCAGAACCTGCTGGTCTGGCAGGCGGCGGAGGATGTTGCGGAAAATGAATCGCTGATCCTCTACAACCCGGAGCTGCGGACCGAGGAAACGATCCCTGCGAAGGAGGGACAGATCATCCGGATGCTCGGCGGAATCTCCGACAACCTGGTCTACGGATTCGCCGATGCGGCAGATATCTATGAATCGCTTGACGGCACGCGGATGATCCCATGCGATGAGATCCGGATTGCAGACGTCCATGGCCGTGTGCTGAAGTCCTATGCAGAACCGGGCTTCTATGTCACGGGCATTAAGGTAGAGGACAACCTCATGCACCTCTACCGCGTACAGAAAAACGACGCCGGGGCATTTGAAGCAGCAGAAGAAGACCAGATTCAGAACCAGGCGGAGGTCAGCCGGCGGACCGGCATCAAGGAAACGGTATCATCCTATGCCAGGAAAGAGGCTGCCATCACCGTGATCACGGCGGAGACGACGGTCCGCGCAGGCGGAGAGAGTGCCCGCCAGAAGGGGTACGCAGGCGTCCTGTACGGGGCAATGACGGCATTTGACAGTCAGCTCTCCGAACAGATCGGGGCAGCGGATGCTGCGATGGGATATGTCATCGACGAGAATGGCCGGGTCATCTGGCAGCGCGGCGTGACGGCATCATCGGCTTATCTGAGCGACGCGGAGACGGCGCTCAGGGGCGGAGAGATCGATGCCCGCGGGCAGACACTCGAAGATGTCCTGCCGGGACTGAAAGAAGCCTATGGCAGCGAGGTCCTTGACCTCGTGGACATTCCGTTCCAGACTGCGATGTACTACGTGACGATGGGCACACCGGTGCTGGCGGAGCGGAAGAATGATTCGCCGATCGTCATCATCGGATATGATAATACCGGCATAACATACTACAATTGTGGTAACGGCGGGCTCTATGCGCTTGGCCGTGAGCAGGCGGAGCGGACACTGCGGCAGGCAGGAAACCATTACCTCTGCTTCATACCAGCCTTTCAGGAGTAAGAAAGAGCGGACAGAAGAAAGGACCGAACGGATATGAATACATATGACGCAATCATCGTCGGGGCCGGTTACGCCGGCAGTGTGGCGGCAAGGGCACTTGCCGAGAAGGGGAAGAAAGTCCTCATTCTCGAGCAGCGGCCGCATATCGGCGGAAATGCCTATGACGAGCGGGACGAATACGGTGTCCTGATCCACACCTACGGCCCGCACATCTTCCATACATCGAGCGAAAAAGCATACCGGTTTTTGACACGGTTTACACATTTCAATGATTATCACCACGAAGTTCTGGCAAATGTCCATGGCACGATGATTCCGGTTCCATTCAACCTGAACAGCCTGGCCATCGCATTTCCGGCGGAAAAAGCTGCAAGGCTGCGGGAGAAGCTCATCAGCCAGTACGGGATGGGCAGCCGTGTGCCGATCCTGAAACTCCGGGAGAGTGCGGATCCGGAACTGCAGGAACTGGCGGAATACGTCTATGAAAATATCTTTCTGCACTATACCGCGAAGCAGTGGGAGCAGAAGCCGGAGGAAGTCGATCCGTCCGTGACGGCCCGCGTACCGGTGGTCGTGAGCGAAGAAAACGGCTATTTCCAGGATCCGTGGCAGGGCATGCCGGAGGGCGGCTATACAGAGATGTTCGAGAAGATGCTTGATCACGAGAACATCGACGTGCGGCTTGGCACACCGGCGAAGGATGTGCTGCAGTTTGCAGACGGGAAGGTCCTGGTGCGGGATGACGCGGCCGGAGAGCTGCAGGATTATGACGGCCTGGTCATATACACCGGTGAGATCGATGCCCTGTTTGATTATGTGCATGGGGCACTGCCATACCGCTCGCTGCGGTTTGCCTTCGAGCACTACGAAGAAGATTCCTTCCAGGAGGCAGCGGTGGTGAACTACACCGTCTCCGAGGATTACACCAGAATTTCGGAATTTAAGAAATTCGCAGACCCGGCAGGGCAGGGGACGACGATCGTCAAGGAATATCCGCAGAAGCATCAGAAGGGGCTGATCCCGTATTATGCGATTCTGAATGATGAGAACCGTGCCCTCTATCAGCAGTATAAAGCCATTGCAGACCGGTATCCGAAGCTGTACCTGCTCGGGCGCCTTGCGGAATACCAGTACTACAACATGGATGCCATCACCGCCAGGGCACTGGAACTGGTGGAAGAGATCGGCTGAGGAACGCACGTCACCGGAACATTTTTCACATAGGAGTAACAGAAGATGAAGCTTTTAACCGTTACGATTCCATGCTATAACTCTGCTGCATACATGCGGCATGCCATCGAATCCCTGCTGCCAGGCGGCGAGGATATCGAGATCATCGTCGTGGACGATGGTTCGACCAAGGACAACACGCTCGAGATTGCCAGAGAGTACGAGGCGAAGTATCCGACCATCGTGCGTGCCGTTCATCAGGAAAATGGCGGGCACGGCCAGGCGGTCAACACGGGCCTCCGTCTCGCTTCCGGCCTCTACTTCAAGGTTGTCGATTCCGATGACTGGGCAGACGAAGAATCCTTAAAGAAAGTCATGACATTTCTCAAAGACACCGTCGAGAGCGGCAGAAGCGTGGATGCCCTGATCGCCAACTATGTCTATGAGAATCAGGAAATGCACAAGTCGACGGTCATTGACTACACCAGTGCCATGCCGGTCGATACTTTCTTCACTTGGAATGACATCAAGCATTTCAAGATGAGCCAGTATATCCTGATGCATTCTGTCTTCTACCGGACAAGGCTGCTGCGCGACATCAACCTGCAGCTCCCGGAGCACACTTTCTACGTTGACAACATCTACGTCTACGTTCCGCTCCCGGAAGTCAAGGTCATGTACTACCTGAACGTTGATTTTTACCGTTACTTTATCGGAAGAAATGACCAGTCGGTCAATGAGCAGGTGATGATCGGCCGGATCGACCAGCAGATCAAGATCACCAAGATCATGATCGATGCACATGATCTCTCGAAGATCAAGATCCCGCAGCTGCGGAACTACATGCTGAACTACCTGACCATGATGATGGCCGTTTCGTCCGTCCTTCTGATCAAATCCGGCGTGCCGGAGAACCTCGACAAGAAGAAGGAACTCTGGAACTATCTGAAGACCACCAATCCGCGCGTCTACCGGATGATGAAGCACAAACTCCTGGGTCTTTCCATGCAGCTGCCTGGAAAAGGCGGCAGAAAGCTGATCGTCTGGGGCTACCAGATGGCGCAGAAGATGTATGGATTCAACTGAAAACGAAGGTACATCGCAGATGCGGGCAGATGTCCGCAGAACATAAGAACAGGGCCGGGACCCCGAAGGGTTCCGGCCCTGTTCTTTATGTTGACCTGCTATATAGAAGGTTATCTCGCTGTTCTCGGTCTTGCCTTTGCGGTTTTCGCAGGTGCATCCTTTGCGGTAACAGCCTGACCGAACTCCGGTACATAGACCAGTGCGTACATGATCGCAGAGAGGATGATCGCACAGAAGACATCGAAGATCGAATGCTGCTTCAGGAACATCGTCGACAGGCTGATCAGGATCGTCAGGATCAGGCTTGCCGCTCTGACCGGGCGATAGTACTTGCCGAACGTCTCACTTCTTGCAATCGCGATGTAAGCGGAGATCGAGTTGAAAACGTGGATGCTCGGGCTTACATTGGTCGGCGTGTCAATGGAATAGAGCCATGCGACAACTGCCGTGAAGATGTTGTCACGCGGCATCACCTTCGGTCTCAGATCCTGCATATTCGGCCAGATTGTATAGATGATCAGGCAGACCGTCATGCCGGTAAACATGAACGCGCAGCAACGCAGGAAATCCTGCCTCGACTTGAAGAAGAACCACGCCAGCGTGATGGCGATGTAGCCGAACCACAACATATACGGGATGATAAAAGCCTCCACAAAAGGAATATGCTCATCCAGCGTCGTGTGGATCACGTGGAATGCAATGTTGGACCGGGACTCCACCCAGGTAAACCACTGCAGATAAACAATACCGTACAAAAGAACAACCGCATGGCTGTATTTTCTGATGAACTGAACGAGTTTCTGCTTCTTTGTAGCAGGCGTAGCACTCGCAGCACTCAGCTGATTCGAACTCATTTTACCCCTCCCGGCATCTCGGATTCATCCTGCAATGCCTTATTTGACACCAGAATTTGGTATCTGAGATGATTCTATCCCCGGGAAATTTTTTTGTCAATGATATTCAGAGATTCTTAATAAATTCGTAACATTTCACAAAACTACCAAAAAACAAGAAGAAATTTGTGCAAAATGCGCATGAAGTGTCATTTCCGCTCAGCGGCATTCTTCATCACATACTGGGCATACTGTGCGGCCAGCTGTGACCGCCCGCGTGTCCGCAGCGGGTAGGAGGACCCGTCCACCAGCTGCACGGCATCTGCATCGAACTTCAGGACATGGTCCATATTGATGAGCACGCCCCGGTTGCAGAGCAGGAAGCGGTCCTCTTTCTGCAGCAGTTCGCTGATCTCGCCAAATGTCATGATGCTCCGGATGCTTCTGCCGCCATCGAGCCGGAGCTCCACACTGTGTCCCTGTGACAGCACGGCGTAGATCGTCCGCACCGGCACATCGTAGGTCGTCCTCGGTGCCTTGATCTGGATCTCCGGATCTTCCACGGACAGCGTCCGCAGCGCCTCAGAGAGAACAACATAGATCTGCTGCACCGCAAATGGCTTTACGATGTAGTCGAACGGGTGCAGGGGGAATGCCTCGAAGGCGTGCTCGGTCGAGGAGGTTGCAAAGACCAGCAGAATCTTCGCGTCCTGCTCCCGGATCCGTTTCGCCAGCTCGATTCCGTTCATATTCTTCATATAAATATCAAGCAGGGCGAGGTCGATCTTGCCCGGCTCGAACGCTGCAAGAAAACTTTCCGCGTCCTGAAAGCTTGTAATCTCAGCGCGGATATCTTTTCTTCCATGAAAATATCTCCTGACCGCCTGTTCCAGGATTTCCCGGTCCACGAGCTGGTCGTCTACACTCGCAATCTGTACATTCATCTCTCATATCTCCTGTTCATCGATTCAGTATACACCTTTTGATGCAGTTTGTGCAAATAATCTGCGATTTCTGCTTGCATATACAACCAACACATGCTATAATACGGATGGACGTATATACAAACAAAGATGCTGTTTCCTGAAGAATAATAGAAAGGTCGAACGGATCATGGAAAAGGAGATGCTACAGGAGGTTTACGGCGATGACCATCAGTGAGAGACTGTTCTTTATCATGCATGAGAAGGGAGTCTCGATGCCGGAGCTGTCGAGGCGGACCGGGATTTCCAGGCATACGATCTTTGACTGGCAGAAGAAGAATACAAACCCGGGAGCGGATAAGATCATGCCGATCTGCGAGGCACTGAAGATCACGCCGGAGGAGCTGCTTGTGGGAAGACCGGAAGGAAGTGCTTCGATGTATCGCGGTGAGATCGGCGAGAAAGAGTATGAAGTGCAGATTCTGGAAGGAAGCAGGAAACTCTCAGAGAGCCAGAGAAGACAGATGATTGCCTACATGCATATGCTGATCAACAGGAAAAACAAGGACTGATCGAAGAAGACACAGGAAGGACACAAAATCTTCACTTCCATTTTGGCTTTCTATGTGCTATACTGATGTCCGTCTATCGAAAGAAGTGAAAAGCTGTCCGGTGCAGGGACTGATGCCGGTATGCTGGAGACGGTAGAACAGAAGATGACATAGAAAGTGAGCTGATTACGAATGAAGATGACAAGAGGAATGAAGAAGCTCTCTCTGGTGCTGGCCGGCGGTCTGATGGCTGCAGCGCTTGCAGCGTGCGGAGGGAGTAAGACAGAGAATACCGGCAGTGCAACAGCTACGATCAATGATTACGTAGTGTCGGATCATATTACACTGGGTGAGTACAAGGGTGTTCATTACACACTGGTGCAGCCGGAAGAAGTGACCGATGAGATGATCCAGGAAGAGCTGGATGCGTTTGTTGCGGAAGGGGATAAGGAAGTGATCACGGACCGCCCTGCTGCATCCGGGGATACGGCGAACATCGATTACGAAGGAAAGCTGGACGGCGTCGCATTTGAAGGCGGCACGGCACAGGGATATGATCTGGTGCTTGGCAGCGGGAAATTTATTCCGGGATTTGAGGATCAGGTGATCGGACACAATACCGGGGAGACCTTTGATATCAATGTTTCTTTCCCGGATCCGTATATCAACAATCCGGATCTGGCAGGCAAGCCGGTCGTCTTCACGGTAACGATCAACGAGATCTTCCAGGTGAAGGATGCCGAACTGACGGATGCATTCGTCGCTGCGAACAGTGAGTATGAGACCATCGAGGAGATGAAGGCCGGGATCCGGGCTTACCTTGAGGAAGAGGCGCAGGCAGATGCAGATGATTCGAATGAGTATGCGATCATCGACGCCGTTCTTGCGAATGCGACCATCAAGGATCTTCCGCAGTCTCTCTATGAGAAGTACAACCAGCGTTTCAAGAGCTACTATGAGACCATGGCTTCCTACTATGGCTCTTCGCTCGAGGACCTGATTACGCAGGGCTACGGCCTGGATATGGAGGAGTTTGAGGCAAGCGCCGATAACTATGCGAATTCCATGTCTGAGCAGGTGCTGGCGATGCAGGCCGTTGCAGAGGCAGAAGGCCTGACCATCACGGATGAAGAGTATCAGGCAGAGCTCGAGGAGTACTACAAGACCCAGGGATCGGGATATGATTCGATTGAAGCATTTGAAAAGGCAGTCGATTCCGATTCGATCCGGATCCAGCTGCTCTACGAGAAGGTGCTTCCGTTCCTGAAGGAGAACGCGATCGCAGACTGAGCGACAGGTGCAAAGCACGGTGAATTTCAGATTTAGAAATATCCAGAAAGAGGCAGAAATGCCTCTTTCTTTTCTGTTTCCCCTGTGGTAAACTTTTGGGTGAAGGGTTTTTGAGACAAGCGCGCGTAGCGCGTCGAAGAAGATAAGAAAGTGAGGAAGCAAAAATGAAGACATTGCCTGTTGGTATTCAGGTGTATGGCCTGAGAGATCTTCTGGAGAACACGCCGGAGAATTTCAAAAGCGTCATGGAAGAAGTGAAGAAGATCGGTTATGACGGTGTTGAGCTGGCTGGCCTGTACGGTCTGGATCCTGCCTATATCCGTGATACCCTTGCTGAAGTCGGCCTGATTCCGCTGTCTGCACACGTTCCGTTCGTAGACATGATGGAAGATCTGGACAAGGTCATCGCTGACTATAAGACAATCGGTGTGAAGTACCTCGTTATGCCGTATATGGCTGAGGAGTTCAGACCGGTGAATCCGGAAGGATTCAAGGAATTCATCCCGAAGCTCTGCGAAGTCGGCAAGAAGCTGCATGAGAACGGTTTCGTCTTCCTGTATCACAACCATGACTTCGAGTTCGTAAAGCTCGAGGATGGTGAGTATGGCTATGACAAGATGTTCGAGGCACTTCCGGCAGATTATCTGCAGGCAGAGCTTGATACCTGCTGGTGTGACGTCGCTACCGGTATGCCGGTTGAGTATGTGAAGAAGTACACCGACAGACTGCCGGTCGTTCATCTGAAGGACTACATCAAGAAGGGTGAAGTCAAGAACATGTACAAGCTGATCGGCGTTGAGACCGAGGAGTCCGACGGCGATACCGGTTACTTTGGATTCAGACCGGTCGGTTTCGGCCAGATGATCTGGGAGCCGATTCTGGAAGCAGCTATCGAGGCGAACTCCAAGTGGGTTGTTGTCGAGCAGGATGAGCACTATGAGCTGAGCCCGCTTGAGGCTGCAAGAAGAAGCCGTGAGTATCTGAAGATTCTTGGCTGGTAAGAATTGCATTCTGTTTGAGGAAAAAGAAAAAAGTTGTAAGAGAAACTGAGGGTTACACCTCAGTTTCTTTTATGTTATGATAGTGGAAAGGCGGTGTTTTAGCAGCAATAGCAGGGGATGGAAGATTGGTGATGAAGAACAGTACAGTGACGTTCCGGCAGATGGTGCTCCGGATCATGATTCCGGGGTATGTTCTGATTCTGCTGGTTCTGGGGTTTTATTCGCAGTGGTTGGTGAAGACCTACCAGCGCTCCGTCACGGATGTGGGGACGTCTCTGGCGGATTTCTATAACCGGGAACTGATGCAGGAGATCACCGGGGCGGAGGAGACGGTTCTGAAATTCTATCTGCAGGATGATATGGGGCTTCTGATGGAGTCATCAAAGGATCCCATGCAGCAATTCTCCCTTTCCCATGATTATTCGAATCTGTTCCGGGAGACCATCTCCAACCAGGAGGCTGTCAGCGCCTTCCTGCTGTTCTATGATGGCTTTCGGAAATGCCGCTACAATGCGGTCACTGCCTTTGACGGGCGGAAGATCGAAGCAGCGAAAGCGGTTGTATATGAAAACTGCAGTGCACAGGACGTGAACCGGGGCTGGTACATGGTGAACTTCGGGACGGAGCATTTCCTGATGTATGTCTACGGGCGAAGAGGCGTGCTGATCGCGGAAGTCCTGAACTACGATGTCATCACCCGGTCGCTTGAGAGTCCATATAGTACGGAGAATGTCGAGATTATCTATGCGGATGCGGAGCAGTGCTACCAAAATGCGGCGATGGGAGAGATTCTGGGGCTTCCCGATGCGGACGGAATCGAAGCAGGACATTACCAGAGAGAGAATTATCTGCTGTTCCCGAGAAAGCTCGGATCGACGCCACTGACATTTTATCTTGCACTTGCCACCGGGCAGCGGAACAACGTCTGGTTTGCCATTCTATTTGCGGTGGCGCTGATTCTTGTCACCGTTGCCAGCGCCCTGATTGCATACCGCCTGTTCAGGGACCGGATGATGGTCCCGCTCGACGCGATGTCGGAGACACTGCGGGAGATCGGTGACGGAAACCAGGACATCCGGATGGATGAAAACCTGCATCTGAAGGAATATCAGACATTTGCAAAGACCTTCAATGAGATGCGGGACCGGATCGGAACGCTGACGATCGAGGCATATGAGGAGCGGCTTGCGAAGGAGAAGGCCGATCTCCAGTCCCTCCGGCTGCAGATCAAGCCGCATTTCTACCTGAACTGCCTGACGACGATCTATGCCCTCGCGCAGCAGAAGAAGTATGATAAGCTGGAGGAGAATATCCTGACGGTCTCGGATTATCTGCGGTATTCGTTTAAAGATCACTTCCAGCCGGTGCTTCTGGCCGATGAGATCAAATTCGCGGAGGATACGGTCAGAATCCGGAAGGATGGCTACCATGAGGGCATCGAGCTGATTCTGGAGGTGGCAGCCGGCGCCGGGAATGCGCAGGTGCTGCCGATGTCGGTGCAGACTTTCGTGGAGAATTCGATCAAGTATGCGGATACGGACGGACCGCTGGTGATCCGGGTGCAGGCAGAACGGATCGAGTCGGATGACGGTGACCTGATCGATATCACCGTGTCTGATAATGGGCGCGGGTATTCGGAAGAATGGCTGCAGAAACTGAACAGCACGGCATTTGAACAGGAACAGGAAACCCATATCGGTATTTTCAACCTGAAGCGGCGGCTGCAGCTGATGTATGGGGATAAGGTGGAGTTCATGGTCTGGAACAGTGACGGCGCGGTGAGCGAGATCCTGCATCCGGCAAGGGTGCCGCAGGATGAAGCGTGAGGATTGGGGGAGCGATGCAGATATTATTGGTGGATGATCAGACCGAGATTCTCCTGGGCATGGTCCAGGGGATCGACTGGGAGGACCTCGGCATCAGCCGGGTGTTCACGGCCAGCTCTGCGGAGGATGCGAAGAAGATCCTGCGGGAGGAGGCGGTGGATATTCTGCTCACGGATATCGAGATGCCGAAGGAAAATGGAATCTCGCTCGTGCGCTGGGTGCGTGCGGAGAACCTCAGCACGGACTGCGTTTTCCTGACCTCCCACGCGGATTTTGAATATGCACAGGAAGCCCTGCGGCTCGGCAGTTTTGATTATATCCTGCAGCCGGCCCGCTATGAGGCAATCGCCGATGTGATCCGCCGCGTGATCCGGGAGCGGGAGAAGAGCCAGAAGTCAAAGCGGATCGAAGAATACAAAGAATATCAGGAACAGCCGGATGATGATGTGGCGGACCGGTATCTTGCCCGGATTCTCGAGGAAGAGGACCTGGAGGCGGGAAAGAGAGCACTCGACACCATCCTCCATGTCAAGGATGCGGATCATTTCTCCGATCCGGCCCTGTATCTGGCGCTGGAGCAGCAGATCTCGGAGCGGGACCGCCAGTGGGAGCCGGCGCTTGAGCGGGCGACCATCCTGAATATCCTGGAAGAACTGGTGGAAGAGGATAACAGAAGACTCATGCGGCTGCGGATCCGGGACGGATACTACCTGATTCTGGTGGCCGGACAGAGGGCGGGTCTGGATGCGGATGTGCTCTCGGACAAGCTGCATACGTATCTGCAGTTTGAACAGGATTATCTGGGTTTCTCCTCAGCAATCTATGTATATGGTCTGTTAGAAGCGGGAGAGAATCTGCGCGAGGCGATTCGGTCACTGGAAGGTCTGTCTGTCTACAATGTGATGGGGCTTGCCAGAGTCTTCCTGCGGGATGGTATGGAAGTCGGAAGCAGGGGCGGCGGAAACCGCCTGGGTCTGTTTGGGACGGAGAACTGGCATGATCTGCTGTCGGTCGGCGATGGGAGCCGGATCATCCAGTCCGTCGACAGTTATCTGGAGCACCAGAAGGGGATCGAGCACAGGAACTTCTGGGAAAATGCAGAACTGCTGCGGCACGTGCATCAGAATTTCGTGAGTGCTGTGCTGCAGGTCATGACGGAGAACGGGATTGATTATGATATGTTCTTCGATAAGGATCTGACCCTGGCGGAGATGATGCGCGCCTATGATACGTATGAACATATCCTGAAGGTGATGCGGGAGGTTATCCGCCGGATGGAAGCCTTCCGGAAACAGCAGGAGGGTAAAAAATCCCCGGAAGATCCGGTGGATCAGGCCATCGTCTATATCCGGGAACATCTTGACGAGCGGCTGACCAGAGAAAGCGTTGCGGAGCATGTCCACCTGAATGAAGACTATCTGTCGCGGCGCTTCAAGGAGAAGACCGGATACCAGGTGAAGGAATTCATCAATATGGAGAAGATGCGGCTCGCGAAAGAACTGCTGACCGGGACGAACCTTTCGGTTTCGACCATCACGATGCGGACCGGCTTCCAGAACTTCTCGCATTTCTCACAGGCGTTCCGGAAGCAGGAGGGCATGTCCCCGACTGAGTACCGGGCAAAACACCGCGGCGGAATGTAAACGAATGCCTTTGGTGAACGCTGTCGGAAAAAGAACAATTCGGGTCGGAAATCAAATAGCAGGGATTTCTTAAAAAAATGTAAACTGGTAATGGTGAAAGCGGATCGGTCCACACCGGTCCGTTTTTGTTTGACCTGTTGAACACGTATCATCAGAAGGTGAGTAGAATATATGCCGACAGCGGTCGGCGGGGAGGAGAAAAGGATGTACAGTAAATTCTTTAAGGCCACGAAAATTTACGACAACGTGACCATGATCGATGAAGGCATGGTGCAGTGCTATCTGGTTGAGGGAACCGAGCGCGCACTGCTGATCGACACACTCTGCGGGATCGGAAACATCAAGGCATTTGTCAGTGAACTGACGAACCTGCCGGTGACCGTTGTTGCAACTCATGGCCATGTGGATCACGTGCCGGGGGCTTTCACCTATGGTGAGGTCTACATGAACCCGGACGATATCGCGCTGATGTACCGCCCGATGCACGCAAGCCCGGAAGGAAGACTGAACTATTTCAACCAGTCTGAGCACCTGACGGAAGATGGAAAGCCGTTCAAGGCGACCATGGATGATGTCGCAAAGGACAACGGCCTCCGGATCTATCCGGTCTACGACGGTGATATCTTTGATCTGGGCGGTGGCATCCTGATTGAAGTCATCCAGGTACCGGGCCACACATACGGAACCATTGTCCTGCTTGACAGAAAGAACCGGGTTGTCTTCTCCGGTGATGCCTGCAATGTGAATACCCTGCTGAACCTGGAGGGCTCCACGACGATCGAGGAGTACAAGGAGAGCCTGCTGCACTTCAAGACATTTGAAGATGCCTTTGACGGCATGTGGGGCGGCCACGGTGCAAGATGCGTTCCGAAGACGACGATCGATGACGGTATCATGATCTGCGATGAAATTCTTGCGGGCAAGGACGATGCCATCGAGATGCAGACCATCGGCGGACCGGGGTATCTTGCAAAAGAGCGCGGCGAGATCTTCATGCCGAAGTACGGCGGGACCTGCGATATTGTCTACAGCAAAGAGATGATCCACAAGAGACCGCATCCGGTGATCACGGATCATCCGAACACTTATAAATAAACGCCGCACGGGATAGATTGTTGTGTTTTTATACAACAGGTCACGGACTGAACAATTCAGGTCGGAAATTGAACAGTAAAGATCATCGGCTTTCTATAAAGTAGATATCAGTTAACTGTTGTGTTTCCTACTTTACAAATGGAGGCGTTTAGACATGAAGAAGTGGATGAAGAAGTCACTTGCGCTCGTCGCTTGTATGACACTCGTGATGTCGATGCTGGCTGCCTGCGGCGGTTCCGGCACGACCACAACCACACCGAACACAAACACTGCAGCCAGCACCGGAAGTACTGCTGCAACATCTACTGTCAAAGAGACCGATCCGAGCAAGATGCCGCTCATCAAGATCGCGATCCCGAACAGTGGTAACTACGACAACAATGACAAGGTAACTGCAGAAGTCAACAAGATCCTCGCTGAGAAGCTTGGTGTCCAGGTGCAGTTCCTGTGGCAGGGATTCGGCTCCTATTCCCAGCAGCTGAACCTGATGCTCACAACAGCCGGCGAAGTCGATATCTTCGAAGTCGGCGGCGGCCCGAACAACTACTACAACAACGGCCAGCTCCTTGACCTGACCGATTACTGGGCAGGCGCTACGGACGATTTCAAGTCTCTGTTCCCGCAGGCCTACATCGATGCAAACTCCATCGGTGGAAGAGTCTATGCAATTCCGGCAAAGATCAACTTCTCCAATGAGATCCTGGTACATGCCAACAAGGAATATGTAGACGGCATGGGCATTGAGATGGACGATGAGAAGATCTGGAGTCTTGATGAGATCCATGATCTTGTCAAGCAGGCGATGGATACCTATCCGGGTATCATCGGTATCGCTCCGCAGTCCGGTTCCCAGCTGGTCAACCAGCTGAACTGGGAGTCCCTTGGCGATTCCTACAGCATCGGTGTCGTTCCGGATCGTGGTGCTTCCCGCAAGGTCATCTCCATTACGGATTGTGAGGAGTTCATTAACTTCTCAAAGACCATGCACGAGTGGTACAACGAAGGTCTCATCATGCAGGATGTTCTTTCCAACACCGAGGGCTGGAGTGCTGTCGTTCCGACCGGCCGTGCCTTCTGTGACCTGGATGCTGGTGCTTACCCGAACGGTGAGACAACCGACGCTTCCCTGTACTACAACCTGACCATCTATCCGAACTGGTCCGCTTCGAACTGTGCAGTCCGTATCGGCTATGCGATCGCAGGCAACACCAAGTATCCGGCAGAGGCATTTGCAGTTCTGCAGGAACTCTATACCAATGAAGACATCTGTAACCTCATCTCCTGGGGTGTTGAGGGTGAGAACTATGTGCTCAATGAGAACGGACAGGTTGAGATGCCGGAAGGTGTTACCCTTGAGAACAATACCTGGACCGTTGGCAATGTCAACATCTGGATCCTGCCGAACATGATGCGCGCAAGCCTTGACAGTTCCAGACTTCCGGGTGCATGGGACAGACTGATGGCTTATGATGACAACGCTGAAATCTCCGGATGTATGGGTGTTGTCTTCAACAGCGAAGCAGTTGCAAATGAGTACACCGCCTGCATCAATGCTTACAACAAGTATTATGCTGCAATTCTCTCCGGTGCGATGGAGACAGAGGCTACACTGGAGCAGTACAAGGCAGAGCTCGAGGCTTCGGGTGAGGCAGCTGTCATCGCCGAGAAGCAGAAGCAGATTGATGCCGTCTACGGCAACTGATCCGCAGGATATTTCCTGAGAAATCAAGAAGGTTTTCAGTAGTAACCTGCAGGTGCGGGGTTCCTGCCCCGCACCTGTAACATAAAAACACAGGAGACACAACATGGAAAACACAGAGACCTACGTTCCTGCGAAGAAGAAATTTCGCTGGAGAAGATACCTGCCACTCTACATCATGATGATTCCGGGTTTTGCATACCTGATCATCAACAACTACATCCCGATGGCCGGCCTGGTGCTCGCATTCAAGAAGTTCAACTACGGCCTCGGCATGTGGAAGAGCCCGTGGAACGGAATCTCGAACTTCAAGTTCCTGTTCATGGGTAAAGATGCGATCGTGATTATCCGCAACACGATTCTCTACAACCTCGCTTTCATTATTCTGGGAACGGTTCTTGCAATCACGGTTGCGATTCTCCTGAACTCGATCCCGTCGATGAAGGCAAAGAAGACCTATCAGACGATCATCCTGATCCCGTACCTGATCTCGATCGTCATCGTTTCCTACATCGGGTTCGCTTTCATGAGCCAGGAGAGCGGCTTTATCAACAAGCACATCCTGACAGAGAACCCGGTTGCATGGTATACAACACCAAAGTTCTGGCCATTTATCCTGATCTTCATCCATCTGTGGAAGGGATTCGGATATAATTCGATCATCTACTACGCGACCATTATCGGAATTGATACCTCCCTGTTCGAGGCGGCAGATATCGATGGCGCGACCAAGTGGCAGCAGGTTCTGCATATCACCCTGCCTTCCCTGAAGTCTACGATCATCACCCTGACCCTGCTCTCGATCGGGCGTATCTTCTACTCCGACTTCGGTCTGTTCTATCAGGTACCGATGAACTCCGGCCCGCTGATGGATGTGACCAATACGATTGATACGTATGTGTACCGTGCCCTGATCACCCTGAATGATGTCGGCCGTTCTTCGGCAGCAGGCTTCCTGCAGTCGATCCTTGGCTTCATTATCGTTTATCTGTCGAACCTTGCTGTCAATAAGATCGACAAAGATAACGCATTGTTCTGATGGGCAGAAAGGAGCAGATACGATGACTGAAACAATGATTTATAAGCCACATCACAAGTTTAAGCTGAGCATTTTCATCATGCACCTTGCACTGATTTTCCTCTGTGCACTCTGCGTGATCCCGTTCCTGCTGATCGTTTCGTCTTCCCTGACAGAAGAGCACACACTGGTCATGAATGGTTATTCCTTCTGGCCGGAGAAGTGGAGCACCTATGCGTACACCTACATCCTGTCGGGTGGCGGAAGCAAGATCATGCACGGATATATCGTTTCCATTATCGTGACGGTAGTCGGTACCGCAGCCAGCATTGCCATGACACTGCTGTTTGCGTATCCCCTTTCAAGACGCGACCTGCCGGGCAGAAATATCATCGCGTTCTTCGTCTTTTTCACGATGCTGTTCCGCGGCGGCCTGGTTCCGTCCTACATGATGTGGACGCAGATGTTCCATATCAAGAATACCTACGCAGCGCTGATTGTCCCGTTCCTGCTGATGAATGCATTCTACATCATCATGATGAGAACATATTTCACCACGACGATTCCGAACGAACTCCTGGAAGCTGCCCGGATTGACGGCGGCACGGAGATGACGATCCTCTGGAAGGTGGTCACACCGCTTTCCAAGCCGATGGTCGCAACACTCGGTTTCATGACTGCACTGGGTTACTGGAACGACTGGATGAACGGTTTGTACTTCGTAACCGATACGACTTACTACAGTATTCAGAACATCCTGAACCGCATGCTTCTGGATATCCAGTTCCTGTCCTCCGCTGCTGCGGCTGAGATGGGCAACGCCGGTGATCTGGCGGCATCGATTCCGTCGACCGGTGTCAGAATGTCTGTTGCCGTGATCGGTCTCATCCCGATCCTGATCGCATATCCTTTCTTCCAGAAATACCTGGTCAAGGGTATCATGATCGGTGGTGTCAAGGGTTAATATTTGAAACTTCGGGCCGGCAGGCGCGAGCATCACGCTTGCATCTGCCGGTTTTTGTATGAATAGGAGAGATAAAAGATGTCAATGAAAGGACCATTTATCAGCGAAATCGCCAAAGATACCTATGCGGTGAATGAATATGGCCTTGCGGCAATGTACGTGGTGGTCGGCACGGAGCGTGCGCTGCTGATCGATACGGGCTGCGGCCTGACAGATCTGAAGGCGATGATGGCAGGGCTTACGGATAAGCCGTATGATGTTGTTCTCACGCATGGCCATCTGGATCATGTTGGAGGTCTTGGCTGGTTCGAAAAGGTCTATATCAATGAAGGCGACTGGGAGATGGCAAGAAGCCTTGATTTTGAGGAACTGCGAAACTACTGTGATCAGCTCGGTGCCATGGGCGGCTATGAGGCATATGACTATAACCGCGATATGGTCAAGGAATTCACTGCATTTCCGGAGTTCATCAATATCGAAGACGGATTTGTTTTTGACCTTGGCGGAAGAAAACTGACGGTGACCACCATCGCCGGCCATACGAAAGGCGGTCTGGTGCTGATTGATGACCAGTCGCGGATCATGTTCTCGGGGGACTGTGCAAATACGAATACGTTGATTCTGGGAACGAGTATCAACACGGCCCTGAAAGGTTTTCTGAAGGTCCGTGCGCTGCGTGACCAGTATGACCGGAACTTTAACGGGCACATCGGTTATGCAGGGGCACCGAACTGCTTCTCCCAGCCGGAAAGTGTTCCGGAGGACCTGATTCATCTGTGTAAACTGGTGCTCAGGGGAGAGGATACACCGACCATGCAGATGTTCCTCGGCAGTGAGCGTGCCGGTATGAACTATAACCATGCACGAATGGTTTATGATCGGGAGTGGAAGCTGGATCCGGGCGAAGAGATGCTGGATCTGGATATGATCTGAGAAAAGCGGGGCTGACAGGAGAATAAACAAGGAAAACGGAGGTGAAGGATGTTATCAGAACAGGCAAAACAGGTCATTGCGATGATGAAGTCCGGCTGGGCGAACAGACCGGCGGCAGATCCGAACAAGGATCCGAAACTTGCAGCGATCGAGGCAGTGTATGCAGAGAGGGCGATGATCGACAACCCGAACCGGATTGCAAAGGTACCGGATAAGATTTCGGTGATTCCGGAGATGGCAGATGGTGTTTACGGAGAGTGGCTGCAGTATCTGAATGATGCGCCGGATAAGATTCAGGATAAGGTGATCCTCTTCCTGCATGGCGGTGGATTCCAGACGGGTTCCTGCCTCTCAAGAAGAGAGATGGCGTCCAATATCGGTGTCCGGGCGAAGATGGATACCTTTATCATCAACTATCGTCTGGCACCGGAGTATAAGTGGCCGGCAGGACTGATGGATTGTGTGACAGCGTTTATCTGGCTGCTGAAAAAGGGCTACAAGCCGGAGAATATCACGTTGATCGGTGAGAGTGCGGGTGCAGCGTATACATTGACGATGTGCCACTATCTGCGGGACCATTATCTGCCGCTTCCGGGCAGAATCTGCCCATTCTCGCCGCCGGCAGATCTGCTGCATAAGACGGATGCGTGGTTCACGAATCTTCCGAATGATGCGATGCTTGGAAGAAATGCTTCGGCAGAAGAGATTGCAGAGCTTCTCGAGAAGGCACATAACGATGAACTGCCGTTTGGATTTATTCTTTTCTGTACCGAAGAGGAGGCTGCGAGCCCGTATGTATCCCCTGTCCGCGGCAGCTTCAAAGGCTTCCCGAAGACGCTGATCGAGGCCGGTGCCTATGAGCTGCTGGCAGACGATGCCCGCTGGATCTTTGAAAAGATGACAGAAGAGGGCGTGGACGTGAAACTCCACATGTGGGATGAACTGTTCCACGTGTTTGCACTGCTTCCGATGCCGGAAAGCGATGAAGTCTGCGAGGAGATCGCAGCATTTGCAAGAGGGTAATCATCCCTCTGCAGCCTATGCTCATGAAACCGGATGCAGACTGGTATTTCCTGAGAATTCGGGGATGAAGCTTTCCCTGGCGGTGCGGCCTTCCTGTGTGAAGGCCTGCTCAACGCCGAGTTCCAGTGCGTAATCGACGACTTTCTGGTACTCGCGTTTTGTGACACGGCGCTGGAGTTCCGGAAAGGCATCCAGACCGCTGATCGGCGTGTACTGGTGCAGAATACTGATATAGATAGAGTGACCATATGTCTCATAGAGATATTGTGTCACTCTTTTTGCTTCTCCTGTCGCTCCCGGAAGGACGAGATGCCGGACCACCGTTCCGTGCTTCAGCAGCCCCTGGTCATCAAAGACCGGCGCACCGGTCTGCCGGACCATCTCTGCGATGGCGGCCTTCGCTACTTCGGGGTAATCTTTCGCGTGAGAGTATTTCGCAGAGCGTTCCGGATCCAGGTATTTCAGGTCCGGGAGATAGATATCGATCAGACCATCCAGCATCTGCAATGTTTCAAGGTTCTCGTAGGAGGATGTGTTGTAGAGCATCGGGAGCGGATCGACGCCGGTCCTGGCGCAGAAGTCATGATAAAGCAGGATCGCTTCCCGGATCTGGGGGACATAGTGCGTGGGCGTGACCAGGTTGATGTTATAGGCACCCTGGTTCTGCAGATCCACGAAGATGTCTGCAAGTTCCTGTATCGAGATCACCCGGCCGAGCTTTCCGGCCGCAATTTCCCGGTTCTGGCAGTAGACGCAGCGGAGCGTGCAGCCGGAGAAAAAGACCGCACCGGAGCCGCGCACAGCAGTCTGGTCCGTGGCAGATTCACGTACAACAGAGGATACCATATCTTCAAATGGCGCGGAGATTCCGGGTTCTTCCCAGAAATGCAATGCCGCGCGGGCGATCCGGATGGTATCATCCATGCCGCAGTAGCCTCTGGCGGTTGCCTCGGATCGTCTGTCCACATGGCAGTTTCTGGGGCAGAGCGAGCAGGAAGCCATGAACTGGCTGGTGGCAGCGATTGAATTTGTATCAGACATAGGAACACCTCTGTGAATCATCATCTTCGTAGGAAAGCAATTCATCTTAGCATGCCGGCGGAAAAACGTCAAATCCGATTGACTTTGCCCGGCTGCCCTTGCCGCAGGGGCTTTCTTCTGTTATGATGAAGGATGATGACAAAAGAGGAATTTTCGGAGGTGATCATATGTTTACGAATGTTCTGATCCTGAATGGCTCTCCTTCTGGGGACCACAGCATCACGCTCTATACAGCAAAATATCTGGCGAAGCATTTCCCGATGTGTGACTTCGAGACCATTCATGTCGGGCAGCGGATCCGCACACTGGAGAAAGATTTTGATTCTTGTCTGGCCGCGTTTCAGAAGGCAGACCTGATCCTGTTCTGCTACCCGGTCTATACATTTCTCGTACCGGCACAGCTGCATCGGTTCGTGGAACTGATGAAGGAAAGCGGCTTTGACTTCTCCGGGAAATACGCTGTGCAGATTACGACGTCCAAGCATTTCTACGATGTGACAGCGCATGCTTTTATTGAGGAGAATTGCAGCGATCTTGGACTGACGTATCTGGGCGGCTTGTCCGCGGATATGGACGACCTGCTGAAGGAGAAGGGCAGAAAAGAAGCAAAGGATTTCTTCCGGTTTGTACTGTGGCAGATGAAAAAAGAGCAGGAGAAGGCGGAAGAAAGAGACGATGCGCTGACAGGAGAAGCAGGGGATAGCCCGGCAGAGGAAGCAAAGGATAGTCTGGCAGAGAAAGCGGGGGATAAGCTGCGTCAGAAGAGCGGGAAGGTTGTGATCATCACAGACCTGCCGACGGGAGCAGAAGAATCTTCAGAGACTGCGGCTGAGGTTTCCGCCGACGGTTCACTCCTTCGGGACATGGTCGCATCGTTCCGGGCAGCACTGCCATATGCATCTGAAGTCGTCAATCTCAGGGAATTTCCGTTCGCAGGCGGATGTCTTGGATGCTTCCACTGTGCATCGGACGGCCAGTGTGTCTACAAAGATGGATTTGATGCTTATCTGCGGGAACACATCCAGACCGCAGATGCGACGGTTTATGCCTATCAGATCAAGGATCACTCCATGGGATATCGGTTTAAGCTATTTGATGACCGGCAATTCTGCAACGGACATCGGACAGTGACCATGGGCAAGCCGGTGGCTTATCTTGTAGAAGGTGATCTGGATGCGGAACCGAATCTGCAGATGCTGATGGAAGCAAGAGCACAGGTCGGCGGGAATTACCTCGCAGGAATTGTTTCAGGGATCCCTTCCGGCAAAGATGATGCTGATCTGGTCGGAAAGGAAGAGATAGAAGGAAAAGAAGTCTGCAGGAAAGCTGCCCGGGATCTCGCTGAAACGCTGGACTATGTGATCGAGAATCACTATGAACAGCCGAAGAATTTCTTTGGTGTTGGCGGCCTGAAGATCTTCAGAGATCTGATTTATCAGATGCAGGGACTGATGCGGGCAGACCACCGGTTCTATAAAGAGCACGGTTTCTATGATGATTTCCCACAGAAGCATAAGGGAACCATCGCCGGGATGTATGCGGTTGGCGCCATGATGAACAACAAAAAACTGCAGAAGAAGATCGGCGGGAAGATGACAGAAGGCATGGCCATGCCATATGAAAAAGTGCTCCGGGAGAAGTAAGGGGGTTGGGATTATAGAATGATAAATGATGGGAATCTGCCCGAAGGGCAGATTCCTTTTTAACTTTTGATTTCGGCCCTTGACCTGGAGAATTGCTTGCCGGCGGGCTTTTTGGGAGGTGAAAACAAGACAATGTCATACTCTGTTGACCTGATAGCAAGATAAAGGCTTTTCGGGCAACGATTTTTCCTCTGCTATTTTTTGATGGTTGCCCGAAACAGATGATTCTGCTTATCAGGTCATCGTTTTGATCCACTGGGTATCTGATTCAGGTAGATTCGCATGGCAGCTCTGCTTGCTTGAGGAAGATAAGCTTGAAAAGTGATGACCGAGAGGAGGCATAAGGCGATTCAGGTCAACAACCCCTTGTGAAACGGACCTGGCCTTGATGACCGAGAAACAAATAAAAGCTTTTTCGGTCAACGCCCGCCCTTTTTTGAAGGCTCCCGGGCCGGTGACGGCCCGCAGAATCATGCCTGTGAGGCTCAGAATCAGGTTATGACCCGCAGAATCATGCCTGGGAGGCTCAGAATCAGGGTACGAACCGCAGAATCATGATTTTGAGATTTCAGGCCGAGGTACAGAAGAGAAAAAGGCTGACAAACCGCCTATTCGAAGCAATACGAGAAGGGAAGAAGATAAGAGAATAAGAGATGAAGAGATTAACAAGATTCGATTGCTGTATCTTTGAGATAATGATATCATAAAACTAATTAAGGATGTGGTCTGTAGCAGTTGTATAAGTGAGGCTATCCATGAAAAACTTGTCTAAGCGTTTTAAGTTCACGCTCTGGGTGTTTGGCCTGATGGGGCAGATCGCCTGGGTTGTGGAGAATATGTATTTCAATGTCTTTATTTATAAGATGTTTCATGCTTCGGCGGCATCGATTTCGCTGATGGTGTCTGCGAGTGCGGTGACGGCGACGGTGACGACCCTGATCGCGGGGGCGGTCTCAGACCGCGCGGGGAGGAGAAAACCATTCATCAGCGGCGGGTATATCCTGTGGGGGCTCTCGATTCTGACCTTCTGTCTGCTGCGGGTGGATTTGCTGTCGGCTGGCGGCAGGAGTGTGGCGGCTGCGATGTCGCTTGGCGTGAATCTGACGATTCTGATGGACTGCGTCATGACGGTTTTCGGCTCCACGGCAAATGATGCGTGCTTCAATGCCTGGCTGACGGAGTCCGGTGATGCGACGAACCGCGGTGCGATCGAGGGGATCAATGCGATGATGCCGCTGATCGCGATCCTCGTGGTATTCGGCGGATTCATGGGATTTGATCTCGACAAGGCATCCTCGTGGGTCTGGATCTACGGGATCATCGGCGTAGCAACCATTCTGATCGGTATCGCCGGAATCTTTACGATCGAGGACACGCAGCCGGAAAAGCTGCAGCTGAATTCGTTCATCAGAAGAGTCCTGTTTGTCTTTGACCGCGGGACGATCTGGAATCACAAACTGCTTTACCTGATTGTCGGTGTATTTGCAATCTTCGGGATCGCCATTCAGATTTTCATGCCATATCTGCTCTTGTATTACGAGATCGGACTCGGGATGGAAAATTATGTGCTGATCATGGCACCGGCGATCATCATCGCCTCGATTCTGTCTGTGGTTTATGGAAGACTCTACGACCAGCTTGGGTTTGAAAAGAGCGCACCGATTGCGGTCTATATCCTGCTGGCGGGATTTGCACTGCTGTATCTGACAAGAAGCACGGTTCCGGTTTTTATCGGATCGATGCTGATGATGACCGGAGATCTCTGCGGGATGGCCGCCTTCGGGGCGAGGATCCGGGAAGAGACACCGCAGGAACAGACAGGCGCCTTTCAGGGGATCCGGATCTTCGGGCAGGTGCTGATCCCCGGCGTGATCGGACCGGCGATCGGGGCAGCAGTGCTCCGGAATGCGGACAAAGTTGTCGGTTCCGACGGGACGGAGTCGTTTATCCCGAATGCAAATATCTTTCTGGCGGCGTTTCTTGCGGGTGTTCTTGTGCTCGTCGCCCTGGAACTCCTGTTCCGGTATGTCAGAGTGAGCCATCATAACCTGTCCACCCGCTATGCGGGGGTGAACATTCCGACCAACGACCGTGTTGATGACGGTGAACTGGAGTGGAATCCTGTTACCGGAAAATATAATGACTATCAGAAATGGCAGGAGACTTACCCGCGGCCGCAGATGGTCCGGGAGAACTGGATCTCTCTGGATGGGAAATGGGACTCCGGCCAGGTTGTTCCTTATCCGCCGGAAGCGGATCACAGACCTGTCGGCAGGATCCCGAAGCAGGAAAGAAGAAAGCTTACTGACAAAATCCTCGGAATCCACCGGTATCAGAGGACGTTTACACTGCCGGAGGCAAATAACGCCGAAAAGGAAAGAATCCTGCTGCACTTCGGTGCGGTGGATCAGACCTGCGAAGTCTTTGTGGATGGGACAAAGGTCGGCAGCCACGAAGGAGGTTACCTGCCCTTTGCACTCGATATAACCGAGGCACTTTCCAAAGGGAAAGTGGGAGACAGGACGGCAGCCCCTGCGGTGAGCGATACGGCTGCAAGCAATACAGCTGTCCCTAATGCGGCTGTAACCCACATGCTGAAGGTGATTGCAACAGACCGTCTCTCCCACACCTATCCGTGGGGCAAGCAGAAGAAACGCCGCGGCGGGATGTGGTATACGCCGGTGTCCGGGATCTGGAAGAGTGTATGGCTGGAGTGTGTGCCGGAGCGTACGATCGAGCGGCTCGTGATCACACCGAAGATCGCAGAAGGCGGAAGAGGAGTTGTCGAGATTGCCATCAAGGGCGGCTGCGCGCCGTACAGTCTGACGATTGAAAGCCTGACCAGGTACCGGATGGATAAGGCAGCGGATGAAACCATCGCGACATACAGCCAGACCATTTCCAGTGAGGATGGGCGCTTTCAGCTGGATTTTGAAAAGCTGGGGATCGAGCCGCATGCCTGGACACCGGAAGAACCATACCTCTATCACTTCCGGGTGGAGAGCGGTATGGACTGTGTGACATCTTACTTTGCACTTCGCACGGTGGATATCCGTCCGGTCGGCGGGCATCAGCGGATCTGTCTGAACGGAGAGCCGGTCTTCCTGCATGCCGTCCTGGACCAGGGGTATTTCCCGGAAGGAATCTATGTCCCGGGTTCGCCGGAGGCGTATGCGAATGACGTCCTGCAGCTGAAGCGGCTTGGTTACAATGCGCTCCGCAAGCATATCAAGGTGGAGCCGGATGTCTTCTATACCGATTGCGACCGGCTCGGGATGCTTGTGATGCAGGATATGGTGAACTCCGGTCCATATTCCTTCCTGTTTGACACGGCGCTGCCGACGATCGGAAAGAAGGATCGGCGCCTGGTGCCGGCAATCTCTTCGAAGAAGCGGAAGAACTTCTTCTATAAGGAAATGCAGCGGACAGCAGAAGCACTGTATAATCACCCCTGCATCGTGTACTACACGATCTTCAACGAGGGCTGGGGCGAATTTGAAACCGGGAAGGCGTATGATGTGCTGAAGCAGGCGGATCCGACCAGGATCATCGACACCTGCTCCGGCTGGTTCAATCCGGAGAAAAGCGATGTCGACAGTGAGCACATTTACTTCCGGACAGAGAAACTTTCGGCAAAGGAAAAGCCACTCGTGCTTTCCGAGTTTGGCGGCTATACGAGAAACATCCCGTACCATGTCTTCAGCAAATTTGAATCCTATGGCTATGGCGGGGCGGAGTCCGAGGAGGAACTGACGGAGATGATCCGGAAGGCCTATGAGGAGATGGTGATCGCATCCATCCCGGACGGGCTGTGCGGGAGTGTGTATACCCAGATCTCGGACGTCGAGGATGAGATCAACGGCCTCATGACCTATGACCGGAAAGTGGTCAAGGTAAATGCTAAGGAAATGCTAAAAATCGCAGAGAAAATTGCGAATGCCCTGAAACAGCCGGAGAATTCATAAGGAAGACTGATACAGTTCACCTTGCAAAAAACGGAAGAAGCAAGTATACTGTACCATGCTGACGAAAATGCTGCCGCAGTCAGTCTGAGGGCGTACGCCCGAACCATACTGGCTGCGGCTGTTACTGTATTGGTAACTGTTCAGGACCGACATCGTATAGACCGCAGCTACGCTGCTAATCGTTGCTTCGCAACTCTTGTCTATACGCGTCGGCCATCAGGCCGGTAAGAATTCGACAGAAAGCGGCTATGAAAGCAAGCTTTCAGCCGCTTTTCTTTCGAATTCTTGTCGGTCCTGAACAGTTAT
>CACZQN010000053.1 GCA_902783375.1 uncultured Lachnospiraceae bacterium | reverse complement strand
TTAAGCCGTTCTTCGTAGGAATACATGTGCGTGACCTCCTCCTGTTATTGACCTCATTTTGGTCCAGGATTTCGTCCGCATCCCCATCATGACAATTATTGGTCACAATTCACAAAATGATCAAATATGAGGGAATTATTTTATCAAATCCATCTAAAAAGATTGAAAGCATTCCTTTTTTAGGGTATAATGTAAGGAGGTAATGTGGACGCAGTATCGGATTCTTCCGGATGTCCACAGAACTTAGTATATCGGAAACGACGGTTTCTGTAAAGAAAGGACTTTGAAACATTGAAAGAATCGAAGAACGCACAGGCCGTCCGACTGTTCCATGAGGGGGAGAACTATTATGCTTACCGCTATTTCGGAGCGCATCCGGAGACGGTAAAGAAAAAGAACGGAGTCCGCTTCCGCGTCTGGGCTCCGGCTGCTGCTGCAGTCTCTCTCGTCTCGGATCTGAACGGATGGGAAGTCGGCAAGACGCCGATGGCAAAGAACGAGGACGGCATCTGGGAAGTTTTTGTCCCGGACGTCCCTCTCTACACCGCTTATAAGTACGCCATCACCCACGCGGACGGCAGTACCACGCTGAAAGCGGATCCTTATGCTTTTCACTCAGAAACCAACGGCGGAACGGCTTCCAAAGTGTATGCCCTGGAGAATGATTTCACCTGGAGCGACACGAAGTGGATGGATGCCAGACCGCAGAATGCTTCTCTGATCGGTCAGCCGGTGAACATCTACGAGGTTCACGCCGGTTCCTGGCGGAGATACCCGGATGATAATGTCTTCAGCTACCGGGTGCTGGCGGATGAGCTGATCCCGTATGTGAAGAACATGGGCTACACCCACATCGAGCTGATGCCGATCACGGAATATCCGTTTGACGCCTCCTGGGGCTATCAGGTAACCGGTTACTATTCGGTCACCTCCCGTTACGGGACGCCTGCGGATTTCAAGTATCTGATCAACAAGGCCCACAAGGCAGGCATCGGCGTCATCGTCGACTGGGTGCCGGCGCATTTTCCGAAAGATGAATTCGGCCTGGCACGCTTTGACGGGACGACCCTCTATGAAGATCCGAACCCGAAGCGCGGTGAGCATAAAGACTGGGGTACCCTGATCTTCGACTTCGGCAAGGCGGAGATTCAGAGCTTCCTGATCTCTTCCGCGATGCTGCTGCTCGATGAATACCATATCGACGGAATCCGCGTCGATGCAGTTGCGGCGATGCTTTATCTCGACTACGGACGTAATGATGGCGAGTGGCAGCCGAACGAGCACGGCGGCAAGGAGAATCTGCAGGCCATCGCGTTCCTGCAGAAGCTGAACCACGCGATCGGCGTCGAGAAGCCGGGCGTGATCACGGTCGCAGAGGAGTCGACAGCATGGCCGCTCGTGACGAAGCCGCCGAAGGATGGTGGCCTCGGCTTCCATTATAAGTGGAACATGGGCTGGATGAATGATACCCTCTCCTATATCGAAACAGACCCGTATTTCCGGAAATACCAGCACGAGAAGCTCACCTTCCCGCTGGTCTATGCTTTTTCCGAGAATTATATCCTGCCGATCTCCCATGATGAGGTCGTCTACGGGAAGCGTTCTCTCCTGAACAAGTTCCCGGGCGAATATGAGCAGAAGTTTTCCGGTCTCCGTGCCTTCATGACCTTCATGCTGAGCCAGCCGGGCAAGAAGCTGCTCTTCATGGGATCTGAATTCGGCCAGTTCTCGGAGTGGAGATACGACCACGAGCTTGACTGGATGCTGCTTGACTATGATGCGCACCGTCATATGCAGGAATTCGTGCGTGATGTCAACCACTTCTATCTGAAGCAGAAACCGATGTGGGAGAACGACCTCGGCTGGGAAGGCTTCCAGTGGATCGTCGCGGACGACCGCGACAACAATATCCTGGCTTACCGCCGCATCGACAGGGCCGGCAAGGAACTGATCTTCGTCATCAACTTTGCGCCGGTCAGACGCGATAACTACTGCATCGGCGTTCCGAAGAAGAAATCCTACAAGGAGATCTTCAACTCGGAATCGACTGTCTATGGAGGCTCGGGCATCGGCAATCCGGATCCTGTCAAGGCCGTCAAGGGCCAGATGCACGGCCAGGAACAGTATATCTCTCTCACGATCCCGCCGCTCGGTGCGATCGTCCTGAGATGACATATCTCCGTGTAACTGTTCGGTCCTGAACAGTTACACGAATTTCAGTAAATAATCCAACGAGGAGGAAAATACTTATGTTAAGAAAGAAGGAAACCGTCGCCATGCTTCTGGCAGGTGGCCAGGGAAGCCGCCTCTACACGCTGACGAAAAAGGTTGCGAAACCTGCTGTCTACTTCGGCAGTAAGTATCGTATTATCGATTTCCCGCTCAGCAACTGCGTGAATTCCGGCATCGACACTGTCGGTATTCTGACCCAGTATATGCCGCTTGACCTGAACGATTATATCGGGACCGGCCAGCCATGGGATCTCGACCGCAACTATGGTGGTGTCCACATCCTGCCGCCGTACCAGGGCAGCAAGGGCGGTGACTGGTACAAGGGTACTGCAAACGCCATCTACCAGAACATCCGCTTCATCGAGCGCTATGATCCGGAGTATGTCGTCATTCTTTCCGGTGACCACATCTACAAGATGGACTATGACAAGATGCTGGACTTCCACAAGGCAAAGAATGCGGACGTTACCATCGCAGTCCTGAATGTCACCTATGAAGAGGCAAAGCGGTTCGGTATTCTCTCCACAGATGAGAATGACAGAATCACAGAGTTTGCCGAGAAGCCGGCTGAGCCGAAAAGCACCAAGGCTTCCATGGGTATTTATATTTTCAATAAAGATGCACTTGTCAAGTATCTGACCGAGGACGAGGCAGATCCGGAGTCCAGTAATGACTTTGGCAAGAATATCATCCCGAAGATGATCAACGATGGCTGCGGCCTCTATGCTTATCCGTTCAAGGGCTACTGGAAGGATGTAGGTACCATCGATTCTCTCTGGGAAGCGAATATGGATCTCCTTGGAGATATCCCGAATCTGGATCTCTCCGACAGCGACTGGAAGATTCGCTACCGCCACGAGCCGCAGGCTCCGCAGTACATCGGTGAGAACGGCAAGGTTCTGAACTCCATCATCGCAGAAGGCTGCGAGATCGAGGGAACCGTCATCAACTCCGTCCTCTTCTCCGGTGTCCAGGTTAAGGCTGGTGCCATTGTCAAGGATTCCGTCATCATGCCGGATACTGTCATTGAGGAAGGTGCACAGGTGAACTACGCAATGACCGATGTCAAGGTCGACATCAAGGCAGGTGCGAAGGTCGGTGCGCCGAAGGACCGCGGTGCAGGAATTGCCGTCATCGGTGCAGGAATCACTATTGGTGCAGGCGTCACCGTTGATGGCGGCGTGATGGTTGAGGAAGATAAGTTGAGCTGAACGATCAGGGATAGGAGGAATAAATATTATGTCAACAGCAGGAATTGTTTTTTCGAATATTCATGACAGAAATGTATCCCAGCTGACGACCGAGCGCACCATGGCCTCCGTGCCGATCGGTGGACGCTATCGTCTGATTGACTTCATTCTGTCAAACATGGTCAATGCGGGAATTACCAAGGTCGGTATCATCTGCAAGACCAATTATCAGTCTCTTGCCCGCCACATCGGCACCGGTAAGGACTGGGATCTCGCAAGAAAAGAGAAGGGTATCGTCATCCTTTCTCCTTACAGTGATAAAGAGGCAGGTCCTCTCTACAGCAACCGCTTAGAGGCTCTGCAGAGCGCAAGAGTTTATATCAACTCCTGTGATGAGGATTATTTCATCATGTCGGATTCCGACGTGGTTGCAAATCTTCCTTATGATAAGATCATCGAACAGCACGAGGCTTCCGGTGCGGATATCACCGGCGTCTACAAGACCATCGAAGTCAAGAAGCCGATCCGCCGCACCTCTACCCTCTTCGATGTCTCTGAAGATGGCAGAATCACCGGACTTACCTCCCACACAGAGATCGAGGGTACAGTCAATTTCGGTATGAATGTCTGGGTCATGAACAGAGAACTGGTAAAGAACATCATCCAGGATTCGATCACCTATGGCAAGAAGAGCCTCTCCCGTGAAGTGCTGGCTCCGATGGTTGCGGAAGGCAAGATCAAGATCATGGCTTATGAACACAAGGGTTACATCGGCATCATCGATTCCCTTGATAGCTACTTTGTGACCAACATGGATCTTCTTCGGGATGAAGTTCGACAGGAGCTCTTCCACACTGAGAACTATCCGATCATTACAAAGGTCAAGGACTCCGCTCCGACCCGTTACGGCAGCGAAGCTTCTGTTGTCAACTCCATCATCTCCGACGGCTGCCTGATCGAAGGTACCGTTGAGAATTCCATCCTCTTCCGTGGTGTCCACGTCGCGAAAGATGCGGTGGTGAAGAACTCGATCATCATGCAGGACTGCATCCTGGAGGCACGGTCGAACGTAAACTATCTGATCACGGATAAGCGTGTCGTAGTCGGCACCGGCAAGTCGCTCTCCGGCTGCGAAGGACATCCGTTCTACATTGAGAAGGGATCGATCCTTTAATCAGATGAGCCATGGTCCCCGGAATAGTATTTCTGGGGGCCGTTTTCTATCATGGTCCTGGCGCAGATCATTTTCATGCACATGTATTTGATACGGATCAGGAGGTGCGTTCGTTATGAAAAAAATTTTTTCACATGCTGAACAGGTCAGTGAAATTGAGCAGCTCGCTGCAGTTTATAACGAAATACTCGCAGCATCGGATGAATATGGAAAGGAAAAGAAAAAGACCCGGATCCTGTTTGTCGGATCTGAAGTCCTTCCGTTTGCCGCCACCGGCGGTCTCGGTGAAGTGCTCGGTTCCCTGCCGAAGGCGCTCGCAGCCAGAGAAGATCTGGATGTCCGCGTTATCATGCCGTTCTACGGCGATATCAGTGAAGAGTACCGCTCTTCTGCCCGCTACATCACCAACTACAATGTCGGCCTGGCATGGCGGAACCTGTACTGCGGCCTCTTTGAGCTGAAGAAGGACGGTGTCATCTACTACTTCATCGACAATGAGTACTATTTCAAGAGGGATGGTCTGTACGGCTTCTACGACGATGGAGAGCGCTATGCTTTCTTCTGTAAGGCCGTCATGGACAGTTTCTATTTCACCGGATTCATGCCGGATATCATCCACACCAATGACTGGCAGACGGCCCTGATTCCGGTCTACAATACCTGCAAGTATCACTATGACCTGAAGACCATCTTTACCATTCACAACATCGAATATCAGGGCATGTATGACCTCTCCATCATGGGAGACGTCTTCGATCTTCCGCCGGAAGCGGGCAGCTACGTCGAATACCGTGGCTGCATCAACCTCATGAAGGGTGCGATCGAGACTGCGAATGTTGTCACAACCGTCAGCCCGACCTATGCGAAAGAACTCTTCGATCCGATGTTTGCTCACGGTCTTGAAGAAATCATCCGCAGGAATGAAACCAAGATGACCGGTATCCTGAACGGTGTCGACGGATATGATCCGATGGATGATCCGGATATCGATGCACCGTTTTCTGCTGAAGACCCGTCCGGAAAAGCCCTTGATAAGCAGAAACTGCAGGAGCTCGCAGGTCTGACTGTGAATCCGAAAGCGCCGGTTCTTGCCATCATCTCCCGCCTGGTCCCGCACAAAGGGATGGACCTGATTACGCAGGCGATGGAAAATGTTCTCCAGCATTCGAACATCCAGCTGGTCGTCCTCGGCAAGGGTGAACGCCGCTATGAGGACTATTTCAACTGGCTGCAGAACCAGTACCAGGGCCGCGTAGCGTCCATGATTACCTATAATAAGGGGCTCTCCCGCAAGATCTATGCCGGTGCCGACCTGTTCCTGATGCCAAGTGCTTCTGAGCCATGCGGTCTCTCCCAGATGATCGCCTGCCGCTACGGCACCGTTCCGATCGTCAGAAAGACCGGCGGACTGGCGGATTCCATCACCGACGTAACCAGTGAAGAGAAGAAAGGCAACGGATTTGTATTCGAGAATTATTCTCACGAAGAGATGACCGATACCATCTTCCGTGCCCTCTCCCTTTACGAAGAGACCGCACAGTGGGCGGATCTTGTCCACACGGTCATGACAGAGGACTTCAGCTGGGGACACTCCGCCGGGGTTTACGCAGAGCTGTATGAAAGGATGCTTTCTTAAGATCACGGCGTCTTAAAATAGCATCATTCCCCCTTTATTTCCAGATCTGTTCATAATTGTCATTATCATAGAAAAGCACCTGGTTTTCCGGGTGCTTTTTTTCGTCTTTTTTCACGCATTTCCTTGACATCAGGGTAGGAGATATGGTTTAATGAGCGTTAGATCTGAAAGTATGTAAACGTTTCATTATACTATGAAGATGGGAGCTAACGTTTTGAAAGAGACAACGAAAGCAAAAGCAGCAACAGCAAAAGCAACAACGACAAAGGCTGAACCAAAGACTGCAAGCAAGCGTCCTTCCCTTGTTCGCGGTGCGAAGAAGACCCAGCAGGAAACCGAAGAGGCGATTGCCGGGAATCTGTCCAGATATTATGGTGCTACCTTTGAGGATGCTACCGAGGATCAGATCTACAAGGCAACTGCGATGTCTGTCCGTGACATCCTTCTGGAGAAGCGCAGACAGTTCAAGGCAGCGACCAAGGAGAATGGCGGCAAGAGAGTCTATTATCTCTGCATGGAATTCCTGATCGGCAGATCCCTGAAGAACAACCTCTACAATCTCGGCCTGACAAATATATATGAGAAGGTCCTGAAGAAGCACGGCTACGCGCTTGAAGATCTCTATGAGATGGAGCCGGATGCCGGTCTTGGCAATGGTGGTCTCGGCCGTCTTGCTGCCTGCTACATGGATTCTCTCGCTACACTGGATTATCCGGCTACCGGATTCTCCGTTCTTTATGAATACGGCCTGTTCCGCCAGAGAATTCTCGATGGCTGGCAGGTAGAGCTTCCGGATGTCTGGATGCCGGGCGGTGAAGTCTGGCTGAATCCGCGTACCGACAAGACCTTCCGTGTCAAGTTCGGCGGACATCTTGAAGAAGAGTGGACCAACGGCGGTCTCACGGTCAAGCAGGTGGCTGCAGACATCGTTGAGGCAGTTCCTTATGATATCATGATCTCCGGTGCTGATTCGAAGGGTGTCGGTGTCCTCCGTGTCTGGAGCGCAAGAGACATCGAGAGTTTCGACCTGAACTCCTTCTCGAACGGCGACTATGCGAGAGCCATGCTCGGCAACAACAACGCTGAGCTGATCTCCAAGGTCCTGTATCCGAGAGACAATCACTATGAAGGCAAGTCTCTCCGCCTGAAGCAGCAGTATTTCCTGGTATCTGCATCGGTCCAGAACATCATTGCAGACCACATCAAGGTTTATCATACCCTGGATAATTTCGCAGATAAGGTTGCGATCCATATCAACGATACCCATCCGGCCCTGGTTGTTCCGGAGCTGATGCGTACCTTCATGGATGACTATCACTATTCCTGGGAGCGTGCATTCTCCATCGTCACCGCGACCCTTGGCTACACCAACCACACGGTCCTTCCGGAAGCACTCGAGAAGTGGCCTGAGGACATGGTGCGCATGTACCTGCCGAGAATCTACCAGATCATGCACGAGCTGAACGAGCGCTTCTGCCGCAGCATCTTCGAGCAGTATCCGGGTGACTGGGACAAGTGCGAGCGTATGGCTATCCTCTCCGGCGGTGTCTGCCGTATGGCGAATATGGCTATCATCGGTTCTCACTCCGTGAACGGTGTCTCCGCCCTGCATAGCGATATCCTGAA
Organism: uncultured Lachnospiraceae bacterium; assembly: GCA_902783375.1. Lineage (GTDB taxonomy): Bacteria > Bacillota > Clostridia > Lachnospirales > Lachnospiraceae > Catonella. Next base: position 5,003 of record CACZQN010000053.1, on the reverse strand, counting down.
GGAATCCATCTTCCGTGATTTCTACAACCAGGATCCTGCGAAGTTTACCAACGTTACCAACGGTATCGCACACCGCAGATGGCTCTGCCAGAGCAATCCGGAGCTCGCTGCTCTTCTGGATCAGACCATCGGAACCGGCTACAAGAAAGAGGGCTCTGAGCTGATCAAGTTCTTAGACTACAAGGATGATGCAGCCGTACTCTCCCGTCTCGACGAGATCAAGCTGAACAACAAGATCCACTTTGCAAATCTGGTACACAAGAAGACCGGCGTTCTGATCGATCCGAACTCCATCTTCGATGTTCAGGCAAAGCGTCTGCATGAATATAAGCGTCAGCTGCTGAACGCACTCCAGATCATTTCCCTGTATCAGGAGCTGAAGGAGAATCCGGACCTCGATATTCGTCCGATCACCTTCCTGTTCGCAGCAAAGGCTGCTCCGGGCTATGATATGGCGAAGCTGATCATCCGCCTGATCGTGGAACTCTCCGAGCAGATCAACAACGATCCGGTTGTCAGCCAGAAGCTGAAGGTCGTCTTCCTTGAGAACTATTCTGTCACCATGGCAGAAAGCCTGATGCCTGCAGCGGATATCTCCGAGCAGATCTCCCTGGCCGGCAAGGAAGCCAGCGGTACCGGCAATATGAAGTTCATGATCAACGGTGCTGTAACCCTCGGTACCCTCGACGGTGCGAATGTCGAGATGCATCAGCTGCTTGGTGATGAGAACATCTTCATCTTCGGTATGACCGACAAGCAGGTAGAGGATCTGTGGCGCATCGGCTATGACCCGCTCCGCTACTATCAGAACAACGAGAAGCTGAGAAAGACCATCGATGCACTGAAGACCGGTTTCAACGGCCATGTATTTGATGACCTCTTCCGCTATCTCCTGGTCGGTGAGCACAACATCGCCGATCCGTTCATGTGCCTTGCTGACTACGAGGACTACTGCCGTGCAAGAAAAGATCTCCTGGCAGCTTACGAGGACCGCACACGCTGGAACCAGATGTATCTGGCCAACGTCGCACATGCAGGTCATTTCACAGCAGATCGTGCCGTGAAGCAGTATGCTGACGAGATCTGGAAAATTAAACCCATCCGGTAATCTTCTATGAAATATATTACGAACATCTATGCAGATGGCATGTATCATCCGGGCCGCATCGGAAGTGTTCCCCAGGGGGAAGACTTCCTGGTCCGGCTGAAACTGCCCCTCTCAGAGGATCCGACAGAGATTCAGCTGATCTGCAAGAACGACAGAGATGAGTATTTTCATGCTATCCCGATGGAACAGTGCGAAGTTTCTGAGGATCCGGATTCCTTTGAGAATTACCAGGTATATGAGGCCAGTCTCTCCACCAACGAGACCGGTCTCTTTTGGTACTATTTTTATCTGAAGCTGAATGGTGAGGACTGTCTGGTCTACCGTCAGGGCATGACGTCGAAGATCATGGACGGCACCAACCAGTTCACTTCCTTCCAGCTGACGGTATATGATCCGGCGATGAAGACGCCGGAGTTCATCAAGGGCGGTGCCTATTATCACATCCTTGTCGACCGTTTCCACCACGGCGAGACCTCCGCTCCGACGGACAAGCCGATGAGCCCGGAACGTCCGGTAATCCGCAGGGATGACTGGGGTGCACTGCCGGAGTGGCGTGCCGATGAAAACGGGGAGATCCTGAACAACGATTTCTTCGGCGGAAACCTCGCCGGAATCCGTGAAAAACTCCCTTATCTCTCCGATCTCGGTGTCACCTGCCTCTATCTCAGCCCGATCTTCGAGGCCTATTCGAACCACAAGTACGACACGGCCGACTACGAGAAGATCGACCCGTTCTTCGGCGATGAGAAGGATTTCTCTGATCTGTGTGCGGAAGCAAAGAAGCTGGGCATCCGGATCATCCTCGATGGTGTCTTCAATCACACCGGCTCCGACAGCAAGTATTTTAACCGCTATCATACCTATCCGGGTCCGGGCGCCTATGAGAGTAAGGAATCCCCTTACTACTCCTGGTACGAATTCATCCACTATCCGAATGTCTACCAGTCCTGGTGGGGCATCCGTACGCTGCCGGCCATCTACGAGAACGATCCTTCCTACCGGGAGTACATCCTGGGTGAGAATGGCATCATCCGGAAATGGCTGCGTCTTGGTGCTTCCGGCTGGCGTCTTGATGTCGTGGATGAACTGCCGGACGACTTCGTCATGGACCTGAAAACGGCCGCCAGAGCCGAAAAAGAGGACGCCCTCATCATCGGTGAGGTCTGGGAAGATGCGTCCACCAAAGAGGCCTACGGCGTCAGAAGACGGTATTTCCAGGGGCATGAGCTTGACTCCGTCATGAATTATCCGCTGAAGGAAGCCATCATTGCCTTTGTCCGCTACTGCAATTCCAGACTGCTGGCTGAGACGATCGACAATATCGTCTCCTGTTATCCGCCGATGGTCGTGGACTGCCTGATGAACAATCTCGGCACGCATGATACCATGCGGATCCTGACCGCACTCGGCGGTCTGGAACTGAATCCAGATGCACCGAGACGGCTGAAGGCTGAAACGCACATGTCGGAAGAAGAGCTGGCGAATGGCCTGAAGCTGCTGCGCCTTGCTTCTCTTCTGCAGATGACCCTTCCGGGCGTCCCCTGCATCTATTACGGGGATGAGGCCGGTATGGAAGGATATAATGACCCGTTCAACCGCTGCTGCTATCCGTGGGGCCATGAAGACCGCGCATTGATCTCCTGGTACCGCACCCTGCTGCAGATCCGGAAAGAATACCGTGTCTTCAGTCACAGCAGTTTCCGTCTCCTGGCTTTCCGCCACGGCTTCTTCGCCTTCTGCAGAGAGACAGAGGATGATTTCGGTTCCGAGTATTACCAGGCAACAACACCGCGCTCCGAGCAGGTGACCATTCAGGCCTATGCCGAACATGAGACACTGATCTGTGCCGTCAACCGTTCCGGTGAGGTCTGCACGATCCCGGCGCACGATCCTGCCGTCCGGATGATCAATCCGGATCACATCATTCTGGAGCATGGCTATGACGCAGCAACCGGCGAGATCGAGCCGGATGGCTATTTGCTGGCAATCGCAAAGGGTATGGACTGATGTTCAGATTATGGGCAAAGAAATGGAAGTCGAACCACCTTCTTCAGGATATGACCGTGGAGAACGCCGATCCGGACCTGAACCAGACACGGAAGATCTACCAGGCACTGGACGAGGTCTGCTATGCCTGGGATCTGGAAAAACCGATCTGGCTCGAGCAGAATATCCGGGATTTCAAGCACCGGAGCAGGACCCGTTTTTCGAAAGACAGTTTTATCGAACAGATTGATTTTGATTACCTTGAGATCGAAGTGATCGAAGAGGATATCTGAACTCTGTGTAAAAAAGGGCATGACCACGAGGGTCATGCCTTTTTCTTTCTGCTCTGTTTTCCCATCCAGCGCCACAAAGTCACCGGTCGGCCGTCTTCATAAACTCTGGTACCATCCAGGTCATATTCACAAAAATCGTTATAAACATGTACCCAGGAGAAATGCCCGTTATATCGATAAGGCTTACCCTCATCATCTTTGAAGAGGCCAGACTGATCCGTTACATTTTCAAACAGAGAAACATGGACGTTCTCCGCACCGGCAGCCTTCAGCTTGCGATAAGTCGGCAGGCACAGGCCATCCGGCGGAACCAGCGGATCATCCTGCGCATTGGTGAACCAGATCGGGAGATGTTTCAGATTCTGTGCATCCTGATCTGTAAAGGCGGAAGGACGGAATGCTTCGCAGACCGGATAAGCTGCCGCAAAGAAATCCGGATAGGAAACAATCATTCTCATGGTCATAAAGCCACCGTTCGAACAGCCGCCCACGTAAATACGGTCGCGGTCAATATCCGGATGATCCTCCAGAAACTCATCAATCAGGGATTTCAGCGCTTCTACATAGATGCTCTCCACACCCATCTTCATTTCGCCGGAATACTCATCCCCGCTGCCGAAGTCCATCCAGAAGGTAGGACACTGCGGGCAGAGGACATATGCTGCCCCGCCGAGTTTGCGCTGAATGTCCGGGGATGACAGATTGACCACTTTATTGCCGGTATAGGTAACCGTCGGATCTGTACCGCCTTCACCCAGACCATGGAGCCAGATCACCAGCGGCAGTTTTTCTGGAAGCTCGTGTTCCCATTCATTTCCAAAATTGGAATCCAGAGAATGAAGCAGTCTTTCTCCTTCTTCTCTGTCCGGCGTAAAGAAGCCATAGCCGAGCGGCATTTTCCTATCATGAGAGCGACTATTCTTCCAGCCTTTCAGCTGTGGACAGATATCTCCGTCAGACTCATCAAAAACCCACCCGGTAAATGGAATCGGTGATGCAATCTCCTTCACCTGGGTAACACGATAGTCACAGCGAATGAATTCATTCATGCTGCTTCTGTACGCCGCCTGGGCATAACCGATCGGATAGGTTGGGCCATAAGGCATCTCCAGAGCGATCTTATCCGACTCATACACCTTTTTCCCGGTTTCATCACAAGGGTATGCTGCGGTGACTTCCCGGTATCCTTTAGAAGGATAAATCTTCGGCCCAAGCCACTCTCTTGCTGCCATGAAGATCTCACCGGTTTCCGGATTCTTTCTTTCTACGTAGACGTTGAACGTATCCGGGCTGATCTGGGCTGCGGTCAGTGTTTCCGGAGCATTCAGAATCAGTTTGGTGATGTACGGTCCATTGTCGGTTACAACGGTGTAGGTTTTGTAACTGTACATGATTCTCTCCTTACAGGACTCTCCTGTCAAATGATTGCAGTTCTTCTCACGTTCTGAAGCTTTCTGAAAATAGTTTACCGTGTATTGCGCCTGATGTCCAATTGATAGATCAAATGCCTTTATATGCAGAAAATGAATAGCAAGAATAATGTGCTTCGCACATTTCAACTCCCCCGCCCCTCAATCTTGAGGGGAGGGGTTTTCTATTTCCCTTCTATCCCTTAT
>CACZQN010000052.1 GCA_902783375.1 uncultured Lachnospiraceae bacterium | reverse complement strand
GCCTTGCCGTTCTTGCCCTTGTAATCATCAAGCTCCGGCAGTACCAGCGGAAGCTCGTCGTCATCGAGCACCCGGATTGTGCCGTCCTCCATGTGGACAACCGGCACCGGCTCGCCCCAGTAACGCTGTCTTGCGAAGATCCACTCACGGAAATGGTAATTGACCTTTCTTCTGGCAACGCCCATCTTCTCGAGCTTCTGAGTGATGGCTTCCTTCGCATCCTCGACAACCATACCTGTGAATTCTTCGGAATTCACCAGCTTGCAGCCCTTGCCGAGATAGTCATATTTTTCAAAAGCATGGGTGTTGGTATCACCGCCGGAGATGACCTCTCTGCGCGGGATGTTATGCACCTCGGAGTACTCAAAGTCTCTCTGGTCATGGCTCGGAACAGCCATGACAGCGCCGGTCCCGTAGTTTGCAAGGACGAAATCACCGATGAAAACCGGCACCTCATCGCCGTTGACCGGGTTAATCGCATAGATTCCTTCCAGGATGCAGCCGGACTTGGTCTTGTTCAGCTCCGTGCGGTCCATATCGTTCTTCTTCATGGTCTCAGCGATATAAGCCTTGACCGCATCCTGGTTCTTGATGCGCGGCATCAGATCCTGGACAAGCTGTCCGTCCGGTGCCAGCACCATGAAGGTAATACCGTAAATGGTCTCGATACAGGTCGTGTAGATCGAGAACTGTCCGCCGCCGACGATCTCAAAGTCAACTTCGACACCCTCAGAACGGCCGATCCAGTTCCGCTGAATCTCCTTCGTGGACTCCGGCCAGTCGATCTCGTCGAGGCCTTCGAGCAGCTCATCTGCAAAAGCAACCTGGTCGATGACCCACTGCTTCATGTTCTTTCTGACAACCGGATAGCCGCCTCTCTCACTTTTGCCATCGATGACCTCATCGTTCGAAAGCACGGTGCCAAGTTCCTCACACCAGTTGACCGGCATGTCGATGTATTTCGCATAGCCCTTCTCAAAAAGCTTCTTGAAGATCCACTGGGTCCACTTGTAGAAGGACGGATCGGAGGTACGGACTTCTTTGCTCCAGTCATAGTCAAGGCCCAGCTCCTTCAGCTGCTTCGTAAAGGTCTTGATATTCTCTTCTGTAAATCCGTTCGGATGATTGCCTGTCTGTACGGCATACTGCTCCGCCGGAAGTCCGAAAGAATCATATCCCATCGGATGGAGGACATTGTAGCCCTGCATTCTCTTCATACGGGAAGTGATGTCCGTCGCGGTATATCCTTCCGGATGTCCTGCGTGCAGGCCAACCCCGGACGGGTACGGGAACATATCGAGCACATAGTACTTCGGTTTACTGAAATCCCAGACATCCGTCTTGAACGTCTGGTTCTCCTCCCAGTACTTCTGCCACTTTGGCTCGATCTCTTTCGGATTGTAGCTCTTGTTTGCCATTGGTTTGTCCTCTTTCTCTTTATTGAAGTGCCGGAGGCGGCACCTGGAAAAGCAAGAGGCAGGACTACACCTGCCTCTTTGCATGATAATCCACGGTTTATAGTACTCATCCATGGCTTTTTTGTCAACTAATTGTTCAGGAAGGCCTCCTGATTTGGTCTGATCTCATCTTGATCCGGCTTTTCTTCTCGTTAAGATGACTTCTGCGGGCTTTCCAGCGACACCCGCGACTTCCTGGCATCTTCCCAGAGCTTATTCTCTTTTTAAGATGACTTTTCAAGCACTCCGGCGGCCGCATGGCATCTTCCCAGCGCTTTTTCTCTTTTTAAGATGACTTTTCAGGCATTCCGCCGGCCGCTAGGCATCTTCAGCTGACATTCCTCTTCTATAAGATGAATATCTCTTTGCCAACGTCATCTTCAGCAAACTTTTCTCCTCATCAAGATGCATGCACCGGCGCACCTGGCATCAATTCAATTCATCAATACCCCAGTCTCCGGTCAACGACATGGACAGGCAGTTCTCCCGCGAGCACCCGCCGAACATTCTCAATGGCCACATCCATAACTCTCCCGTAATTCACCCCTGCGCGGTATCCACCGGAGATATGCGGTGTCAGATACGTGCGCGGAGCCGTCCAGAGTGGATGACCTGCCGACAGTGGTTCCGGATCCATGACATCGAGGCAGGCAGCCTTCAGATGACCATCCTCCAGCACGCGGATCAGGTCTTCCGTCACGACAGAATTACCCCGGCCGACATTGATCAGAATCGCCGTCCTCTTCATCAGACGAAGTCTTCTCTCATCAAACATGCCACCGACTTCGCTGGTTCCCGGCAGGCTGAGTGCCACAACATCCATCTCCGGAAGCAGTTCATCCATATCCGCCGGTGTCACAAGTTTCTCGACAAAGTCCGGCTGGTCATGAATGGTTCTTCTGACACCATAGCAGCTCGCTCCGAGCGCTGCGGCCTTCTTCAGATAGGAAGTGCCGATGGCCCCCATCCCGACAGACAGCACCTTCGATCCTTCAAACCGGTCAATATCCGTCAGCAGTTCCCAGCCTTCCCGCTCCTGCATTTTCAAATACTCCGGCATCCGCTTCATTGCCATCAGGGTTGTTGTCAGCATATGCTCTGCGATGGAATCACCATAAGCGCCATACGCATTCGCCAGCATGATTCGCTCCGGCAGCCAGCCAAATCCATTCGCCCCGGCGCTGAACAACTGCACAAAGCGAAGCTTCGGCATCTTTTCACAAACCTCCGGCCGCAGCGGACCTGCATAGATTTCCGCATCAGCCAGCTCCTTCTCGCTGATGTCATCTGGCTTCTCAGCAAAGATCATCTCTGCATCCGGCAATGCCAGAAATCTCGCTTTCACTGCTTCTGTGTGCTTTCCCGTCACAATAACCTTTGTCATCGTCTGCTCCCTCCCTTGATAGAATCTTGTTGCATGCCAAATCTACTTCCACAGCACAGAAATCATCGTCTCTTGCTCCATGTCATTGTCATCCTGTTGACCTGAATCCTCTTTATGCTTCTTTCGGTCAATCAATTCTTGCCTTCTTTTTTACGCTCCTTCACCGAAATCTGAAAACCAGATACTTCGGTCATCTGTTTCCCCTTCAGAAAGACATCTCAATCATTCTTTTGCGATGCACATTCCTGAAACCACCATCTTTCCTGTTAAAATGAATGACCGAAACAAGCTTTTATCTTCTTTCGGATAACACATGAAAAAAATCAGCCTCCGGAATTCTTGCCCGAGAAAACCATTATCCCAGTTCAGGGCAACACATGAAAAAACAAGTCTCCAAATTCTTGTCCGAAAGCATCTCTTCTTCCATCCAGGGCAACGCCCAAATAAGATCTTTCTTCCATCCAGGCCAACGCCCCATAGAAGGCAGTCCAATTCCAGCCATCAAACCACGCCTGTTTCGGCCTTGCTTCACTGTTTCAGTCCTTCTTCACCCTTCTTCCTCACCCTTCAGTTCCACCTTCACTTCCGGCTTGAAAGAAAGTGGCTTTGTCTCTGCCTTGACGGCGTCGTCTTCCCGGATTCTTGTCTCGACACTCTCGACTTCTTCTTTCAATTCCCTTGCAGACATTCTCGCGGCACCGTCGCCAAAGATGATCATCTGCACCAGGCCATCAGAGGTTGCAACGGTGATATTGCCTTTGCCGCGAAGACCCTGGCTGGTCTTCGCGATGTATTCGTCCGCCGTCTCGGCCTCACGGGTGTAGACGACGGTGATGTTATGATACTTGAAGATACTTCCCTGGCCGCCGCTCACCTTGTAGGCATCAAAGACAAGGATCAGATGGCAGCCCTTGTAGCCCTGATAATTCGACAGGATGTCCATCAGACGGTCTCTAGCCGCATCGATATTGGTCTCTGAGATCTCACGCAGTTCATCCCAGCCGAAGATGACATTGTAGCCATCGACCAGGAGGTAATCCTCGCGCATCACGACCGGGCGCTTCTTCGACCGGTTGCCCACGCGGTCCTGATCTTCCGTCGCAGAAGACTCTGCCGACGAATTCTGACTGCTCTGGCCGCTTCCTGCAGCCCTTACCACGGTCCGTTCTCTGCCGTTCCAGTGTCTGCGCTTCCGCTCGCCGTCCGTCAGGCCATCCTTGTTCTTCCTGTTCGCATTCGTCGCCTGGTGGAGGATCTGGTCGATCTCCGTCGTTCCAAGCGAGATCTCGTGCGCTTCATCGACACGCCGCCTTGCCTCGGCAACCCTCGCCTCAGCAGCTTCCATCCAGTCTTCTTCCTCAGATAAGCCCCAGCCGTCGACCATATCGGAAACCACCGCCGGCAGGTGCATGTAATTCGCGACTTCATACCACGGGACGATGAAACCGGCTCCGTGAGAACAGAAGACGGAATCCGCGGTGTTCTCGACATCGAAGTCCGGATCATAGCCGGACGCATAGACAACCTCTTCTGCATTGTGGCAGCGCTCATATCCGGACAGCGTCAGGGTCAGTCTTCCCTCCCCGCGCGAGTAGGCGCGGAGCTGCATCTCGTAATCCTTCACCTCGGAGACCGGCACCTTCCCCTTCAGGATGCTTCTGCCATTCTCCTGTTCCGGTGCTTCAAAATGTCCTGCCATCTGTTCGATATCGTTCATGGCCCGGCCGATATTCTCGTCCGGAACCTCCAGAACAAAATCATAGACCGGTTCGAGGAGAACTGCCGTCGCCTGCCGGAGGCCGTGCCGTACAGCCCGGTAGGTCGCCTGCCGGAAATCGCCGCCCTCCGTGTGCTTGATATGCGCACGTCCATTGACAAGCGTGATCCGCATATCCGTGATCGGTGCGCCGATCAGAATGCCCTTATGCTCTTTTTCAGCCAGATGGGTCAGCACCAGCCGCTGCCAGTTCTTGTCGAGTACATCTTCACTGCACTCCGTATCAAAGACCAGACCGCTGCCCGGCTCTCCCGGGCGGAGCAGCAGGTGCACCTCCGCATAGTGCCGGAGCGGTTCAAAATGCCCCACGCCCTCGACTGTGTCCGCGATCGTCTCTTTATACAGGATACTCCCCGGACCGAATTTGACCCGGATACCAAAACGGTCGTGGATCAGCGAAGTGAGGATCTCCAGCTGCACCTCACCCATCAGTTTCGCAAGGATTTCCTTCTTCTGCGGCTCGTAGACGATATGCAGCTCCGGAATCTCCTCCTCCAGTTCCCGGAGTTTCGGCAGCATCACCGCATCCTGCACGCCCTCGGGCAGCAGGATCTGATACTGCATGACCGGCTCTAAGAGCGGGAAGGCCTGCTCGCCTGCGAGCGCACCCAGCCCCTGTCCGGCAAATGTTTTGGTCAGGCCGGTCACTGCCGCGACTTCCCCGGCTGTAACGGCCTCCCTCGTCTCATATTTCTCACCGGAATAGATCCGGATCTGATTGATCTTCTCGCCGTCGATGACATCCCGTGCTGCCAGGGTTCCGGCGGTCACCTTCAGATATGTCAGACGCACGCCATCCTCGCGGGCAATCTTAAAGACCCGCGCAGCGAAGCCCGCACCGGCTTGGCCCTGTTCACCGCCACCAGCCTTGCCCTGTTCGCCACCGTTGTCACCGTCTTTTCCCTGTCCACTGCCACCGTCAGTCAGTCCCGGTGCATAGGCCGCGAAGGCCTTCAGGAATTCTTCGATCCCGGTCAGGCGGAGCGCCGATCCGAAGAAGCACGGGAACAGCTTTCTGGTCTGGACCAGATGCGTGATCGTCTCCGCATCCAGATCGTCAAAGGAAGTGATCTCCCCGCCGAGCAGCTGCTCCATCAGTTCTTCATCGCAGACTGCGATCTCTTCTGTCAGATGTTCCGGATCCGGATCGGAGAAGTTCACCACAGAAGGACCGAACGAATCCTTCAGTTCCGCAAGCAATTGCGCGGCATCCGTTCCCGGCTGGTCCATCTTGTTGACAAAAAGGAATGTCGGCACCTGGTACCGGTCGAGCAATTTCCACAGGGTGCGGGTGTGGTCCTGGATGCCGGCGGATCCGCTCACCACCAGCACGGCCACATCCAGCACCACCAGGACACGCTCCATCTCCGCAGAGAAGTCCACGTGTCCCGGCGTATCAAGCAGGGTGATATCTCTCCCGAAAACCTGGAATTCCGCCTGCTTCGAGAAGATTGTGATACCACGTTCCCTCTCCAGAGCATAGGTATCCAGGAACGCGTCTTTTTTATCGACGCGCCCCAGATTCCGGATCGCTCCTGCCGTATACAGCAGTGCCTCAGAAAGTGTTGTCTTCCCGGCATCTACATGCGCCAGGATTCCCATAACCAAATGCTCCGGCATACTACTCCTCACTTTATTCATACATAATCTTCGATCACGCCATCCTTTCACCACAGCGTAAAGAAATACCCTGCAATCGGTGACAGGATGATCATGATGACGGAAAAGATAAATTCATTGACCGATATCAGTGTTGCCCGCTGCTCAGATGGAAACATGTCCTGCAGTTTTGCATTCGTCCGTACCTGCAGGGCATCATCCGCTGCCGCCGCCAGGAAACCGCCGAGGGTCATCAGCAGGATGACATCCGGATGTTCGAGAATCACACCCAGGATGACCACCGCTGTGCAGACCGTAAAGATCACGTAATACCGCACGTTCTTCGCCCTCAGGATCAGTCTGCCGCCGACGATCCCGCCGAGCTCCATGACAAAGAGTGCGAGGCCAAGTGCCCAGTCCGATATCCCCGCTGTGCGAAGCTTCGACTGCAGAAAGAATAAGAGCAGCGTATCGATCGCACCGACGATCCCATTGGCAAACATCAGTGCGCTTGCTTTTTTATAATGAAAGAGAAAACGGATGCTGTCAAGGGAATGCTGAAAGACATTCTCCGCCTTCTCCCCTGTCTCCACTTCCTTCAGGAACAGCAGCACCACGAGCGTGATCGCATGATTGATCACACTCAGCAGATAGGCAATGCGGTACCCCAGAACCAGCGCAATTCCCGCACACAGCGTCGAGATGCCGCTGCCGATCCGGAAGATCAGCAGCTGGTTCGATGCATAGCGTTCATAGCGGCTCTCTTCCCCGCAGACCTTCAGCGAGTCATAGGCCAGCGCATCGCCCGAGCCCGACTGACAGTTCCAGCCGATCGCATTGAACATAAAGGAAATGCAGACCCCTGCGAAATTCTCCGTCAGGGCCATCACCAGGCAGGCCAGCATGAAGCTCACCTGGCTCACGATCAGAATCCGTTTCCTGCCGAGTCTGTCCGCCAGGACGCCGGACGGGATTTCACAGATCAGACTTGTCGCGTGAAAGATCGTCTCCGCAAAGCCAATCTCGACAAGTGAGAAACCACGGGCAGCCAGAATCGCCACCCACGCCCCTGTGATGGACAGATTGCCGAGGACAGAGGACAGATAGAGTGTATTGATTTGTTTCTTGATTTTGAGCATAAAAAATCTCCTCCAGTCAGAAATTGTGATCTGTTCTCAGAGGAGATAGTGTCATCCAGGATGTTAATTTCCGAAAAATGGGCGCACTATCCCCTTGTCGGGTGATAGATGTAACCCTTCATGAGCTGAAGGTAAACCATTTTCCAGAACATCGTTACCAAATCCTTTCGTTTCTTCCAGTCAGGAACATCTGCAGACTGCATGCGGAAAGCATACACGGTCTCGGTCCTTAGGTCTATCTTAATGCATGCACGCTTTTCTGTCAATGCATATATCCGCTGCCGTTCTCAGATCCAGCTGTAGTCCCCTCCCGTGATGGCAAGACTCAGCAGACCGTCATATTTCTCGACTTCCTCTTCCCCTTCGATCATCTGAAGGAGTTCTGCCGTCTCGACTGCTTCCGGAACTTCATCATCCGGACCGATCTCCATATCGATCTCTTCTCCGCAGTACGGACAGGGAATGGTCGGTGCGATGCGAACATCCAGGAAGCGCATCCCGCATGCCCTGCATTCATAGAATCCACACCGCTTCGTGCCTTCAGGAACGTAGTACATCTTCATCCTCCATGTCACATGAATCCGGATACTCCATCATCTCATGCAGCAGCAGAAACTGATTCCTGGCGCGGATGAGATTGTGCTCCGGATAGGTTGTCTTATAATATATATCATTTTCAAGGTAATCCGCGAGGAACCGGATTCCGCACTCATAGGTGGCAATCCACGCGGAGGCAAGCAGCAGCTTCCGCTCCGCATCCGTCAGGATCCCGCCCATCTCGCGGAGGTATTCTTTCCTGAAGATCCGATAGGCTTCCGGATCGAAATGCACCTTCTGCGCATCCGGTTCGTCTTCTGCTGCCGTCACGGCCCCGGAGCGGATGGCATCCCCGAAGTCATAGAGCCTTGAACCGGGCATCACGGTGTCGAGGTCGATCACCGCTACCGCCTTGCCGGTCAGATCATCAAAGAGCACATTGTTGATCTTGGTATCATTGTGCGTCACGGCCAGTGGAACCGTGCCTGCCCGGATCTCATCCAGGATGATGGGCGCCAGTCTGCGAAGCGCGTGCGCGTCCGCAATCAGGGCAGCTGCCTTCTCCCGTCGGTCAGGCAGGGTGCAGTTATGGATCGCCGTCCGCAGCTGTTCGGTCCGCCAGAGGGTATCATGGAACCGCGGAATGGTGTCATGGAGGGTATCTGCCGGGAAATCTGCGAGCATCCGCTGAAAATGACCGAAGGCCCTTGCTGCCTCGCCGAACTCTGCCAGCGTTCTCTCCTCCGGCTCCACCGAGTGAGTTCCGCTGATATGCGCATACATGCGCCAGCTGCCGCTCTCATCGGCGTACAACAGATCGCCGGAGGCTGTCGGCAGGACGGTGAGCGTTCCGCGCGGGACATCTGCCCCCTCTGCCTGCAGCTTGCTCCTGATATGGGCGGTCACTGCGGCGATATTCTCCATGACATCCGCCGGCTGCCGGAACACATAGGTATTGATCCGCTGCAGAATCACGCTGCCGTCCTCCGACAGGAACGTGTCATTGATATGCCCGTTTCCAATCGGCGCATACGCCATCTCCCTGCCAAAGGCAGCACCGATCCTTCTCAGAAGATCCTCCATGGCAACCTCCCTGTCATCATACCGTCCGTTTCTGTGTGCGTTGATATTGTCCTGCAGTCAGTTCCGGTGCGCTTCGATATAATCCTTCAGCAGGATCGTCCGTCCTTTCGCAAGGGCGCTTTCATGCGCGGCCAGGGCCATCGCATGGCTCTCCACGGAGGCATCGACGGAGGTCAGGCCTTCCCCGCCCTCTTCGACCAGCGTCACAAATGCATTCGCGAGACCGGCGTCACCGCCGCCATGTCCCTTGAATTCGCTTTTCTTCGCCGAGAGATCATAGAGCTGATCCGCTTCGCCAAAGCGCCGGAGCAGGATCTGATCTTCTTCCAGATTCCCGGTCAGTTCACCTTCGGTCCCGGTGATCTTGATCGTCCGGTAGATATTCTGGGAAAATGCCGATGTCGTGAAGGTTGCCTTGATCCCGTTCTCAAACTGCATCAGCACGGTCTGGTGGTCGAATACATCATTGTCACAGTGATAGACGCATCTTCCATACGGTCCGTCCTGGAGTGCCTGCACCAGCTTCTCCCGCGTCGGTTCTGAAACCACCACATTCTGCGGCCAGGCATCTCCTGTCCGGTCGAAGCCATGGACGCCTGTGAGATAGATCTTTTCCGCATCGTACGGGCAGCGCGCACGGACTTCATCCGGACAGTCCGCCATACAGAATCTGCCCGCTCCTGCCGGTGCATGTTCCGCTGAGAATGTCGATAACCCGCCGAAGGATGCGAGGCTGACGCAGGGGCTGTCCGCGAGCCACCGGATATAGTCCATATCATGGCAGCACTTGGCCAGAATCATCGGGCTGGTCTCTTCCGCACTTCGCCAGTTCCCCCGCACGAAAGAATGCGCAAAGTGATAATAGCCGACATTTTCCGTCGCATCGATGGTCCGGATCGTTCCAAGCTTCCCTTCGGTGATGATCTCCTTCACGGTCTGGTAGAACGGCGTGTAGCGCAGCACATGGCCGATCACGACGTGCCGCCCTGTTTCATGCACCTTATCCTGCAGCCGGAGACATTCGGAAAGCTCCGGTGAGATCGGCTTCTCGCAGATCAGATCATAGCCGAGTTCGAGAGCCCGGATCGCTTCTCCGACATGCTGCCGGTCCTGCGTGGAGATGATCATCGCGTCAGCGAGCTTTGGCTGCGCGAGAAGGTCCACATCAGAAGCGAAGCACATATCTGCAGGAACGCCATACATCTCCTGCAGCATCTGAAGGCGCTCCGGCCGGATATCCGCTCCGGCCACCACCTTCATCTTTTCCGGATAAATCCTGGACAGGGAGGCATAGGCGAAAAGCCCCCGGCTCCCGCATCCACAGATTGCCACTGTAATCATCGCACGCCTCCTAGAATACACGCAACACGATCACGACCAGCACCGCCACGATGCCGATGCAGGTCATCATGAGGGCAAATGTAAAGTTTGATACCAGAGGCTTTGCTGCTTCGGAGATCTCCGTGGACATGGTCCGGACAAGGCCCGGATGCTTCGGCTCGCTGCCGCGCACCCTGACTTCCCGCAGGAAGGTCTTTCTCACCGCCAGGATCATGCCGTCAAGCCCCATGTCAAAGAGTCTGCAGAGCACCTGTCCGATGAGGAGGCCGGCTTTGCAGAGCGGTCTGAGGATCAGGTTCTCGCCGAACACCCGCGCCAGATTTCCGAAGATCCACGGCAGGGCTTTCGTCAGCACCGGCCGATAGAGGAGGTTCTCCAGATCAAGCCATGCAGGCCAGCGGTTCACATAGGAACCCTGATGCATCAGGACCTTCCGCACCACGATCAGATAGACCGCCGCGCCGATCCCGAGGGAGATCAGGCCGCCTTTCAGATTCGCAAAGGTGAATGCCTGGAATTCCAGGATCTCGTGATAGCCGCTCATGACTGCCGCCAGGCGGTTCATCACGGCCGGCTGGCCAAGGATGACCATCAGAAGCGAGGATCCGAAGATCACCGCCGTACTGAGCCGGTTCATGCAGTGCGGTTCTTTGTCGAACTCCGCCTGCCGCTTCAGGCTGCTGTTCTTTTCCACAAAGATACAGATGAAGAGTTTCAGCATATAGGCAAAGGTCAGACCGCCGGAACAGAGGAAGATCCATTCCATCACCGACAGCATCCCGCTATAAGCGGACAGGTGATGGATGCCCTCCACGATGCTCTCGTGCAGCAATGTCTTTGATATATATCCATTAAAGCACGGAACACCGCTGATGCCAAGAGCTCCGAGCGCAAAAGCGATCTTCAGGAACCATTTATTTCTTCCCCAGCCGCGGATATCGTCGAGTACCAGGGTATGCAGGTTCATCACGACGACACCGGCCGCCATGAAGAGTGTCAGTTTGATCAGGGAGTGATTCACCATGTGGAGCATCAGACCGGAGGTCGCAATCACGACGCCCTCTTCTTCCCCGCCCGCAGCGAGCAGGACCATCATGCCGACACCGGTCAGGATAAAACCGATCTGGGACATGGAGGAACAGGCCAGGGTCCGCTTCAGATTGACGGAGAACAGGGCCAGCAAGGCACCGAGCGCCATCGTGATCATACCGATGATGAGGACCAGCAGACCGAAGGTGGTATTGCCGCCCATCGTCGTCAGCGCCGTCATCAGAATGCCATACACACCGACCTTCGTCAGGATACCGGAAAGCAGGGCTGACCCGGGGGACGGCGCCACCGGATGTGCCTTCGGCAGCCAGATGTGGACCGGGAACATCCCGGCCTTCGCACCGAAGCCAAAGAGAATGCAGATCGCCGCAGCCAGGATCATGCCGCTCTTCCCTTCCGCGATTGCGGTCAGAACAGCACCCGGGAGTTCTTCGAAAACCAGCGTCCCTGCTGTGAACGACAGCATCGCCAGTCCCATGAAGAGCACCAGACCGCCGATCACCGCGATGAACAGGTAGGTATAGCCGGCATGAACTGCTTCCTCCGTCTCCTCATGGATGACCCATGTGAAGGACGTGAAGGACAGGATCTCGAAGAAAATGAAGGACGTCATGAAATCCCCGGAGAGCATCACGCCTTCTGTGGCACCGAGTGTTACCAGCACGAAGAACCAGTAGCGGTTCAGGTGTTCCCGCTCATGCAGGAAATATTCTTTTCCGAAGGCGGTCGTCCCTGCCCACATCAGAGCGGTAATCAGGGCATAGACCACGCGGAAGCCATCGAGCGTAAAGGAAAGGCCGCCTGCCAGTTCATTTTGAAGGACCGGATAGAGAACACCACCGGAAACGGCAACAGCGGAACCATTCCCGGACAGGTAGTGACCCGCCAGCAGGATGGCCGCTGCCAGTTCCACGGCGGTCACGGCAACGGCAAACCAGTCTCTCGCCTTCTC
The DNA here is from genome assembly GCA_902783375.1 of uncultured Lachnospiraceae bacterium. Taxonomy (GTDB): domain Bacteria; phylum Bacillota; class Clostridia; order Lachnospirales; family Lachnospiraceae; genus Catonella. Next base: position 33,216 of record CACZQN010000052.1, on the reverse strand, counting down.
ATGACGCCTCCCGATCAGGAAGGACAGGATTCCGAAGAGGAACGGCGTGAAGACCAGATACAATATCAGACACAAGGACAGATCCATCAGAATCGTTCACCCTCCTCTCTCAGATCAGGCCGGCTGCGATGCGCTCGATAAACGAGACGATCGGTCCCGGGAACATACCGAAGATCACATTGATCACGGCAAAGACAAGCATCGGAATCAGCATCAGCAGATGCGCCTCGTGCAGTCCCTTTCCATCCGTAAAGCGGTCCTTGTCCGCCGGCGGGAAGAAGGCACGGATGCTGACATTCAGCGTATACATGGCACAGAGGAATGCCGAGAGAATCAGAGCGATCACTCCGATGAGGCCCCAGGCCGTCCCGGCAGCAATCCCCGCCGTGATCAGGTGCCATTTCGAGACAAATCCGCAGAACAGCGGAATACCGGTCAGGGACAGGGCCCCGAGTGTATAGACCGTAAAGGTGATGGGCATCTTCCGCCCCACACCGTTCACTTCGTAAATATAGTTCTTCCCCATGACGTGCATGAAGGCACCGGCACAGAGGAACAGGCTCATCTTGATGATCCCGTGGAACAGCATATGCAGCAGGCCGCCGGTCAGTCCCTCCGGCGTCAGCAGCATGATGCCGAAGAGCATATAGGAAAGATTGCTGACCGTCGAATACGCCAGCCGCCGCTTGAAGTGCCGCTCTTTCAGCGCCATCCCCGCAGCGAAAACGAGGGTAAATGCTGCAACCAAGATCGCAATGATCTGGGCCGGCCTCCCCATAAGATATTCCGGGCCGTAGACATACCAGGTCGTCCGCATGATTGCGAAGACACCGGAATTGACCACCGCCACTGCATGCAGCAGGGCCGTCACCGGCGTCGGTGCCGCGGATGCGGTCGGCAGCCAATCATGCAGCGGGAAGACCGCTGCCTTCACACCGAAGCCGAAGAAAGCGAACAGATAGGCGACCTGCATGATCCCGTAGCCGGCGCCGACACCGAGGATGGAACCGCCGTAGGCGAAATTCCCCGCATCACCGTACACCGTGGTCATCAGCACCGCAAAGAAGGCCAGCGAAGCACCACCGATCGTATAGGCAGCGTATTTTCTGCCGGCATACAGGCTCTCGTGATCCTGGTAGTAGATCACGAGCGGAATCGTCACCAGCGAGAGCATCTCGTAGAACACATAGAGCGTGGTCATATTCGAGGCAAATGCGACGCCCAGTGTGATGCCGTAGGTCATCACGTAGAAGGCGAAGAACATGTTCTTCCGGTGCGTCTCCGCCATGTAGTCAAAGGCATAGAGCATCACAAACGGCCACATCAGGGACACCATCCCTGCAAACAGCATGGCCGGTCCGTCTACCCTGAGGTCGATCGAAAAGCCCCGCGTGAAGCTGTAGAGCTCCACAGGCTCTCTCCGCACGGCAAAGATCGCGATCCACACCAGGACAGACGTCAGGATCACGATGGTCTCCGCATAGAGATTTCTCTTCCTGTCTTCCTGAAAATGCAGCGGCAGGATCAGGAATCCTCCGATGACCGGAAGCAGGATCGGCAGCAATAAAAACAATGGACTCAAAACAATCACCCAATTTCTTTACGATTTCAATCGATTTACAGACCGAACACACCAAGAATCTGAACGCCGAAGATGCCGACGCCAAGCGCAGCCGCGCACAGCACCATCAGCGGAATGGTCATCGTCAGCGGCGGCTCACACTTTAAGATTGTATCGCCGATCTTCTTCTGGTACGAACCGCGGACCTCCGTCACATCCGACTTCCATGCTTCACCCGGGAAGAATCCGTCGATGGCAACCGGGAAGAGATACCCGGCCGTCAGCAGTGCGGAGATCAGAAGGATCACCGGCGGCAGGATGGAAAGAATGCCCATGCCGTCGCCGAGCGCCGCTTTCGCGAGCACCCATTTCGAGAGGAAGCCGCCCATCGGCGGAATACCGACGAGGGACAGAGATGCGATCATGAAGCACCACATCGTCACCGGCATCAGTCTGCCGACTCCCCTCAGCTCCGTCACCTTTCTCCGGTTCAGCTTATAGATAAAGATACCGGCCACCAGGAACAGACAGCCCTTCGAAGCCGCATGGCTCATCAGGTGCAGGATTCCGCCCTCAAGACCTTCCTTCGAGAGCATGGACAGGCCCAGCAGAATATAGGAGATCTGGCTGACCGTCGAATATGCCAGACGCTTCTTCGTGATCTTCTCCCGGAAGGCCATCATCGACCCCATGAAGATGGTCAGCAGGCACAGGATCATCCATGCATACTGCACCCAGGTCCCGCGGAGAAAGTCCGCGCCGACCGAATAGTAGACCAGACGGACGATCGCGACGACGCCGGCCTTCGCGATGATACCGGAAAGCAGTGCGGATGCAGGTGCCGGTGCAATCGGATGCGCCGTCGGCAGCCAGCCGTGCATCGGATACATACCGGCCTTCGTGCCGAAGCCGAGGATCCCGACAAAGATCACCGCCAGGAGGACGCCCTCATGCCCTGCCACTTTCACAAGGTCGAGGAAGCCGCCGTAGACGAAATCCGCGTCCGCCTTCCCGTAATAATAGACGAAGAAGACAGCCAGCAGACCCATCAGAGCACCGGCGATGGAATAAAACAGATATTTCAGTCCGGCTGCCACGGCGTCCTTTGACATCTCATGCAGAACCAGCGGGACGGTCGAGAGGGTCGCGAGCTCGAAGCAGAAATACAGCGTCACCAGATTGGCCGCGGTACAGACCGCGATCATGGCGCCGAAGCCCACGAAGTAAAAAGCAAAGAAAACCGGCACCCGCTCTTCCATCTTCATATATTCAAAGGCATAGAACAGGACGCAGGTGAACAGCAGCATGACAAAGATCAGCACCAGTTTTCCGAAGCCGTCCAGAGCAAAGGCCATGGTCACGTGCTCCGCAAAGGAGAACAGCGTGATCGGTCTGCCGAAGCAGATCGCAAGGATGCAGATCAGGTCAGCGATCAGAATCGTCCCGGCATAGAGGCGGTTTCTCAGCTTCTCATCGGTCAGTTTCACCGCCGAGACGAGAATCCCCGCCACGATGGGAAACAGAAAAGAAATCAAAAACAACATGCGAACAACCACCTTTCCTTATGAAAACATTGAAAATCCGACATGGATCCAGCCGACCACGACCCCGGAGAACAGGCCCAGGAACAGATTGATGCCGCTCAGAATGAGCATCGGCAGGATATATCCCGGTTTATGCCGGTACGGCGTTTTTCTCTCCTCATGTTCATTCAGAGAGATGATCCGGATCATCGTCCGGATGAAATAAATCGCGTTCAGCATCGAGCTGATGGCAAGTGTCACCATGACGAGGATCAGTTTTACATTGCTGCCGGAGCCCATGGCGGCGAGTCCGAACAGGATCTTCGAAGAGAAGCCTGCGAAGATCGGGATGCCGATCATGGAGAGTGCACCGACCATAAAGAAGATGCCCGCCTCACGGTCCTTCAGTCCGCTGCCCTGCAGGTTCCGGAACAGAAGGCTTCCGCCGGAGACCTCCGCCAGCCGCGGCGTCGTCAGGAACAGCATCGATTTGGTAATCGCATGGGCGATGATGTGAAAGATGGCTGCCGTGAATCCGTTGATCCCGCCGAGGCCGATTCCCATGAAAATATAGCCGATCTGTGCCGCCGAGGAGAATGCCACCATGCGGTTGATGTTGTTGGCATGCATCGCCTGCACCGAACCGAAGACAATCCCGCACAGGCCGAGGACCAGAAGGATACTCTGGATTGGCATCTGCTTCAGCACACCGGTTCCGACGACCCGGTAGTAGATCTTGATCAGCAAAAAGATGTATCCCTTCGAGGTCAGCGAGGAAAGCATGGCCGCGGAAGACGGCGTCGCCCAGCCGTAGGTATCCGGCATCCAGAAATGGAACGGGAACAGACCACTCTTGATGGAAAGCCCGATCGTCAGAATCCCGACGGCGATGGAAAGCACCGGCAGGACCTTCGGATCCGCTGCCAGTTCGGCGATGGTCTCCTGCATCGGCACCATCAGCAGGTGGCCGGTCAGGTCATAGAGCAGCACCACGCCGAGCAGGAACAGGCCGGAACCCAGCAGGTTCATGATCATATACCGGACCGCAGCCAGCGTCGTCCGTCCGATCTCCCGGACGATCAGGATCCCGCAGCTGGTCAGGGTCAGAATCTCCAGGAACACATACCCGGTGAACAGGTCATTGGTAAAGACCAGCGCCATCAGCGCTGCCGTCATCAGGTTGACCAGCGTGAAATAGAGATTGATCTTGCTCTCGTCCATATCCAGGACCAGGAAGCGGTAGCCGCCCACCACGGAACAGAACATGATCACGAGAAACACGATCGCCATCAGGCCCTCCAGGACACCCGCGCGGATCTCGTTCCCCCATGGCGCGGGGAACTCACCCATGGTGTAAGTGAAGGCTTCATCCCCCTGGAAGGTATACCAGAGGATGGCGCAGGCCATCGCGATCATCACACATTCAAAGATGATCGTATACCGCCTGGCCGCTTCCTTCGGCAGCATGAAACACAGCACGCCGGAGAACAGGCTCAGGACGATCATAAACAGTGGAAAATTGTTGATAAACTCCATAATATACTACCTTTATCTGTCCTCTTCCTGATGCTTTGACAGTTCATAGATCACATCCAGATCCAGCGAGTGATACCGCTTGTAGAGCCGGATGGTCAGGGACAGCATGATGGCCGTCACGGAAACGGAGACCACGATGCCCGTCAGCACGAGTCCGGCCGGAACCGGGTTGATGTAGGCTTCCATCTCCGTGACGCCGTCCACGACGATCGGTGCCTTCCTGCCTTCGATGTATCCCATGGATGCCAGGAACAGGAAAACCCCTGTGTCCATGATGTTCATCCCGATCAGCTTCTTGATCAGATTCCTCTGGAACAGCAGCATGGTAAATCCGATCCCGAACAGGATGATCGCAACCGCTTCTTCATTATTGATCAGAAAATTATGAAACACCGCCGATATTTCCTCTCTTGAATAAACTGTAAAAACCGAACATGGTACAGGCAACGACCAGTCCCACCGCGATATCCAGCGGCAGAATCAGGCCGCCGGACAGGATCGCCCCCGGAATCCCCTTCGGGATGTGGTTCTCCAGTCCATTTGCCCCGGTAAAGAAGACATAGCCCTTTGCAAAGCTGTAGAATCCCAGGGAGATGAAGGTGATCCACATGGACAGCTTCCTCGTGAAGAACCGGTCCACCTTCTGGAACCCGAAGGAGGTTGCAAAGATGATCAGAGCTGCGCCCATGATCGCACCGCCCGAGAATCCGCCGCCCGGCGAGATCTGGCCATTTAACAGGACATAGATCCCGAACAGGAAGATGGCCGGAAGGATGATCATGCCGACACAGCGCATGATGGAATCCTTTGAGAGATCGAAGTACTGATCCTGGGAGATCCGGTAGTAGTCCTCGTACTGGGTGCGCATGTTTTTCTTGTCGATGCGCAGCAGGATCATCACGCAGATCAGGGCTGTGAACAGCACATGGGACTCGCCCAGCGTATCAAAGGCACGGTAATCGAGAATCATGCCGGCGACGATGTTGACCGCCCCGGTCTCCTCGAGTCCTTTCTCGACATAACGTCTGACGACTTCGACCGTCCTCGGATTCTCAAGACCGTACTCCGGAAGATTCGCCACGGTGTAGAGCAGCACGCCGATCAGCATCACGCAGCTGACGATCGCAATCACGATATAGACCGCATAGAAACCTTTCTTCTGCATCTCAAAGATGCCCTTCGTGCTGGCCCGGTCATCGATCGCCCGGCGGCGCTCCTCTGCCAGCGCCTTCAGTTCCTTTCTCGGGGCATCCGGCACTTCAGCCGCATCCCCGACATGTTCCATCAGATCCACTTCTCCGTCGAGCCAGTGGTTGAAATATTCTTTGATCATGCCTCGTCACCTTCTTCCACCGGCTGAGACGTATCCTTCCCCGCTTCCCCCGCGTCGGCACGCTCGTCTGCGTCCTCCTCGCGGATCTTCTTTAAAGTCATCAGGAACAGGGTTCCACTGATTCCGGCACCGACGGCCGCCTCTGTGATCGCCAGGTCCGGCGACTCCATCAGGATCCAGAGGATGCACATGATCGAACTGTAGGACATGAAAATCACCACGGCCTGCAGCAGATTCTTCGTCACATTCACCGCAATCGCACAGATCACCAGCAGAATCAGCAGGATGATCCGGAATGTAGGCATCAGTCCCATATACTCAGCTCCTCTCCTTCTTCTCCCGGTCCACATGCCGGTAGAGATGTTCATTCGTAAAGTATTCCACCTGGCTTAAGAAATGCGATGACGCCGGGGAAGTAAACCACAGAAACAGGATCAGCAGCCCGAGTTTCAGCATATCAAAGCCAAACCCGGCGGAGATCACACATGCTGCGATCACGCAGAAGATCCCCAGCGTGTCACCGATTCCCGCTGCGTGCATCCGGTTCATCTGAAACCCGAAGCGATACACGCCGATCACGGCTGCCGTAAAGGCAATCAGGGCCAGGATCAGGAACACTGCCACAAACCCGAAACGAATCCACTCACCGATCATGGCTCTTCGTCTCCTTTCTGCTCCTCTTCCATCTCCCGGATGGCCTCTTTCCCGTACTTTGCCCGGGTCTTCCCGGTCGGGATGTAGGTCCTCGCAAGGATCAGGACGGAGATGAAGCTGATCATGGCATAGATCAGTGCCACATCCACGAGGTAGCTCTCCCCGAGTGCTCTTGAAAGAATCGCAATACTGCAGATCACCATCGTTCCGATCACATTGATCGCAAGGATCCGATCGGTAATTCTCGGTCCGATGATCGAGCGGACCAGCATGATAAAGATCAGGATGCCGAACCAGATCAGTGCTCCGAAGAACAGATACTGGTAGGCTGTTTCAATCACCGCGTGTGTCATATTTCCTCCCGTCAGAACTTGATTTTCGAAAGAATCTCTGCAAATACCGAGTGCTCGATTCCGTCCGCATACTCTCTTCTGAGACAGTGAATCACAAAGTGGTCATCCTCCTGGAAGACCGTGATCGTCCCCGGCGTCAGCGTGATCGAATTCGCGAGCAGCACATTCTGCAGATTGGTATGAAACCCGGAATGGAACTCCACGATCACCGGGTCCGGCTCATCTGCCTGGTAGACCATCCGCATGACAATCCAGGCTGCCTTCAGGATCTCCCAGATCAGCACGACGAGATACAGAAAAAAGACCGGAAGATTCCGCAGGATCAGAAGATCGCTTTTCACAGAATATCCGATCACCCGATAGGCAAATAATGAGACCAGCACTGAGATCCCGATCCCGAACAGAACCAGTTCCAGTGTGATCCTCCCATTCAGGATCATCCACAATAAAAAAATCAGAATTGCCATCTGATATCACCTCTTATATGTACTGATTTTTAAACATAAGACACATTGTAGCACTCCTTTGCCAAAAGTCAACACCCCGCCGTGATGCCGGATATTCCTTAACAGAAAAAGAACAGGAACCGGGTTATCTCCCCAGTTCCTGCTCCACGACATGCCGGCAGCACCAGACAAATCCCTTCGCGGTGCGTCGTTCCGATTCGATGAAATGGTTGCCGGGGTTCCACTCAAGGATCACCCGGTCCTCTGCCCCGTATTGCTGCCGCAGCAGTTCTTCATACCCCCGGATCCTGTCTCCGACGATCTTCATCTGCGGATTCCTGGTCTTCTCCTCTTTCGTTCCGAGGCTCAGATAGACCGCCCCGCTGCGGATCCGGTGTTCTTCCGTATAGCGGTCCCAGTCCGGATACCAGACCGACGGGGACACCCCGCAGACACCGGCAAAGCGGTCCGTCTGATATGCTGCCCAGAGTGCGAAAAGACCGGCCAGGGAGTATCCGCCGAGGATCACCGGAACATCGGCAGGAAGCCCGAATCGTTCTGTCACTGCCGGCAGAATCTGTTCCAGGATCATCTGCAGGAAAAGCGGCGCGCCGTCCCCGAAGGGTTCCTCTCCAAAGGTCGGCGGTGCGGGCCAGGGCGAGAGCTCCTGTCCCCAGTCCTTCACCTCGACCGCAGCAAAAAAGAAGGCCGGCATCTCCACGCCCCCGGCTCCGCCTCCCGGTTTCCCATCAGAAGCCGAACTCTCCCGCAATCCCTTCCGGATCAGTTCCACCTCCCGGTCAAGCAGCGCCACATCATGGGAATCCCCTGCCTGCAGCAGCAGGAGCTTCGGCACACTTCCGTTTTCCCCATTTTGGGCAGATGTATCTGTCGAATTTATTTTTCTATCTTTTGGCGGATACAGATAGCAGGTCCTGTCCGCAATGACAATTGTCTCTTTTTTCATACCCCATCTCCTGCTCTGCCTCTGTGCTGGTTATCCGAGCAGTGCCATCAGCTCATCTCTGTCGAGCACCGCGCTGCTGATATTCTCTCCGGCGAGCAGATCGTCGGAGAGTTTCCTTTTGTCCTCCTGCATCTCGACCACCTTTTCCTCGACCGTTCCCTTCATGATCAGGCGGTACTCGGTGACGATCTTCTCCTGTCCGATCCGATATGCACGGTCGGTCGCCTGGTTCTGGACTGCGAAGTTCCACCACGGATCATAGTGGATAACCGCATCCGCGCCGGTGAGGTTCAGCCCGGTGCCCCCTGCCTTCAGCGAGATCAGGAAGACCGGTGTATCATCTTCATTAAACTGCTTTACCATCTGCAGCCGCCGTTCCTTCGGCGTATCGCCGGTGATCAGATAGTACGGGATATTTCGCGCGGAAAGCTCTTCTTCGAGAAGCAGCAGCATGGTCTTGAATTGCGAGAAGATGAGCATCCGGTGCTCGCCCTCGATCAGGGATTCGACCAGTTCCATGCACATCTCTTTCTTGGCAGAACCGCCATCGTAGTTCTCGAAGCAGAGGGACGGATCGCAGCAGATCTGCCGGATCCGCATGAGCTCCGCCAGCAGTTCGATCTTCCCGTGGCGGAAAGCCTCCTCAGTCTGCTCACTCAGTTCGTCCTTCATGCGAAGCACTTCCGCATCGTAGAGCTTCTGCTGCACATCCTCCATCGCGGCATAGCGGATCTCCTCGAGTTTCTCCGGGAGATCCGTCAGCACATCTGCCTTCATCCTTCTGAGGATAAATGGCGTAACCATCTTCCGCAGTTCTTCTCTCGGTCCTTCTGCCCCGTTCTTCATGATCGGCGTCTCGAAATCCATCCGGAAATGGGTCTGCTCATAGAGGAAGCCCGGCATCAGGAAATCGAAGATACTCCAGAGCTCCGAGAGCCGGTTCTCGATCGGCGTCCCGGTCAGCGCGTACCGCGTCGCGGCCTGGAGGAGCTTAACGGACTTCGCCGCGGAAGTTGCTTCATTCTTGATATACTGCGCCTCATCCGCGACCACAAAGGCAAATTCCTTCCCTTCATACTCCGCGATGTCCCTTTTCAGGGTATCATACGAGGTGATCAGCACATCCACATTCTGATATCCGGCGATCCGGACCGCCCGCTCTTCCTGCGATCCGGCGACAACCTCCGTGAGGAGTGACGGTGCAAACCGGTTCAGTTCTTCCCGCCAGTTGTAGACCAGGGATGCAGGGCAGACGACGAGGGAGGTCCCGCCCTCTCCGTATTCCTTCTGCCAGAGCAGCAGCATGATCATCTGCAGGGTCTTGCCGAGACCCATGTCGTCTGCCAGGATACCACCGAAGCCATACCGGTGCAGCGTTGCGAGCCACCGGAATCCTTCGATCTGATATTTCCGGGGCTCCGCCATGAGCGAATCCGGCACGGCAAAGTCTGCATCCGACACCGTCCGGAATTCCTTGATCAGGTTCTTGAAATGCGCATCCCGCTCGGTGTAGACATCCGGCATCTCTTCCATCTTCCGCTGCAGGTAGAGGGCTCTGTATGCCGGGATATGCATATTTCCCCGGACAAACTCCGCCGGTGAGATCTCCAGCTGGTCCAGCATCTCCGAGAGCTTCTCGAGGGTCTCATTATCCTCGAGTTTCAGAAAATCCCCATTCGAGAGCCGCATGAACGGACGGCGCTCGCGGTAGCGGTACAGCGCCTCCATCAGTTCCTCTTCGGTCAGGTCATGCGACGTGAGATCGATATCAAGCAACCCATTCTCCATGGAAATGCCCAGATTCATGGAGAGATGTTTCTTCACGCCGAGGCGGCGGAACCGGTCGGTTGCCCGCACTTCGGCACTGTCCATCAGGAGCGCCATACCTTCTGAGAGAAACGTATACAGTCCCTCGTCGTTCCGGTTCAGGACAAAGACGCCATTCTCCAGGTCCTGCTCCGGCAGATAGCGACTGATCGTCTCGATCATCTTCTGTTCTTCCGTACGGTTCCGGTACTGTCCCTGACTGTTCCCCTGATCCATCAGTGCGTGTGCCTGCGGGCCGTAGAAAACATCCGCCCGGCAGATCACCTCGCCGGCCGGCGCATCCATGTAGAGGACAAATTCCGGTTCCGGCGGCAGATGCCGCTCGATGGACTCACTGTCATATTCCGTGACTTCCGCTTCTTCCCGGAGCCTTGGCAGGACCTTCCGGTAGAACTCCGGCAGGCGGTCCCGTCCGATCTCAATCCGCACCTTGCCGCGGACAGCATTCTCAAGGATCGGCAGCAGCACGCCATCTGCCTTCTCCGCGATCGGCTGGATCTTCCGGTCTGTCAGCGCATACTGCCTGCGTCGTCCCTTCAGCAGGGTCGGCACCTCTCCCGAAAGTTCGACGCCCAGGAAGGCGTCATCCTCTTCATTCCTTCGTTCTTTCATCGTCAGAGCCAGCGGGAAATGCGCCGTCTCCCCGTCTGCCTCTCCATCCGCGGAACCGATCAGAACCGCCCCTTCTTCCGCCGGCACTTCAGTTCCGGCCGCGATCTCCATAAAGTCATCGAGCCGTGCGCCGAAGAGCGGGATGCTGTTCTTCATCTTCGGTGCGCTCTGGCCGGCAGAAAGGCCAGCCTTCGTCCCGGAACGGATCCAACGCTCCAGCAGTTCATCCTCTTCTTCCACACTGCCGCGCAGGAAATCCAGCCATTTCCGGCTGCTCTCCTGGAGCCTGTCCGGATCGAGCAGCAGCTCACTTCTGCCGAACTGCATCACATCACGCTGGTCAAAACCGGCCAGCAGATCCCGGATATTCCGGACCTTATACAGTTTCCCCTTTGCACCTTCGGTGCCGATGGAGAACTCGCAGGAAAGAACACCTTTCTCCATCCCCGTGATCGATGGAACCAGGATCAGATCCTCTGCGGATCCCTCTGCCTTCTGCCGCTGCAGCCGTGCTGCCGCAAGGAAGCGCTCGCCGGCGGCATTGGTCCCGTCCCCGGTCTCATGCTCCAGAAGGTAGTCCTGCAGCAGAAGCAGTGCCGCCGCCTGGTGCGGACAGATCGTGAGGCCGAGGTACGATGCACTGTTCAGGTGGCCGTAGCATTTCCAGAAGGTACAACGCGCTTCCCGGATCCGGTCGCTGTCAAACCGGAGGGTCACCTGGATGGAGACCCCGCTGATGCGGTTCCCTCTGCGGTCCTCCCTGGGGAATTCCACCCGGAAGATGCCCTCGAGCCGCCCGTTCTTGATCTCGTTGTACTTCGTCTCAAAGGAAAGGATCTGATACTGGCCCGCAGCAACGAGCCCTCTTGCCTCCTCGAGCACATCCGCCTCGATCCCGAGTCCGTCCATAAAACGTTCCGGATGAAAATAGGTAAAGGACTCCATGGCTTCCGGTGCATAAAAAGCGGGCGTTTCATCCGCCCGCTCTTCATGCACCGCAGTCTGCAGCATATTCAATTCCCTGGTATCCAGAAAATCTGACATCTGTATCCTCCGATGTTCTATCATAGCCCCTGCCATATCGACAGCGCCTTATGCTTCTTATTTATCTCTTGAACAGCGTGCTGAAGAGTCCTCTTCCGAGCGCTGCACCGACGTTGCCGCCGAGCTTCTTGCCGAACTTGCCGCCGATGGTGGAGCCGAGCGCATTCCCGACTTCTCTGCCGACCGTACCCGCAGCGGTATTGCCGACACTCGCAACAGCGCTGGTGACTTTCCGCTTCTTCGCAGCTTCTTCACGTTCCTTTGCCTTTGCTTCCGAAGCTGCCTCCCGCTCAGCCTGGCGCTGTGCAGCAGCTTCTTCTCTGGCAGCCTGCTTTGCAGCAGCCTCTTCCTGTCTCTTCCGCTCCTTTTCTTCGATCGCTGCCTGCTTGGCCGCAGCCGCTTCCTCTGCCTGCCTTGCTTCCTCCGCTTCTGCCTCGAAACGCATTCTCTGCAGGAACTCATAAGCAGAATCACGGTCAATCGCTTCCATGTATTTCAGATTCAGGCTGGAATTCCGGATTGCGATCTCGCGGGTTACATCATCGATGGCACCCATCTGGCTCTGCGGCGGCAGGATAAATGCACGCTGTACAACCGTCGGAATTCCCTTCTCATCGAGAACGGAAACCAGCGCTTCACCGGTTCCGAGATTGACCAGTGCATCGAAAGTGTCAAAGTCCGGATTCTCACGGAATGCGGATGCTGCCGCTTTTGCCTTCCGGAGTTCAGCCGGTGTGTACGCACGCAGCGCATGCTGCACCTTGTTCGACAGCTGGGACAGAACACCGTCCGGAATATCATTCGGGTTCTGGGTGACGAAATAGATGCCGACACCCTTCGAACGGATCAGCTTCACGACCTGCTCCACCTTCTGGAGGACATTCTTCGAAGCATCGTCGAACAGCATATGTGCCTCATCGAAGAAGAAGACCATCCGCGGCTTCTCAAGATCGCCTGCCTCCGGCAGGGTCTCGAACAGTTCGGAGATGAGCCACAGCATGAAGGTCGCATACATCTTCGGGCTCTGCATCAGCTTCTCGCAGGCAAGGATGTGAATCTTTCCTCTGCCGTCGAGTTCGGATGTAAACCAGTCATGGATATCGATGGCAGGCTCGCCGAAGAACTGGTCGCCGCCCTCGCCCTCCAGGGCAATGACGGAACGGATGATAGCGGAAAGCGACTGCTTTGCGATATTGCCATACTGGAGGCTGTACTCCTGCGCATGCTCGCCGACATAGGTCAGCATGGAGCGCAGATCCTTCGTATCGATCAGCAGCAGATTCTCATCGTCCGCGATCTTGAACACAACGGTCAGCACATCCGTCTGGGTATCATTCAGATCAAGAATTCTCGACAGAAGCAGCGGTCCCATCTCGGAGATGGTCGCCCGGAGCGGGAGGCCTCTCTCACCATAAACATCCCAGAAGACGGTCGGATAACCCTTCAGCTTGAAGCCATCCTCTTCGAGATTCATCGCCTTCACGCGGTTCTCGACATTCTCGTTCATCATGCCGACATTCATCATGCCTGCAAGGTCACCCTTGGCATCTGCCAGGAAGACCGGCACACCGGCATCCGAGAACGACTCGGCCATCACCTTCAGGGTGACGGTTTTACCGGTACCTGTGGCACCGGCAATCAGGCCATGGCGGTTCGCCATCTTCGGATAAATATAAATCGGTTCTCCATTCGACTTTGCAATCAGAATCTTTCCAGTATCCAGTTGATACATCGTTTTTTCCCCTTTCCCAAAGAAATCCTCTTTTCAGTATACACGAACCCTTCTCATTTGAAAAGGATTTTTACAGACGGATTTTCGTGATTCACATGGGCAGCCATGCGGTAGACCCGCTGCAGATACGGCTTCATCCAGAACTCCGCCTCGCCGACTTCTGTAAAGGTGATCTGAAGCGGTTCACTGACTTCATCCAGGGCGTCTGCCAGGGCATCCAGGTTCTTCCCGTAGTAGTCCGGCAGCAGATTTTCTCCCTCCGGCCCGAGTGCTTTCCAGACTGCCTCATGAAATTCTTTCCGCAGATAGACATGCGACAAACTGATTGTTATCTCTCTCATCTTTCTTCTCCGTACAGCAGCTCAAAAGTTTCGTAGTGGTCATCGGTGTAGTAGATCCGCCCATCGTCCGAAAAGACAATCCGCTTTGCTCCGCGGCTCTTCTTCCCGTCGGTGTCAATATCGCACTCATGGTAATCCCCATCCGGCAGCACACCTTCGTAGTTTCCGAAGACATCCCCGCCGATGGCCTTGCCCGGTGCATACTTCTGCACAGAGCCACCGCTCCAGCCAAGCTTTCTTGCTTCTTTCTTCGTGATAAAATTCCCCGGCAGTTCCCCGTACTGGTAGAGATAAAGCGCCACCTCTTCCTTCGAGAAATAACTGCCATCCGGATCAAGGAGCTCCTCCGGCTCTTCGGCAGGTTCCTCCACAGGCTCCTCTGCAGGTTTCTCGGTCACCTCTTCGGCAGGTTCCTCTGCCGGTTCTTCCTGCGGTTCATCCGCCTCATCCGTCGTCTGCGACGGTTCTGCCTCCTCTGTCGCCTGCGATGCTTCTTCCGTCGCCGACGCTGATGAAATCAGCTGCAGTTCCTGTCCTGTCGGCTTTTCAGCACTCTCCTCCGAAGAGATCAGCTGCAGATTCTGCTGCTGGCTTCTTTCAGTGTTCCCGGATGCGGCAGGCTGTTTCCCGCATCCGATCATCGTTACAATCAGAAGCAGACTCAGCAGCCAGATCAGTCCCCGGCATGTCTTTTTCTGTCTCATTCCTTCACTTCCTGTCCTTCTGATCCATTTCGCGCTGTGTCCGGCTGTCAATCCGGGCTCGCGCAAAATCGATCGTCAAATTAACTATTCGCCGCATTCACTCTCTGATCGTGATCCCTTCATCTGCGCGGATTTCAGATCGGATCTCTTCCCCATTATCCTTCCGTTCTGCATGCACCGTGATGGATCCGGCTGCGCCGGAGAAGGTGCAGGTAAAACGGTTCATCCCTTCCGGCAGATAAGGATGTACTTCGATTTCACGCCAATCTGCAGTTACAGGCCGGATTCCGGCGATCCCGGTGAAGTACCACTCCAGGATATGCCCCATCATATCATGGCAATGGCTTCTCGGATTGGTCTCCCAGAATTCCCCGAGGGTTGTCATGCCATCTTTGACAAATGCATAGTAGCTCGGATGTTCTTCCCTGGTCACGAATCGTGCAATCAGGTCATGCCAGCCGTATTTCCCGGCCAACCGGATGATATAAGGCAGGCCGACCTCTCCCGCGATAAATGCTTCTCTCTCCAGAAGTGTCTCCCGGAAAGCTTCCTTCACATCTTCAATCGCTTCTTCCGGTACCATGCCGAAAAGCAGCGGCATCGCCTCCGCAGCCTGGGTCATCCGGAATGCGTCTTTTACCTCAAAGACACGGTAGGCATATTTCCCGTTCTCACGGCGGGCAAGGAGTTTCGCATTGTAGTTCTCACGGACCTCCTCTGCCAGTCTGATATCATGATCCGCGTCTGCCCGGAGGGCCTCTGTGGCATCCGCTTCGGCAAGGATACCTGCCATTTCCGCCAGTTCCACCGCATCCTCATAGAGCAGTGCCGTCTCGATATTCTCTCTTGCATACAGTCCGTCCGGATTGCCCCAGTCGCCAAGGCCGTGGGAGATAAAGCCGTTCTCATCCAGTTTTGTCTCAAGATAAGCCAGATATCTCTTTCCTGCCTCGTAGTTCTCCTGAAGGATGGTAACATCGTGATAGAACCGGTAGTGCCACATCGTCCCGAGGATGATCGTACTACCCCAGGCAATGATATCATAAAAACTGCCCATGCCCGGCACCGGCAGGACATTCGGAATATAGCATGGCGCCTGGGACGGTTCCAGCCCGTCGCCGGCCGGGATCCTGTTATGAGCAAAATCAAAATAGGTATCCTCGGCTGTATGCTGTGCCACACGGAGATCGCGCAGGTACTTCCGCCACAGCTTCTCCCCGTCCTTCACAAAGAAGATTGCCGGCGCCATCAGATGGTTCGGCTCCTGCCAGGCAAACCGCTCGATGGTCGGGCAGTCCGTGTGGACCGAAAGGATGTTGGCCTCGAGGGTCCGCTCGATCATGTCGTAGATCTTCTGGAAGCGTTCATCATCGGTTGTAAATGTCCCGCTGTTCTTCCATGCTGCCGTGATGGCTTCCGCCCGGACCGAAAGAATCTCCGCCTGCTTCGGCAGATGAATTTCGATATATTTCCCGGCAAAATAGGTGAATCGCTGCCGGAATTCCTCTTCTTTATCATCGTCACCAAGAATCAGGGTGATCACGTTGTCGATCGGCATCCAGCCCTTCGCCATCTGGTCAGCATGCCCGTCCTCCGTCAGCTTCTCAGCCGGATAGATGGTGATGACATCTCCCTTCTTCCCTTTCATCCGCAGTATCAGGATACCGGCCATGTTCTGGGAGAAATCATAGATCTGGATCTTCTCCGGTCTGCTTTCATCGCCTTCAGCGAAGCCGCTGAACTCTCTGACGCAGATCCCCGGATATTCCCGGATCACTTTCACAGCAGGATGATCCTGCTCGAGGAGTTCCGGGGTGATCTTTCCGGTCTCTTTCCCTGCATTCCGCGCAGCCTCTTCTTCCTCTGTCAGCTGCCACCCGGCTTTCTGCAGGATCTGATCCATCCTGCGCGTCAACGCCGGCAGCCATGCATGATCATCAAATCCGGTCTGATCAAAACCCGGCTGTTCGAGGCTGAAATCGACGGTCTCAGAACCATAGACATTGCTCATCGTCACCGGATGCGGACAGGTCTTCCAGCCCTCCTGCTGATCCGTAGAAAAGACTTCTTCCCTGCCGTCCGCATAGCAGACCGTCAGCTCCATGCCGAAGACCAGGCAGTTCCCGAACGGTGTATACGGATTCGGGTTCGGCGGCATGAACGGGGGAAAATGAAAGCTGTAGTGTTCATTCTCCATGATAAACCAGCCGTTTCCGATCTCTGCACCGATCGCATTCGCCCCCTCCTGCAGCTGATCCGTCACATCAAAGGTTACATATTCGATGTATTTTCTGTAATCCGTCCAGCCCGGGTCCAGTTCATGATCTCCGACCTTTTTCCCGTTGATATGAAGCACAAATTGTCCGAGACCGCAGACTTTCGCTGTCGCCTTCGCGATTTTTCCGGACAGTACGATCTCTCTTCGCACATAAAACGGCTTCGCCGTTCCAGCTGTAATCCAATTACGCCACATATACTCTCTCCATCCAGAAAGCCCGGCTTGCGCCGGGCTATCATTATCCTGACCGGCTTATGCCGGTGTTGTTACACTCTGATAAATATTTATTCTTCTGGTTCGATCACGCCATATCCGCCGTTGTTTCTGCGGTACACCACAGCAAAGTTATCACCGTCATCCTGGTTGCGGAATACAAAAAACTCATGATTCAGAAGGTTCATCTCCAGAATGGCTTCTTCCACAGACATCGGTTTCATACGGAACTGTTTCTTGCGGACAACAACATATTCATCTTCGACTTCCACTTCCATGAGGGAATCGTCTTTCTCTTCACTCTCCGCTGCCGGAGCTGCGTCAAATGCACCTTCTCTGAGGCTCTTCGACAGCCGTGTCTTATTCTTATGGATCTGCCGCTCAATCGCATTCACTGCGCTGTTGACCGAAACATACATATCTTTTGTTGTCTGATTCGCACGGAACAGTCTGCCGTCGCACTTCACGGTCACCTCTGCAGTCATTCTGTCGCGTTCCCTTGCAAAGGTTACGACCGCTTCGGGTTCTCCCTTAAAATACTTCTCCAGTTTGGAAACCTTCTTTTCCGCATACGTCTGCATCTCATCAGTCATTGTTACCTGCTTGGTTGTGTACGTAATCTTCATACGTCCATCTCCTTTCTGGATCACTGGCAGTGCCGGTACCAGACGATAAACAGATCCTGATGTACCTGCCCTGCTTATTCTTACCAGTATTGTACCCTAACCGACCCGGATACTCAACTGGAAAATGACACTTTCCGACAGTTTTTATACAATAACAGCTGATTGCATCGCAGAGACCGGATCACCGGGTCAGTCATCTGTTTGACGGAGTGGAACATACCCACTCTCCCGGATGATCTCCTGGCCATCCTCAGAAAGAATGAACTCAAGCAGCGGCTGAATATACGGGTTCTCATTGCTGCTGTCGTAGACCGCATAGAAATTACTGGCAAGGGGATACTCTCCGTTTGAGATGTGCTCCACGTCGGGATAAATCCCATCGATTGCAAGCATCTTCACCTTCTCATTCCCATTGATCCCGTCTGTGTAATAGCGGAACGAATAGCCGATCGACCGTCCGACCAGCGCCCCGATCGGGGAGCGGACCATCTTCTCCCCATTCATAAAGGAGAGCATCGTGGTCTGGCTGCCGCTGCCGGTATTCCGCTGTACGGCATCGATGTACGAATCATCCCCGCCGACCTCCGACCATCGACGGTATTTCCCGGAATAGATCCCCCGGATCTGTTCTGCTGTGAGATTCTCCACCGGATTGTCCTTGTTGACAACGAAGACAAATGCCTCACAGCCGATCGGCACAAGTTCCAGGCTGACGCCCTGATCCGCCGCATACTGCAGCTGTTCGGCGGATGGCTTCGCACAGAAGATCACGTCCACACTTCCGTCCACAACCGCCTGGTAAGCCCCGCGCGTGTTCGAATACTGCAGTGCACTTCCCGCATCGAAATCCGTCCCGTCAAAGGTTACACTCTCTTCCGGATAGATGGCATCCACGATGGAAGCAAAGACCGGTAGAAGCGCCGCAGCGCCATCGATGCGCGGGAGCCTCTGATCCGCCGCATCCATGCCGGCCGCACCCGTGTCGGCCGCATCCCCGGAAAGCGCGTCCGTGAGACGGAAGTCCGTGCCGCTGTGGAAGATGCGCGAGTCCTCCACAAACGGAAGATACGCCGACACCTCGATGGAGCGGCCTTTCATCTCCTCGCTGCGCAGGTCGATGTACCGCCTTGTGATCAGCTGCCAGATCACAAGATCAAACAGGAGAAAGGCCGCAGCAATCCCGATGAGGATGGCAAGCTGTTTGCTTCGTTTCATCCCAATCCTCCCGTTATCCTTTGTTCGCAATATACGTCAGAATAGAACAGTCCCGGTAGAGCATCCAGGTGTAGACAAACAGCGCCAGGATGCTGAGGATCCCGAGAACGGTCACCACGGCCAGAAGCCTGTAAAATGTTTTCTCCCGCATCTCTTTCTCCCTCATCACATATTTGCAATCGCAATCATCAGCAGGATCCAGAATGCCACGATCGCAAGGACGATGATGCCGAGGATCACAGCCGACACGATCAGCAGGATCTTTCTCCTGCGGGACAGCTCGTCATCCTGCGGATCTCTCCGAAGATACAGAACCAGTGAAACGACAAACCAGATCAGGACCGCCACCGGTATCGCAAAGAACAGCCCCATCAGCAGATATGTCTGGAACATAACCGTACCTCCTCTCCTGTGTCACATGTTGCGGAACATACCGGACTTACTCCTCGTATTCTCCGTACTCGCAGCCGATATGCGTCGCTTCGATCTCATCGACCAGCTGCAGCTGCCCGTCTACCTTATCATAGAGCCGGATGGTACCCCAGCCATTC
This sequence comes from uncultured Lachnospiraceae bacterium, assembly GCA_902783375.1. Classification (GTDB taxonomy): domain Bacteria; phylum Bacillota; class Clostridia; order Lachnospirales; family Lachnospiraceae; genus Catonella. The sequence continues at coordinate 13,700 of CACZQN010000052.1, read as the reverse complement.
CCGCCGTTCCAGAGATGATTGTGTTTCTTGCTGCCGTCCGGTGCCTCATAATTGATCAGCAGCATCTCCTTCTTCCTGCAGAACACCTCGGTGTCCATCACAGCCACATGATTCTCCTGCCGCACATGCCAGTGCACGACATCATCCAGTTCCTCAAACGAGAATTCCGTCTTCACATTCAGCCAGACATGGGAGAAATTGAAGTCGTATTCCTTCCCTTCGTAATAGAAGACGCCGAGCAGCCGCCGGTCCAGCGGCACGAAATAGATCTTCGGCCGGCCGCCCCCGATATCAAAGACACTGTTCGAAAGCTGCGCTCCGGTCTTTGTGCTCACCAGGCAGTTCGACGACAGCCACACCCATGGGCTCGTGAAATCTCTTCCCCAGTTCTTATCCGCATAGCCGTAACTCTTCTCCGGCGTCACCACGTATTTCCTGCCATTACAGATGATCGTGCCGGCATAGGCGGACTTCATACCCTCTGCATGCCAGTACATGGCAAATGCTTCTGTATCCCGCAGCGGTTTGCTGGCACCATAGCCGACGTTGAACGCGATCTGCTTGTCGATGACGAGGTCCCAGCTGAGACTTCCCGCATCGCACATCCACTCCGGATGCTCTCCGACTTCCTGTTCCGTGATCTCGATCTTCCCGCGCAGTGCCTGCTCCGACGCCAGGCAGTCCTCTGCCTCGATCTCGTATGGCGCATCGCCATGAATCCTTGTTTTCTTCAGCGAGAAGAACCGGTGCAGCTGAAAGTGCTCCGCACCCCAGGTTCCGGCCTTGACCATCAGGTAGGATGGCCTTTTCCCTGCCGCCCGGTTCGCCGGAAGCTGTCCGCATACCGGCTCCTCTTCCGCCAGCGCCGGATTGCAGATGAAAAATTCGATGAAAAATGGTTTATCCTCTCCCGTCTCGGCATCCTGCGCCGTAAAAGAATGCCACCACCAGTCATAGCCATGATGCGCCAGCGGCCCGTGCAGCATCAGCGCATCTCTGTTGATATCATGTACATTGAACATTGTGTTACCCTTGCCTGTTCCTTTTTTGTGTAAATTATACCCTTTCTCCTCCCCTGATGCAAGGGATCCGTCCGTTTGTGATGGCATCGGGCGCCTGATGCAGTCAGCCGCCGAAAACAGTATTTGCATTTCCGTTGAAAAGGTATATAATAAATTGGATATACAGTAATCAGAAAGGATGGGAAACCTTTATGCCTGATCAGAACAGACCGCAAGGTCGTGAGAAAAAAGTTACCTCCGGTGGCTCTGGCGTCCACAAACGTGGGTCCGGCACCGGGACCGGTCCTGTCGGAAGCGGCGGAGCAGGTCAGCAGCTGCACAGCCAGTTATCCGGCGGTGGTTCCGGCCGTCGTCCATCGGGTACACACAGAGCCGTAACAAGAGCCGGTGGCATCAGTCTGCCGGTCATCATCATTGTCATCATCGTGATGCTTATGCGTGGCGGCGGTGGTTCCTCTTCGGGTATCGGCGATCTGCTCGGCGGTCTTGCCGGGGCAGACTATGGCACCACCTATGACACCGACTACGGAACCGGCACCACTGGCAATACCGGCGGCACCTTCGGCGGCACAACCGGGAACACCAATACCGGCAATACCGGGACAACGACGACCACCACGACACCGTCCGGCGACACCTCCGGTGCGGGCGGCAGCCTCTCCGGTCTCGGCGGCCTCGGCAGCTTCGCCAATGCCTTCTCTGCACTTGCAGGGAACAGTGCAAACAGCGGCTATTATGGCTACGGTACCGGCAGCAGCAACACCGCTGCGAACACCAGCGCCTGGAGTGGCACTTCTGCTGCGAAGCTTGATACCACTGTTGCTGCAGGATCCCGTGCGAAGTATACCGAGATTCTCGGAAGCGGCCAGGATGTCATGACGATCCTCGTCTACATGTGCGGAACGGACCTCGAATCGAGAAGTTCCATGGCGACCAACGACCTGCAGGAAATGGCCGCTGCCACGATCGGCCAGAACGTCAACATCATCGTCTATACCGGTGGCTGCAAGAAATGGCAGAACAGCATTGTCTCGAACTCCACCAACCAGATCTACCAGGTGCAGTCCGGCGGTCTGAAGCGGCTCATCACCGATGACGGTGCCAAGCCGATGACGGATCCGGAGACGCTCTCTTCCTTTATCAAGTGGGGCAAGAACAACTTCCCGGCAAACCGCTATGCGTTGATCTTCTGGGATCACGGCGGCGGTTCGGTCCAGGGTTATGGCTATGATGAGAAATATGCCAGCGCCGGTGCGATGGATCTCGCAGAGATCAGCCAGGCACTGAAGGCCGGCGGCATCCAGTACGATTTCATCGGCTTCGACGCCTGTTTGATGGCGACTGCCGAGACCGCACTGATGCTCGATCCGTATGCGGATTACATGATTGCTTCCGAGGAGACGGAGCCGGGTATCGGCTGGTACTACACCAACTGGCTGACCAAGCTCTCTCAGAACACCTCGATGCCGACCATCGAGATCGGCAAGAACATCGTCGATGATTTCACGAGTGCGTGCGCATCTTCCTGCCGCGGCCAGAAGACCACCCTCTCCGTCATCGACCTCGCAGAATTCTCGAACACCGTACCGGAGAAACTCTCCGCATTTTCGAAGAGCATCACGTCGATGATCAAGGCAAAGGAGTACCAGACCGTCTCCGATGCCCGCTACACCACCAGAGAATTCGCCCAGAGTTCCCGGATCGACCAGGTCGACCTTGTGAACCTCGCGGAAAATATGGGCACCACCGAGGGCAAGGAACTCTCTTCCGTCCTGAAGGGTGCCGTCAAGTACAACAAGACCTCTTCCAACATGACCAATGCCTATGGTGTCTCGATCTACTTCCCGTACCAGAGAGCACAGTATGTCGACACCATGGTCAGAACCTATGACAAGATCGGCATGGATGAGGATTATGCAGAATGCATCCGTGCTTTTGCCAAGCTTGAGACCACCGGCCAGATCGCTGCAGGCGGCAGTTCTTCGGCTATGTCGAGCCTCTTCGGCGGCGGATCCTATTCCGGCGGCACCGAGCTTTCCGGCGATATGCTCTCTTCCCTGCTCGGCAGCTTCCTCGGCGGCGGAATTCCGATCGAAGGCCTCAGCGACCGGAACATCGACTTCATGTCCGATGACACGCTGACCGATGAAGAAACCATCGAGATCCTGAATGCAGCTTCCTTCGACGGCAGCGCACTCTTCTGGAACGAAGAAGCAGACGGCACCGCGAAGATGACGCTCTCCGAATCCCAGTGGAGCCTGGTACATGATCTCGAGATGGCCATGTTCTACGATGACGGCGAAGGCTATGTTGATCTCGGTCTCGATACGATCTACAGCTTCGATGAAAATGGCGCGCTCGTTGCGGATACGGATCGGACCTGGATCTCCATCAATGGCACGCCGGTTGCCTACTATCACATCGATACAACGAACGATAACGGCACCTATACCATCACCGGCCGCGTTCCGGTCCTGCTGGACGGCAACCGCGCGGACCTGATCCTCGTCTTCGATACCGAGAATCCGTATGGTGTGATCGCCGGTGCGACCTTTGATTATGTGAACGGCGAAACCGAAACCGTTGCAAAGAACGTCACCGAACTGGTTCCGGGACAGACCCTCGACTTCCTGATCGACTACTACAACTACAACGGCGAGTACGTCGATACCCTCTATCAGGGCGATCAGATGGTTGTCTCTGAGAATATGACCATCTCCAACACCGATGTCGGAGACGGCCCGGTCCGGATCATGTACAAGTTCACGGATATCTACAATCAGGAATACTGGAGCGAAGCCCTCGTGCGATAACACGGCGCTGCTCCGGATCCTGCAAAAAAGGCAAAATAAAAGAACCTCCGCTGCCGGTCTTCCGAATCGACGGCGGAGGTTCTTTTTATGCATCAGGTCAGCTGCTTTGTTACAATCTTACGACACTGCTCCGGATCACCAGCCAGCTTATGAACGCCATGACCGCCAGAATGACCACACCGGCTATTCCCCCGATGGTAAACAGCTGTTTCACCGGCAGGGTAATGAAGAACTTCGCCAGCTTCTCCTCCAGGCCGAAGTAATCCAGAACTCTCGGGATAATGTTCATCAGCAGGATAAATCCCATCCAGAAGACCAGATAGAAGGTTTTCCCGAACCGGATCATCATGGAGCCGATAAACAGCGTAAATACGGTGAGAACCAGTGTCGCTCCCAGGATCAGGCCTGGTCTCAGGATTTGTTTTAACATCCCATACTCGAAGCTTGTCCGCACCCAGGCTGCATCAAAGCCTGCCGCAAAAGCTGTGACCCTGAGCATCAGAAAGGCATACAGTGACAGGATGACCATATCCAAAAGCAGAATTCCAAAGGTGATCCCGCACATGCTGAAGAGGAAGTCTCTCCGCCGCATCCCAAGTGCGATGCTGATGTGGAAATTCGTGTTGATCATGCCAAATGCCAGATATACACTCTGCAGAATGATCACCATCGCGAACATCATCGAAATCATCAGAAGCGCTTCCCCTTCCGCATAGGTTTCCGCCGCAACAATCACGCCGACCACGGTAAAGAGGACTACGATCGCCAGTGCGATTCCTGCACAGACCAGCATGTCTTTCTTTGCAATGGATAGTTCTTTCCGAAACATCTTTATCCTCCAATTCCTACATCACGACCGAGATCTTCTGCACAGCCTTTGCAAATACGATGTTTCCTGCACAGAAGACGAGTGCTGAGACCAGGATCACAGACCATCTGTAACGCACATACAAGTTTGCAATTGCGCCGAGAATTCCTGTCTGTTCCACAACAGACATCCCGATCAGCATCCCACCGGCAACACAGATCCCGATGAAGAGGAACATTACGACCATCAGCATGACTGTACGAGCCTTTCCGGTTAGTCTTGAAGCAACCGCCCCGATCAGCTTTCCGATGCCTATGATCCCAAAGCACCCGATGATCTCGCCCACCAGCAGATCAGATGAAAACTGGTGCAGGCCAAGTCCCGCAACCAGCTGTACGACCGATAGAACAAGTGTCATCAGCACAAAGTCAAAAACCAGGGAGCAAAGCCAGGCATCTTTTCTCGTCGATCCAAACATCAGGGCCATCGGAATATATGTTGTCATCTGCAGCAGCTGCAGATACATCAGCATTCCAACGCCGATCGCGAGAAAATATCCTGTAAATACGGACATCCCGGCCTGCATAAAACTGATCCCCCGCTCAGCATCCATTCTGGTACTGCCCATCATAAAAGAATAGAACAGGCTGATCAGAAGCAGCCAAACATAATTCCGCCAGGCCATCCTGGCCTGATAACGAACACCATTCATCCTCAACCTCCAGTTCCCGGACACATTCTCCGGTTTCTGTCACTTCACGCCTCCGACATACTCCACAAAGATCTCCTGAAGGCCCAGCCGCTGTACGGTGATCCCGCTCAGTTCCGGCAGGCTCTGCCCCGGCAGCAGTTTCACCGATGCCGACGCTCCCCGCCCGGAGAGTTCTTTATGCTTCCGGATCACCGTGAGCCCCTCTACCGCCCTGTCAATTGCAGAAGCTTCGCCGGAGAGATGCACCACGCTGTCGATCAGGTCCGCCGTATTCTCCTTCAGAAGCAGTTTCCCGTGATCAATCATCACGACCTCTTCCATCACATCTGCAGCTTCTTCGATGATGTGTGTGGAGATGACAAATGTCCTTCCGGTCTCGCTGTACTCGTCGATCAGCATCCGGTAGAAGTTCTCTCTGGAGATAATATCCACGCCTGCTGCAGGCTCATCGAGGAAGGTAAACGGTGCCTTCGAGGCCATGCCGACGATCATCGTTACCATGGAGAGCATGCCCTTGCTGAGTGCATTGATTTTCTTCTTGATATCGAGTTCAAATTCCTCGATCAGCCGGTCGGCCAGCGCCTGGTCCCAGTGATCATAAAAGATCGAAGCGATCCGCAGATACTCCTTCACCTTCATGCCGCTGATACCGGAATCAATCCCGTTCTTTGCACTGGACGGATTGATCTCACGGGAAAAACAGATCTTTTTCAGATTTTCTCTGTTCTCCCAGACCGGCGCACCGCCGAGTGTAATCGTCCCGCTTGTTGCCGGATTCTGTGCAGAAAGACAAGACAGTAGCGTCGTCTTCCCGGCACCATTTCTTCCGATCAGCCCATAGATCTTTCCCTGCTCCAGGTCCAGATCGATGCCTGCCAGTGCCTCTTTCTTTCCATACACCTTGTGCAGATCTCTGCAGCTTAAGACTTCGCTCATCTCATCCTTCTTTCCTGATCATCTCGATCAACTCTTCTTTTGATATTCCCAGATCCTTTGCTTCGTGCAGAAAACTTTTCAGATACTCTTGCTGAAACGCCGCTCTTCTCTTTGCCAGAATCTGTTCCCTGGCTCCAGTCTGTACGAACATCCCCAGTCCTCGTTTCTTGTACAGGATTCCTGCATCCACCAGGCGGTTCACCCCTTTCGCGGCCGTCGCCGGGTTGATCGCATAACGCCTCGCCAGTTCATTCGTGCTCGGCGCCTGCTCCTCCTCCCTGAGGATATCCCGGAGAATATCATTCTCAATCATCTCTTCGATCTGGAGGTAGATCGACTTTTCCTGTGTCAGAATCTCATTCATGGATTGTTTCACTCCCGATCATCGGTTATTCGGTTAAGTGGTTCATCACTTGCGTAACTAACCATACCACCTATCTTCTCTTTTGTCAAGACTTTTTGCAGATTTTACACATTCTACCCTTTTGTCAATGCTCTTTTACAGATTTTACACCTGCTGCCCTTTGCCGGCATGTTTGACAGGTCTGCCTTCTGGCATATGAAAACTTTTGCAAATCGGATTGACAGAAGTTTTCCCGGGGCAGAAAGATATTGTATGAAAATGGGATTCGTGGTAAACTGAACCTGAGATATGTCAAATATTGCATGGCAGGCCGCAAGCGTTCAGATGCCGGCCGGTCGCGCCGCTAGTATCCGTATAGAAAGGACCTTGTCCATGAAAGCGCTTAAAATCGTCGGTACCATTTTTTCCGTTCTGCTGATCGTCGGTATTTTTTCTGTCGGCGGGGTTGCTCTGATGCATGTGGCAGACCGGTACATGGCGGAAGGGTCTGTGAATGAGCTCATTCCGACGACCATCGTCAGCAGCCGTGGGGAAGAGTCGGAAGAAGGCATCGGCGAAGATGCCGGTTCCGGAGAAGGTACCGGAAGCACTGTCGTGAAAGAGGAGAAGAAAACCATGCCGGAATACAGTTCTTCTGTAGAAAATAAAGCCAGAACCTGGCTCTCGATTCATACAACCGAAGAAAAGGTTGCCCAACTCTTCATGATCACACCGGAAGCGCTGACCGGTGTCGGGACGGCAACGGTTTCCGGCAACACCACAAAGGCCCGCTATGAGCAGTATCCGGTCGGTGGGATCATCTACTTTGCCAAGAATCTGACCGGTACAGACCAGACAAAGGCGCTTCTGTCCGGGATGCAGAAGATCGCGATGGACCGCGTCGGTGTCCCGGTACTCCTCGGGGTCGATGAGGAAGGCGGACGGGTTGCCCGCATTGCGAATAATCCGAATTTCGGCATCGAAAATGTCGGCGATATGCGAGAGATCGGCGATGCATCTGCAGCCATGGGCGGGATTACCACAGAAGCAAATAAGGCCGGCAAGACGATCGGAACGTATCTTGCAGGCCTTGGATTCAATATGGATTTTGCCCCGGTCGCCGATGTGCTGGATGACCAGGAACTGGAACTCCTCTCCCGCCGTGCCTTCGGCAAGGATCCGGAGCTTGTCGCCGCCCTCGTTTCCGCCGAGACAGAGGGCATGCTTGGCACCGGCGTTGCACCGGTCCTGAAGCATTTCCCGGGGCACGGCAGTGCGGATGCGGACAGCCACACCGGCGCCGCTGTCGTAACAAAGACAAAAGAAGAACTGGAAAAGACAGACCTTGTGCCATTTGCAGCAGGAATCAGCGCCGGTGCAGAGGCTGTCATGGTTGCGCACATCTCTCTCCCGGAAGTCACCGGAGACGATACACCGGCGACACTCTCAGAGGCTGTCATCACCGGCATCCTGCGCGATGAGATGCACTTTGACGGCGTCGTGATCACAGATGCCATGGGAATGGGTGCCATCACGGAACACTATCGTTCTGGTGAAGCAGCGGTCCTCGCGATCGAAGCCGGTGCAGATATCATCCTCATGCCGCAGGATTTCTTCGAGGCCTACCAGGCAGTGCTCGATGCTGTGAAGGACGGAACAATTTCCGAGGATCGCCTTAACAATGCTCTCTTCCATATCCTCCGTCTCAAATTCGCCCATGCAGAGTGACAGGCAATGTCTCCCTTCTCTGTTTACAACTCTTTCGCCTCCATGTTGCGCTACATTAATCGGGGGATATATATTCATTGATAGGTATTGTATGTCTTTTGCCTAAAGCAGGGTTTGGTCTCCTCCTAATTTGAAACTCATCAGCAAAATACGAGTTATTACAATGGACTACTATTCTGTACTTACCTTTTGGGTAAGGACTGATTAACAGCACATTACTTTGATCCAAGACAGGCTTATCAGAAAGCGCTATGTATTCATTATCGATTGTACTAATATTCTTCCAGTAAAACAACATAATTGGAATTGTTATACTTTCATTAGATTTGAGTTTTCCACCTATGGAGTACCTCGGGTTATATAAAGTAATCCAATTCCCACCATTCCATAATTCTATGGAAATGGCATATTGTAATTCCTGACCCGATGTATTTCCTATTCGATAATGGATTACCTGAGCATTACCATATCCTCTTTGAAATTCAAAATGATCTTCGTCCATGAACTTAGATATCACCGGAAACTCGGATTTGTCCTTGATCGCATCTCCCGATACCCCCTTTATCGGTAGGTCTACAGTAGGCAAAGAATAAAAATATTCGCCGCCTTTTTCAACTATATCATCTCCATAAATTCTATATAAAACTGCTCTTCTTGAAACTTGTGTGGCAATATACACTGAAAGGACAATCCCTAATGCAATTGTTATCCACATAAGCCAATAACCAAGGTTATGCCGTGACAATGTCAATTTGTTTTTACCGCAAATCCACATTGATATGCCTCTCTCTTCTTGATAATAGCCCAGGACATCAAACGATCCTGGGCTATCTCCAATCGGATATGTTTTATGCCAGTGCTTCCTTCGCCTTCTTTGCGATTCCTTCTGCATTCATGCCGTAGTAATCGAAAACCTCTTTGCTGGTTCCGGTGATGACCGGTGCGTCAGGGAGAGCGATCTCAATGACCTTCTTCGGGCAGTTCGCTGCGACGACCTGGGCGACCATGGAGCCGAGTCCGCCAAACGGCGCGTGTTCTTCCACGGTTACGACGGCCTTTGTTTTTGCCACGGACTTCAGGATTGCATTCACATCCAGCGGCTTCACGCAGTACATGTCGATGACCTCTGCGGAAATCCCTTCTTTTGCAAGCAGTTCTGCCGCATCCTTCGCAGGCTTCACCATCTCGCCGCAGGCGATGATCGTGACGTCGCTTCCTTCTGTTACGACGGTTGCCTTGTCCATCTCAAACGGGCAGTCATCTTCTGAATAGACATCCTCAACCGCATTTCTTCCGACGCGGATGTAGGCCGTCTGTGTATCCTCAAGCAATGCTTCGGTCAGCTTTCTTGTCTGGAAGCGGTCGCTCGGCAGATAGACACGCATATTCGGGATCGCTGCCATCGCCGCGATATCCTGTGCACTGTGATGGCTCATGCCAAGTGCGCCGTAGCTGATGCCGCCGGAGATGCCGATCAGCTTGACGTTCATTCTGGAGTAGGCACAGTCAACTTTGGCCTGCTCATAGCTTCTGGTGGAAAGGAAGCATGCCGGGGAAGCTGCAAACGGCTTCTTGCCGGTCTTTGCAAGGCCGGCTGCAATACCGACGAGATCCTGCTCGGCGATACCGACTTCCACGGACTGCTCCGGGAATTCATTGAAGAACGGGGTGAGGGATGCGCTGCCGCGGGAATCGGAGCAGAGAACCACGATGTCCTTATCGTCTTTTGCTTTTTCCATCAGGACTTCACAGATCACCTGTCTGTTCGGAATCTTGTTGCTCATGCCAGTGCCTCCTTCCGTGCCTCGAAATCTTTCACAATCTGCGCGTACTCTTCTGCTGTCGGAACCTTGTGATGCCATGCAGCCTTATTTTCCATCACGGAAGAGCCGCAGCCCTTGACGGTATTCGAGATGATGCAGGTCGGCTTTCCGACAGTGGCCTTTGCTTCTGCAAATGCTGCGTCCACCTGATCCAGATCGTTGCCGTCTGCGACTTCGATCACATGCCAGCCGAATGCGCGAATCTTCTCCGCCAGAGCTCCGTGTGCCATGACATCCTCCGTGTTGCCGGAGATCTGCAGATGGTTCCGGTCGATGATGGCGCAGAGATGATCCAGCTTATACATGGCACCGGACATGAACGCTTCCCAGATGGAGCCTTCTGCCATCTCGCCGTCACCCATGACGACATAGACACGGTTATCACGGCCGCTCATGCGGTTGCCGAGCGCGATACCGACGGAAACCGGAAGCCCATGGCCGAGGGAACCGGAGTTCATCTCGATGCCCGGCAGCTTGTTGTTCGGATGACCGATGTACGGAGAACCGAATTTCGAAAACTTCTCAAGCAGTTCTGCCTTGTCAAGGAAGCCTTTCTCAGCAAGCACTGCGTAGTACGCTTCTACAGAATGGCCCTTGCTGAGGATAAAGTAATCTCTGTCCGGATCATCCATGTTCTCCGGAGAGATATTCATCTGGTTGAAATACAGGGACACAAGCACTTCCATCACGCTCATGTCGCCGCCGATATGTCCGCCGCCGCCGGCTACGATGATATCAAGCGCATCCTTTCTCAGGTCATACGCCTTTGCCTTCAAATTCATAACATCTATTCCTTTCTGTTACTATGACAATCAGATCTCGTCAAATACAACATCTTCGCCGTGAAGATATGCTTTCACCTTATCCTCAATCGGATCATAGAGATCCGGCTTGATGCCAAGGTACTTACAAGCCTCGTAGAGAACCGGCACAACGTCTCCGTGCAGGCCGACACAGTGATGGATGTACGGTCCCTCGACAACCTTTGCTTCAAGTCTCTTCAGGTTTGCGACCTCAACCCAGAGATACGTTCCTTTGGTAAATGGTCCATCGATTCCCTTCGCGTGTCCGAGCAGCAGGGAATATTCGCCGTTGTCGCCATCGAAGCGGGCCAGCGTCAGATAGCCGTGCTTTGCTTCTGCGGAAACTGCACCGTTGTGCTTGAAGGCTACCGGTACGCAGATGGTTGGCTTCTCGCCTGCAACGGAGATCGGCCACGGACCGCAGTGCTGCAGGAGCTCGCCGTTCTCATTGTCCGGATGACGGACGGTCCAGTCTGCGAAGAGGCCGCGGTTCTCGTTCATCCCGGCAGCTTCCACCATCAGTTGTGTGATTGCGCCGTGGATATCCGTCTCACAGACAACCGGAAGACCCTCCTCGTTCAGCAATGCATTGGCCGCACAAGGCATGATTCCGATCTCACCCTGCAGGGCGTTCCAGCACTGGATCGCGATTGCCTTTGCGCCGTACTTGTCAGCAAGGTTTCTCATCGCAACCTTCAGGGCAGCTACGTTATTCAGCAGTTCCTCGGAAATATCACAGGTCATATTTTCATGGCAGTATGCAACGACATCCGCCACTTTTTCAGCTTCCTCTTTCTTGACACGGTCGATCTCGGTCTTCAGCTCCGGAATCGGAATCGGTGCAAGCTGGACATTGAATTTCTCAAGAAGCTCGCCCTCGTTGCACATGGTGCTCCAGAAATCGAACGGACGAGGCCCGATCTGCAGGATCCGGATATTCCGGAACGTCTTGACGACGTTGCAGACAGCCAGGAAATCTTTTATGCCGCGCTCAAACTCCGGATCATCCAGGCGGCAGTTGGTCATATAGGTAAACGGAATCTGGAATCTTCTGAGCACCTTGCCGGTTGCGAAGAGACCGCACTGCGAGTCACGCAGACGCATGCCGTCCGGCTCCGGTCTCTCATCTCTCGGTCCCCACAGCAGAACCGGGACATTCAGTTCCTTCGCAAGTCTTGCGCACTCATACTCGGTACCGAAGTTGCCGTGTGGCAGGAACAGGCCGTCAACACCCGCTGCCTTAAACTTTGCAGCAATCTTGATACGGTCATTGTCATCGTACAGAAGGCCTTCTGCATTGATATCCGTGATATCCACATACTCGATGCCCAGCTCATTCAGCTTGTCGCGGGTCAGGTTCGCAAACTTGATTGCGTCCGGTGCACTGAAGATACTTCTTCTTGTCGGTGCAAAACCCAGTGTGATTTTTGCTCCCATAATTCTCCTTCTCCTTTCGGAATTCACTTATATTTTGGTACACATTACGTACACATTCACGATATCTATCGTATCACAGATAATACTTAATTGAAATGAAGAATTCACAAAATATTGACTTAATTTACTGAATCATTTAAACTGTACAAGAAGTGAAAACCTGTCTTCCAGGAGGTTCCTCATGTCCATTACCGCAAAAGAACTTGCCGCCCATCTCGGGCTCTCAGAAGCCGCCATTTCCATGGCGCTGAACAATAAACCCGGTGTCAGCAATGCAACCAGAAAGCGGATATTTGATGCCGCGCATGAACTCGGCTATGATTTCTCAAAGAAAAGCTGGTCCGGCCCCATGAAGAAAGGGACGCTCTGCTTCGTCATCTACAGAAAGAGCGGTGCCGTCGTCGGTGATACGCCGTTCTTCAGTGCGCTCTCGGACGGCATCAGCATCGGCTGCAAGAAAGCCTCCTATGACCTGGTCCTCCGCTACCTCTATGAGGACGAAGGGATTCCCGGACAGCTGTCCCAGATCACGGCGGCTGATTTCGCAGGCGTCATCCTGCTTGCCACCGAGATGGATGCTGCCACCCTCTCCTCCTTCCGCAGCCTGCACCTGCCCATCGTCGTCCTCGATGCGTATTTTGAAAATGTCCCTTATGACTATGTCCTGATCAACAACACCCAGGGGGCCTATCTCGCCGCGAACTACCTGATCGCAAAGCGGAAGAAACAGCCCGGGTATCTGCACTCCTCCTATTCCATCGCGAACTTTGAGGAGCGCGCGGACGGTTTCTATAAAGCAATCCGTGCAAATGGCATGTCGACCTCTCGCTCGCGGGTGCACCGCCTGACACCGTCTCAGGAAGGAGCTTATGCGGACATGAAAGAGCTCCTCGCATCCGGCGAGGAGCCCTGTAACTGTTTTTTTGCGGACAATGACCACATCGCAATCGGCGCGATGGCGGCGATTCGTGAAGCCGGCTACCGCATCCCCGAGGATGTCGCCATCATCGGTTTCGATGACCTCCCGGTCTCTTCGTTCACCGATCCCCCGCTCACGACCGTGCAGGCCTCGGCGGAAGTCATCGGGGAGACTGCCGCGGGCCGCCTGATCCAGATCATCGAAGCGCATGACACACACCCGAAGAAGATCGAGATCGGGACAACCCTGAAAAAAAGGAAAAGCGTTTAAGCAAGAATAATGTGCTTCGCACATTTCAACTCCCCCGCCCCTCAATCTTGAGGGGAGGGGTTTTCTATTTCCCTTCTATCCCTTAT
>CACZQN010000051.1 GCA_902783375.1 uncultured Lachnospiraceae bacterium | reverse complement strand
CAGGCTGGAACAGCAGAGAAATCATAGAACATATCAGAATCAAACGAAATAAGCGTGTGTTCATTATAGCAAAAAAGGAGATGTCTGTAAAGACATCTCCTGTAAAAATTGCCCGTTTCTTTCTGTCCGGTACAAGGTATGTACCGCCTCTTATTTTGCCTGCAGCAGATACCGCTCGACACTCGTGACGGCATTTGCACCATCCGCAACCGCCGTGACAATCTGGCGGAGCTGTTTATTTCTCACATCGCCTGCCGCAAAGACACCCGGAATGGAGGTCTCGCCGGTCTCGTCCGCGATGATGTAGCCGCCCTCGTTCATCTCCAGCTGGTCGCCGACCAGGGCAGACAGCGGTGTGATGCCGACTGCAATGAAGACACCGTCCACCGGAAGCGGCTTGACGTCACCGGTCTTCAGGTCTTTCAGCATGACGGATGCAACTTTGCCGATGCTCTCTCCGTCCGGTGTATGATCCAGGATCTCTGTGACCGCGGAACTCCAGCACATCTCGACATTCGGCAGGGACAGCAGGTTATCCTGCAGGACCTTTGCAGCACGCAGCTCGTCTCTTCTGTGCACCACGTAAACCTTGGAGCAGGCTCTTGCCAGGAAGATCGCATCCTCGACTGCCACATCACCACCACCGATGACAACCGTCACTTTATTTCTGTAAAATGCCCCGTCGCAGGTTGCGCAGTAGCTGACGCCTCGTCCGGAGAACTCCTCCTCACCTGGAACGCCGAGCTTTCTGTGGGTCGCGCCGCTGGCGATGATGGCCGTCTTCGCCTCATAGGTATTCTTTTCAGTGATCACTTTCTTGACCGGGCCGGTCAGTTCTGTCCGGACAACCAGGTCAGTGATGAACTGGGCACCGAGCTTCTCCGCATGCTCCCGCATCTTATCTCCCAGGTCCATCCCGGAGATTCCCGGAAGACCCGGATAATTGTCGATCTCATAGGTATCGACGACCTGTCCGCCGCCGACATAGTTCTGGTCAATGACAATCGAGGAGAGCTTTGCCCGTGTTGCATAGATTGCTGCTGCCATCCCGGCCGGTCCGGAACCGATAATAATCACATCATACATGGCTCTTCCACCTTTTGCCTTCTCGATTACAGAACTGCATTCAGCTTCTCTGTGATGACATTCTTCGGAACCTGGCCGATCACACGGTCAACCAGCTGGCCACCCTTGAAGATAGCCATGTTCGGAATGGACATGACATCATAAGCAGAAGCCTCATCCGGGTTCTCATCGACATTGATCTTTCCGACCTTTACCTTGCCATCATACTCCGCAGCGATCTCAGCGATTATCGGAGCCATTCTCTTACACGGACCACACCAGTCAGCATAGAAATCCACAAATACCGGGATATCACTCTGCAGAACTTCACTGACAAAATTCTCACTTGTAAACTTGTATTCCATCACACTACCGCCTTTCCTTTTGAAGTGTTGTTGTACGATTCTGTACTGTGGTTGTTTGTTTGATGTTGCATGGATTCAATATCCTATCCTTTGCAATTTAGATTGTACACAATTTAAATTCTTTTGTCAAGGGGCAAATTCATAAAACATGAATTAAGCGGGCCGGAGGCCCGCGATGCTTCTTGACCATTAGGTCAAGAAGATGGACTTACCGGCAAACAAGATCGTTAGGTGCTTTTTTGTTTTATCTGTACTGATCTCCTCCTCTGTTTGCCCGAAATGAGGAAATCCCGGATTGTCGGTCATCATCTGCTGTCCGCGTTTTCAGGGGCGGTTGCCCTGAAGTCAAATTTCTGCATCCTGGGTCATCAATTTTTCTCTTCAAAATTTAAGGTGGTTGCCCGAAAAGCAATTAATCTTCATCCAGGTCATCACTTTTCGCTCACTTTCGACTACACAAGTAGTATAATCAGGCAGAAACAGCTCCTTCCCTGATGATCAGCCAGGAATCCTGTTGCTCTAGATTGCATTTTCGCTCTATTCGGGTAACACATGCTCTGTAACAGCGTATCCGGTGCTTGGCCTAAAGAGCTTAGAATTCGTTTTCGGGCAACGCCCCCATCATTTTAAAGCCATTTCTTCTCGGGATGATCCCGAGATAGCCCCAAACCAAAAGGAAAAAAAGTATACCACAGCCGCCAGGCTGTGGTATACTTGATCATAACAATTAAATTCTTTTCATCCATCCGGGATGTTGCGAGGTTTGCCATGCTGTATGATGATAACCATTCTCTTTTAAACGCGCCTGAAGAGAATAATTCTTTTGCCCGTATCTATGATGTTGTCCGCCAGATCCCATATGGCTGTGTTGCCACGTATGGGCAGGTGGCGATTCTGGCAGGTAATGCCCGCTGGAGCCGCGTGGTCGGCTTTGCCCTGCATGTGAATCCGGATCCCGATCACATCCCTTGCTTCCGCGTCGTCAACCGGCTGGGTGAACCTTCCAGCGCCTTCGCATTCGGCGGTATCAACCGGCAGATCGAACTGCTTGAAGCAGAGGGCGTCCGCTTCGTGGACGGCCATGTCGATATGGAGCATTTCACCTGGGAGATCGCCAAAATGGCCCAGGAGGAGCATCGTGCTCGCACCCGCGGGCATTGATCTCATATGTCCCCAGGAAGAGCATCGTGCTCGCACCCGCGGGCATTGATCCCAGATGTCCCCAGGAGGAGCATCGCGCTCGCACCCGCGGGCATTGATCCCACATGGGGCTCAGGTGGTGTGAATGCCATCGGTCAAAGGACGTCACCGCACCGTCAGTGCTGCTTCCAGCAATTCATCTTCGCCGAGTCCATCCCTGACACTCAGGGAATAGGAATAGCCCTCGATGATCCAGCTCGCTACATAGAATTTGCCGTTATTGCCCCGCAATTCGTAGCCGATATCGTCAGAAGAGATGTAGGCGATATCCTCATAGGTATTGTAGTCGCCGCTGACGTCGTCGGTTCCTGCTCCCTTGCGGACGAGCGCCATCCGGCTGGCATCCTCCTGTTTCGGATCTCCGTAGAAGATCTGGATCAGTTCGTCGTTCATCACCTGGATTCCGGTCTGTGTGTATCCGGCAATCTCCTCCGGGACTTCCATGTCAAATCCTGTTTTCTCTTCCGCTTCTTCAAGTGTCTCCACACTGACAAATGGATTCGGCAGGTTCATTGCTGTCTCCTTCCCGCTCCCTGCGGCACCTTCCGCCGCACCCGGCCAGCAAAGATGCCAGCAGGCTGCCTCCAAGTGCAGTCATTACAACAATTCTCTTCAATCTGTTCATCCTGCAAATTCCTGTCTTTCTCCACTCTGCATGAATATATCCATACAGATCCGATCTCTTTATTCTATTCATTCTGCTGTCGCCTGCTGGCCGACCCGGAAGACCAGGGCGCCGCCAATGGTGTCAAGCCGCCGGACTTCCTCTAACATTGTATCATCATCTGTGCTGACGTCAAGGATGACCCTGTTCTCCATCTCATAGACACCGGAGCCATACACAAAAGGCAGCTCGTGATTCACCATTTTCTCCGTAATCTTCCCCTGCAGCGCAGTCAGATATTGGAGTGTAAATGTTGCCTCCCTGAAAATGACCCGCGCCGGATCGATTCCCAGCGTGTCACAGATCAGCGCCTCGTTCTCCGGGGTATCCTCTGTCAGCAGAATGGTCATCATTCCGGTGGAATCAAAGTATCTGCCACAGTAGAGATCTGCCGTGCGCGCATCCGCAAGGAGCACATCAACAGAGACGAACGTATCCGACCACCCTTCATAGACTTCCACCGGCTGGTCGCCCGGTTCGGTATCTATGATCTCCGCCGACTGATCGTCCGGTTCGGTATCTATGATCTCCGCCGCCTGACCGCCCGATTCTGTTCCTGCGATATCCGCCGTAAGGATCTCCACCTGGTCTTCCTCGCGGACGTACTCCCGGTACAGGTAGAACATGAAACCGTAGTTCGCAGCAGCCGATCCGGAGATTGCTTCCGCAAAATGTTTCACTTCTCCTTTGGTCAGCAGCATGGTCAGGAGTACAGATGCCGCATCCTGATGTATGACTCTCTCCAGCCTGATCTGACGATAACCGATCGCATCCAGTGCATTGATCACTTCAGCCATTTCCGCGCTGTCGAAGCCGATACCATTTTCATCATGGAAAAGTTCCACGATGACCCTGTATGCTGCCTGGTCGCCGTAATATGCCATCGCATTCCGCAGCGGCATTGAGGTATTGATCTCGCCATTCTTCGGGGCGACATAGCATGCCTCACCGTCAACCGCATAGGATTCGACAACCGGCAGATCTGCAGAGCCTGCCGCCTCCTCGGTCATGGCAACACCTGTTCCGGGCACATAGACGACATCGCTATTCCCCGCCGGATTGCTCCCGGTCATCCCGAAGCGCCGGTACAGACCCGTCCCGAAGATGCCGCCGAAGATCACCACAACGCTGGCAGCCGCAGCCGCAATCCTGGTCCATCCCGGTCTCAGACGATACACGCCACGTTCTCCATCTTCCTGATGATTCCGGTATTCGACCTTTTCCGCATGCGTCGCTTCCGCATGCACTGCTTCCGCATGCACTGCTTCCGCAAGCATTTCCTCCGAAATATCGCCAAAGCCTTTCAGCAATTCCATCCCTGTCATATCCGAATGCCCTCCTTCTCCAGATACTGCAATAGCATCTTCCTGCTTCGGAACAGGGAACTTTTGATCTTACTCTCCCGCATGCCAAGTGCCCCGGCAATCTCCGCTATGGATTCCATCAGGAAATATCTGCGGATGAAGATCGCACGGCTCTCCGGTTTCAGCCCCGCAAGAAAGCCATTCAGAAGGTCGGCAAGCTCCTTCTCCTCGAATTTCCGTTCGGCAGCAGCATCCGGGATACAGAGCTGCATCTCCTCAGAAAGTTCCACCATTTCCGCACTGCGTTTCGCGGCATGATCATACTCGAGGCGCCGGAACGCCAGATTTCTGCAGATCTTCGCAAGATATGCAAAGAAATGCTCCGGATATGCGGGCGGGATTGCGTTCCAGGCTGCAAGATACGTGTCGCTCTCACATTCCTCCGCATCCGCCGCAATGCGCAGAATCCGTTCTGCCAATCGGAGAAGCCGCTTCCCATACGCCTGCCTGGTCTCCCGGATAGCCGATTCGTCCCGCTGCCAGTACAAAGCAAGAATTCTACTATCTTCCATCACATAGCCCTTTTGGTATCACAACCAATATCATCGTTCCATGAGGTTCCTCACCCTGAAAGACAGGAAAACAGGCAGTCGGGTTGCGTCCCGGGAGAAAAAAAGCGGAAATCCTACCGGTCACCGAAGGATTCTTCGACCTCATCTGCTCTCTCTTTTATGGCATCGCCGAAGCCGCTGAGGGCCTGGAAGGGTGCAAACTGGGCGGCGCGGTTCTCATTCGTCATCCGGGGATGGGCTTTCGAATCCGGATGGGGCAGGTCGATGATGTCGCCGTATTTGCGGAGCGTCTCCGCCTCGGCCTTCTGCTGCCAGGCTGCCGCGCCGGTTTGCTGGCGGGAGACCGGCGCACCGGCGGCCGGCTGGTTCGCTGCTCCTCCACCAGCGGCCGGCTGGTTCGCTGCTCCTTCACACGCGTCCGGCCGGTCCGCTGCTTCTCTGACGGCGCCGCCGCCTCCCGCCGGTGCGCGGTCTTCAGGCCTTATGCCCTCCGATCTGGTCGTGTCGTTCAATTGCGGTTGCTCCTTTCATCAGATTCGTCCCCTTCAGGATCGCATTCTGGCCGAATTTCTTCTTGATGGCAAGGATCGATTCCTGCAGGTTCTTTTCCTCCTGCCGTTCACTGTCGGCCTCTTCGCGCTCCTTTTCCAGTGCCGCAAAATCGGTAAAGAGGTCCAGCTGTTCGTATGTTTCTTCCTTCTGCTTCTGGTACTCCTCCTCCGGGATCACATGATTGGCCGTCACATAGAGCCGCCGCACCAGCAGCAGCGGATTCGTAATTCTCTCATAGAGGGCCATCGTCTCATCGACGATCTTCCTCGTAGAAGACGTATGCGACGGAAGATTTGCAGAGCCATGCGCATGCTTCGGGGCTTCGCGCCCATACCAGTCCTTCGAAACCGGCCCCTTGTACTTTCTCCGGACCTCCGGATCCGCGAGACTTTCCCGGTCATAGTTGACATCAAGCACGATCTGGTCCGTCACCAGCTGTTTTTCTACCAGATGGAGCACCAGCTCATCGACCATCTCACGCACGATGATCGCCGCGTCCTCCACCGTGTACGGGCAGGCCAGGACCTGTCCGCTCCCGATGCTGTTGGTCTCCGGCCGGTACGCCTTGATCTCCTTCATCCCGCAGGGCTCGTAGCCCCATGCGTGATCGATCAGGAGTTCCGCATTGATCCCGAACAGCCCATAGAGCAGTTCTTCATTGTGAAAATCTTCCGCACCGCCCAGAGAACACCTTGCGATATCTCCCATGGTATACAGTCCGTTGTCCCGCAGCTTCTTCGCATAGCCGCGGCCGACCCGCCAGAAATCCGTGAGCGGCTCATGGTTCCAGAGCAGGCGGCGGTAGCGCATCTCATCCAGTTCCGCGATTCTCACGCCGTCCGCGTCCGCATCCATGTGCTTCGCGACGATGTCCATCGCAACCTTCGCCAGGTAGAGATTTGTCCCGATTCCGGCTGTCGCGGTGATGCCGGTCTCGGCCAGCACCTCCCGGATTATCCGGATCGCCAGTTCATGCGGGGTCATGTTGTAGGTGTGCAGGTAATCAGTGACATCCATGAACACCTCATCGATGGAATAGACATGGATATCTTCCGGCGCGATATAGCGCAGATAGATCTCATAGATCTTCGTACTTTCCTCGATGTAGGCCCGCATCCGCGGCGTCGCCACCACGTAGTCCAGTTCCAGGGAAGGATCCTTCGCGAGTTCCGCCGCGTTGGACGATTTCCCTGTAAAATGATGTTCCGGCGCTTTCTGCAGCCGCTCCGCATTCACCTCGCGGACCCGCTGCACCACCTCAAACAGCCTCGCACGCCCGCCGATTCCGCAGGCCTTGAGCGACGGCGAGACTGCCAGGCAGATCGTCTTTTCCGTCCTGGACAGATCCGCCACGACCAGATTTTCCGTCAGCGGATCCAGGCCTCTGGCGGCACACTCCACCGAGGCATAGAATGATTTCAGGTCGATTGCAATATAGGAACGCTGCTTTCGTTCAGCCATGGTCTGACTCCATCTTCCACCTCATTTCTCTACCGACAAGAAAGGAAGAAGCATTTCCGCTTCTTCCTTCTGTCACCATATCCGTTCTGATCCGTCACGCTTCCGTGTCGGCCTCTTCTACACCGATCCGTCTCGCGGCCATCTCGATGCCTTCATTCTCATCGGACAGGAGCCGGTTCACACGGCTGATCGTCACCGTCGAAGCGCCGGTGGTTTTGGAAATCTCCTGGTAGGTCTGCTTCTGCAGCAGCTTCAATCCGACCGCAAAACGCTGCGACAGGGACGCCAGTTCATTCGGCGTGCAGATATCCTCAAAAAAGGTATAGCACTCTTCTTTTGTCTTCAGGCTCAATACCGCTTCAAATAACTGATCTACGGCTTCCGTATGCGTCTTTTTCATTCTGTAACCCCAACTGTGTAAATGTCTCTTCAGCGGTCCCGGCTCCCACATCCCCCACTATGTTCCGGGTCCAACTCAAACAGCACAATCAGTTTACCACTTTAGTGTGTAAAAAGCAACCACAGATCAGTGATCGGCACGGTTAAAACCGTTCTTCATATGCATGCTGGCGTCATGCAGCACCTTCCCGAGGGTCTTTGTGGTCTGCTCCTTCGCCATCTTGCAGATCTTCTCATTTGCCTCAGCGGTCAGCGTGTAATCACCGGACTCCGTCATCTTCTGATCATATTCCCGGATGATCTGGCGGCCCTTCGTATGAACCGCGTTCTGCCAGCGCTCGATCTGCTGGATGCTGGTGTGATAATTCGCATCCGTGAGTGCTGCGATCGTGCGGCTGGCCCAGTACAGATTTTCGGTGGACGGCTCCATGGCAACCTCTGAGAGATACTTCGGCATGGACGGGACATTTGCATAGACAGGAAGCGCCGGCGCAAAGGTCGTGGATCCGAAGATGACCCACTCGATGCCCTTCAGCGGATCCGGGACATCGGACCGGATCTGGCAGATCGCCGTGTCCCCGGTGCGGTTGATGCCGATGGAACGGTACATGCCGCGCTTGCCGGTGTCCTTGCCGGCGTATGGGTCATACTCCGTTCCCTGATAGTGCATGGACAGGATGTACTTCACATCCTCTGCAGT
This sequence comes from uncultured Lachnospiraceae bacterium, assembly GCA_902783375.1. Lineage (GTDB taxonomy): Bacteria > Bacillota > Clostridia > Lachnospirales > Lachnospiraceae > Catonella. The sequence continues at coordinate 29,210 of CACZQN010000051.1, read as the reverse complement.
GACCTTGCGATCCGGCACCAGGCACCACGGAATGTTGTCGCTCTCCGGCGTGAACTCCGCATCCGGTCCCTCCCAGACATGGGAGTACGGGGTCAGGTAGCGCCCCATGAACCAGGCACGCGGGGTATTGTAAATATGGTCGGAATCGTCGTGCGATCCGAAGATGTCTCTTGGGTTAAATACGCCGTTCTGGTTGAGGTCGAGGTGGTTGTCACGGATGAATTCCCGGAGATCGGCAGAGCACAGATGGGCTTCCTGCTTCCCGAAGGCGTCCTCCAGGTCAAAGCTGTCCATCCCGAACTGGTTCGGTGCGATCACGCAGGCATCATCCGGCACCCTCTTTGCCATCCAGTGGTGGCCGCCGATGGTCTCCATCCACCAGACTTCATGCTCATCATTGAAGCCGATGCCGTTCATCTCGTAGGTGCCATACTTCTCAAGCAGGGACGCCGTCCGCAGCACGCCCTCTCTGGCACTGTGAATGTATGGGAGAACAAGGACCAGGAGGTCCTCCTCTCCGATGCCGCCCGGGGTATCCTTCTCACCTCTCTTCTCTGCTTTCCGGTACTCTACCATCGGATCCGCAGCGAGAACGCGCGGATTGGAAGTGATGGTCTCCGTTGCGGTCATACCGACGTTCGCCGCATTGATCCCGGCCGCTGCCCAGATGCCTTCCTTCTTCGGATCGACATTCGGGAGCGCGGTATAGCGCATCGCTTCCTCCGGCAGTTCCACCGTCAGGTGTCCGATCACGCTCTTATATTTCTTCGGCTGTTTCTTTGGTTCCACTACCACCAGTTTCTTCACATCAAAGAATCCATCGTCCGTCCGGGCGATCATGGTGGATCCGTCGTTGCTGGCCTTCTTCCCGACCAGAATTGTTGTACAAGGCATTGCCTGTTCCCTCCTTTTTCAAGCGATACAGGGCTGGCAGCTTACCGGCCCTGATGATCATTTTGGAACTGTTCCGTTACGATTTGTGCTTACTTCAGCTGAAGGTCATTCCCTTCTTCCTTCACTTTTTCTTCGCCGTCTTTCTTTTCGCCATCTTCCACATCCATCATATTCTCTGCCTTCGGGTGCTTCGCACTGACGCTCATAACAGATCACATTTGACTGAAATTTACTTTTTCTCAGGCAGACACTGATATACCCTTTCTGTCAGTTCCGGTGTTCTTGTCCCGAACAGCCACCACTGGCCTGTCTTATCCTTGATCATGAGGAAAGGCGGCGTTGTGGGATCGATCAGGACCTTGACGGAACCGTATCCGATTACTGCCCAGTTCCCCTTATCGAGCCCCGGCATCGCCGTACCCCAGGACCTGACCATATCCGGAAGCTCCGTCAGTTTTTCTACGGAAACGATCTGATCAAGCGGAACTCTGTATGTCGTCATGCCACTGCTTGCGACGAGTTCAAGATCCGGTTGTTCATGCTCCATGCTCGTTTCTGTCAAGTCAGAGACGGCCAGCGTGATCGGGTTCGTGGACTCGGCATCAAGCCATAACCCAGTGAACGGGATAATCAGAAGAATCGCAAGTACGGCCAGCATCAGCACCTTTCCGGAGGTTTTCGCCAGATTCACGGTGGTATTATTTCCCACACGATAATTGATAATCAGCCTGCTGTCATCCGGATTATGATAGAAGATACCACCGATCCAGTAGTCATCCTCATCGACCAGCTGGCCGGTCCCGCTCTGCTTCGTCAGTTCCGCCTGCTGGCGTCTCGTCTCCATCTCCAGCCACAGGACGATCGCGCAGACCAGGATGCTGTAGAGGATGGTCAGGATCAGCACTGCTGCCGGCGACTTACTGAACAGCCAGATCAGGAGGGAATAGATTGCGGTCAGCCAGGTCGAGGCCAGCCAGATTCTCCCCCAGTTCCTGCGCCGCAGCGCGGTCAGCGCCTTCGTCAGCTCGACATTCTCATCCACCCGCTCCGAGCGGTTGCGGTAGAGATACCGGTAGGCAACCCAGAAAAGCACGCAGGTTCCCGCCATCACCAGGTAGATCGGCCAGAGGCTTTTTTCAAAAAGCGCCGGACAGGCAGCAATCAGCACAGCCGGCAGGAAAACCCACGGCGAAATCCACCGGTCAGAAGGCATGGCCGACAGGTCAATCAGAACAGGAGCAGAAGCCGTTTCTTCTTGTCCTTCTCCATGTCCTTCTCTTCTGCCATATCCATGCTTTTTCTTGATCTGCTTGAGGGCACTGTTTGTCCGCACATAGGGAACATACGGCAGGATGATACAGCCGATCAGCCAGATACCCCAGAGCATCATATTCAGGCCGAATTTGTTCGGGATCATCAGACCGACGACCATCCCTGCCATCCCCGCAGCAAGAAGAAGCCACATGATCAGAAGGGACTGCTTCCGGTAATTTGCAAGTGCAGTAAGAACCTCCGGATTCTCCCGCGCTTCCTGCGGAAAGGTCACCCCGACCACGATATTCTTCTTCCACTTTGCTTCATTGATCTGCAGCAAGATCACAAGCGGGGCGATCCAGATGATGGAAAGCCATATGATCAAGATATAAGCCATACCTGATACCTCCTTTATGTCATGCGCATTCTCCGCGCGAAACCTCCCGGGTGGTGGGGCAGGGGATGTGCACTCTTACTGGAGAATTTCCTCGCATAGTTTCAGGACACGCTCCTTCGAAATCCCGGCAGCGATCAGCTGCATCAGGGCCAGGCGAAGAGACGCCTCCTGACCAGCTGTCGGCTGGGGCTGCACCTCCGGCGCCTCACTCTCAGAACCCAGACCATCTCCCTGCGCCTTGGCCGTCTTATCAAATCCATCGCTGACGGTATCCTCACTCCTGCGGCCGATGACTACAGCCCCTCTCCTGCGGTCCGTCACAATATATCCCTCATCCCGCAGCATCTGGTAAGCTTTACTGACTGTCATCATATTAATCCCACTCTCCTCTGCGAGCGCACGGATCGTCGGAAGCTGCTCCCCCTCCCCGAGACTACCATCAGCAATCGCCATCACAATCTGGTTCCTGAGCTGCTGGTAGATCGGTATCTTGCTATGAAAATCAATTCTTAAAATCATGTTGCTACCTCTTAAAGTCTTGCGAAAGGGATTGGTGTAGGGCTTGGTGTAGGTCTTATTGATTGTCTTACTTGGTTGCTGTTCTCGATTTTTGCATTATCTATTATAATGCAACACATGCAAATTATCAAGAGTTTTCTTCCCTGGGCTTTAATTTCATCTTTTCCAGGGGTTTCCGGCTCTCAAGATGAATTCCCGGCGCGCGGAGCAACTTGTTTTCATCTTTTCTGAGGATTCCCGGCTAACAAGATGAGATCGTTGGCTGGCAGGCCCGGCGACGATGGCTCATCCTATGTTTCTACAAAAAAACAAGAAAAAAGAGGTTTCTCCCTCTTGATTTTCTCTTCTTCCTGGTGTATATTTTGCTAAGTAAGCGCTTTAACGCAGTTAAGCGTTAAAGCAGATTAGCTCATCTGCAGCCAATCAGTATAGACCAGCTGCAGCACAAGATCGCCAAATCATATAGGTTGGGAGGTTTTTCCTATGGTTATCAAAATTCTGATGCTCGTTGTTTTCTTTGCTGTCATGATCGGTGTCGGCCTGTACTGCCGCCGGAATGCCACGGATGTGAATGGCTTCGTCCTTGGCGGACGTTCGGTCGGTCCATGGCTCACGGCTTTCGCATACGGCACCAGCTACTTCTCGGCCGTCATCTTCGTCGGCTACGCCGGTCAGTTCGGCTGGAAATACGGCATCGCTTCGACCTGGGTCGGTATCGGCAATGCGCTGCTTGGTTCTCTTCTTGCATGGGTTGTCCTCGGACGCCGCACGAGAATCATGACCCAGCATCTGAACTCGGCCACCATGCCGCAGTTCTTTGAATCAAGATACGGCGATGCGAAGCTGAAGATCGCTGCTTCCGTCATCACCTTCATCTTCCTGATTCCTTACACCGCATCCCTGTACAACGGACTTTCCCGTCTGTTCGGGATGGCTTTCAACATCGACTACTCCGTGTGCGTCATCGTCATGGCAATCCTGACCGGTATTTACGTCATCGCCGGCGGCTACATGGCAACCGCAATCAACGATTTCATTCAGGGAATCATCATGCTGTTCGGTATCTGCGCCGTCATCGGTGCAGTTCTGAAGAGCCAGGGCGGCTTCATTGCAGCACTGAATGGCCTTGCTGAGATCTCGGATCCTTCTGTTTCCGCAGCACCTGGTGCCTTCAACTCGTTCTTCGGACCGGATCCGCTGAATCTGCTCGGCGTCGTCATCCTGACATCGCTCGGAACCTGGGGACTTCCGCAGATGGTCCAGAAATTCTACGCCATCAAGAGCGAGCGCTCCATCTCCACCGGAACCGTCGTCTCCACCGCATTTGCATTTGTCGTCGCAGGCGGCTGCTACTTCCTCGGTGGTTTCGGAAGACTCTTCTCCGATAAGATCGATATTGCTGCAAATGGCTTTGACTCCGTGGTTCCGACCATGCTTTCGGGCCTTCCGGACATCCTGATCGCCATCGTCGTGATCCTGGTGCTTTCCGCATCGATGTCCACCCTGTCCTCTCTCGTTCTGACATCCAGCTCGACGCTGACCCTCGACCTGCTGAAGGGCCATATCGTGAAACAGATGGATGAGAAGAAACAGGTCCTCATCATGCGCGGCCTGATCGTCGTCTTCATCGCGATCTCCGTCATCATCGCCATCGTTCAGTACAAGTCAAATGTCACCTTCATCGCACAGCTGATGGGTGTCTCGTGGGGCGCTCTTGCCGGTGCGTTCCTGGCTCCGTTCCTGTACGGTCTGTACTGGAAGGGAACTTCCAAGATCGCCGTCTGGTGCAGCTTCATCTTCTCGACGGTTGTCATGCTGGCAAATATGCTGGTCCGCAGCTCCTTCCCGACGCTGCTCCAGTCCCCGATCAACGCAGGCGCATTCTGCATGATCGCAGGCCTGATCATGGTTCCGATCATCTCGCTTCTCACACCGAAGCCAGATGCGAATGTCGTCGAAGACGCCTTCCTGTGCTACGACGAGAAGGTCCTCGTCTCCCAGAAGACCGCACTGAAAGACGCCGACTAAGCTGCTGACAATCATGCCGCCGGAACGGTATGCTATTGGCATCAGACTAGAGTGCATACATAGATTCAGACCAGATGCAACAAGAAACGCATCTGGTCTGAGTTTTTCAGCGAAGATCCCAATTGCCTTCTGCCTTCTTTTCGCCTGCGTTTCACGCCAGCCCGGCGAAGATCCGCATGGCCTTCTCGGCGTCTGCTTCCATGGCCTTTTCGGCTGCAAAAGCGAGATCATGGAAGAACGTGACGTCTTCCTTTTCAAGCAGTTCCTTCACGGCCTGGGTGCCGGCCTTCGACATGTAGCTGTAATAGTTGATCTTCCGCAGGCCATAGGAAATGCCTGTCCGGTAGTCTTCCGGCGAGACGCCGCTGCCGCCGTGCATGACAAGCGGGAGGCCTGTCTTCTCCGCGATGACGTGGACCAGTTCCAGATCAAGAACCGGCTTGGATTTGTAAATGCCATGTGCCGTGCCGAAGCTCGGGGCCAGCGCATCGATTCCGGTCTCTTTGCAGAAGACTACTGCCTGATCCGGGTCGGTATAGACCGGTCCGGCCGGAGCAGCACCTGCCGCACCCTCCACTGGTGCGCCTCCCTCGCGGGCTGCCAGTGCACCAAGCTCCGCCTCCACGCCGCAGTTGTATTTCTTCGCCATGGCAACGGCCGTCCTGGTATTGGCAAGATTCTCCTCATACGGGAGTAGGCTGCCATCATACATCACACCGGTAAAACCGATCTCGAGGGCCTTCTCCATATAGGAGAGGGTCTCGCAGTGGTCCAGATGCACGCAGGCCGGCACCTTTGCAGCCTTTGCGGCCGCGACCATCACCGGACCGATCTTTGCAAGCGGGGACACTTCCTCATGCAGCTCCGCATGCGAAAGAATCACCGGAACATTCAGCTTCTCCGCCGCTGCCAGCACGGCATTGACACACTCCAGATTCGGCGTGTTAAAAGCACCGACAGCGCATTTCTTCTCTTCTGCGATCTTCAAAATCTCAACAAGATTCACCAACATAATAGCCAGAAACCTCCATCCATCTCTCTTCTATTCCAACCAGTGGCCGCTCAAACCAGCGACTACTCAGACCAGCGGCCGCACCGCCTCATAGACACCGCGGTAGCGCGCATAAACTTTCCTATATTTCTCGTGCATCTCGCTTCTCGGGTAATAAGTCTCCGTCTCCTGCACCATGTGGGAGGCGGCATCCTCGAGATCACGGAAGAGTCCGGTCGCAATGCCTGTCAGCATCGCGGAGCCGACCGTTCCCGCATCCACCGTTGCGAGTGCGGTGATCGGCAGATTCAGAACATCCGCCTTCATCTGCATCCAGACCTTCGAGCGTGCCCCGCCGCCGGTCGCATGCAGCTTCTGAAAATGGATTCCCGATCCTGCCAGCGCTTCGTAATTGAGGCGCATCTCGTAGACAACACCCTCCATGCAGGCACGGTAGATGTCCGCAACGGTTGTCGCCGTGGTCATTCCCAGAATCGCCCCGCGGGAGCCGGTGTCCATGTACGGCGTTGCAGCCCCTGCGAAATGCGGCAGCACCAGCAGTCCGGATGGTTCTTCGCCATGCGCCGAAAGATAAGCGTTCTCGAGATATGTGTTGACCGGGATCCCTTCCGCCGCAGCCAGTTCCGCTTCTTTCTTCGCAAGCGTCTCCACACACCACTGGATCAACGCACCACCCGTATAGGAGAACGCATAGGCAACGTATTTCCCCGGAACGACGTAAGGCACCACGGAGAAATACCCCTTGCTCATGACCGGGATGTCCGGAATGCTGTCATAAACCGGGGTCAGGCACTCCACGGTTCCCGCCCCGTCGACGGCAACTGCTCCGTCAAATGCCCCGGCGCCGACGGCGGCCGCGACCTGGTCATGGGAGACCGAGACGATGATACAGTCCTTCTGCAGGCCTGTCCGCGCCGCGGCATCTTCCGTGACCGTTCCGGCAGACGTCCCGGTCGGGACCGGTTCGCTCATCAGGGACGGATCGATCCCCGCTGCCGCAAAGACCTCGGCGCTCCAGGTCAGGGTATGAATATCAAACGCCATCGTCCGCGTCGCCAGCGAATAATCGATCTGAGCTCTGCCGGTCAGGTGCCAGACCACATAGTCCTCGATCAGATGCACCCGCGCCGCCTTCCGGAACACTTCCGGCTCATGCTTCTTCAGCCACATCATCTTGCTGATCGAGTACATCTCATGCGGCGCAAGGCCGGTAATCTCTGCAATCCTGTCCGCACCTAACTTCTCTGCCAGCTCCGCACACTCCTCGGCGCCTCTCGGATCCGTATACAGCATCGCCGGATGCAGGGGATTTCCCGCCGCATCGGTCATGATGAAGGTCTCGCCGAAGCTCGTCACACCGATTCCGGCGATATCCGGGTACTGCTCCGCCATCTCCCGGATGACCGCATAGACGCTCCCCATCATGGTGGAAATATCCATCTCATGGCCGCCGACTGCTCTCTTCACCGGATAATCCCGGTAGGCCTTGCCAAGCTGCGCGCCATGTTCATCAAACACGGTCAGCTTGCAGCCCGTCGTCCCGATATCCAGACCTGCTATCTTCATCGCATTCCTCCCTGTGAAACTTCATCAGCCGCCGATCACCGCTGCTCAGTCCTTATCGATATCGACCCAGTCGTAGTGCAGATAGGTGGTAAATGCCTCTTTCAGGATGTCCTTCATGTGGCCGACGCCGACGCTGGTGTGATGCTTGAAACCGCCGCGGGCAAGGCGGATCATCTTGTCCTCCATGTCCGGGATCTCGCAGACACCGGCACAGCCGAAGAATGCCTCTTCGATCGGATCATCCGTGAATTCTGCCTCCGACGCATAGACGATGATCTTGCCGTCCTTGGTCTGGCAGTTGGAAATGGTGGTCGGGAAGGCTTTGATCCGTCCCTCGTTGCTGCCCCAGCCGGAACCCGGATCGGTCTTGTCGAACATCTTGTGGTTGGTGACCGTGCCCTTGCCGGTCATGAGGCTCTGGGCAACCGGTCCGCAGTGGAACAGGATGACCTTGTTCTCCTCATCCCCGTAGTTGTTGTTCCAGTCGAGGACAGCGGTCGGCTGCTCGCTCGCAAGGCTCATCGCCCGCATGGTGATGGCGGAGCACATATCGATCTCACAGGAAGCCGCGATTCCGCGGTCATTCAGCTCGGAGAGCAGAACACACGGGCAGATCCGGAGAATCTGCTCCATCTCATTCCAGCAGCGGAGCGCCAGGGCATCGAGATGATATTCCTCGATGTAGCCGTCGATCGCCACGGAAACCTTGGCCAGGGTATTCTTGTTGGTCTCCGGCACCTTGCTGAAATCGGTATAGTTCATCAGGTGTTCCTTCTTGGCGACGACCTTCGGATCATCGTCCTTCATATTCTGGACCTTGAAGAACAGCTCGGACAGGTCAAACGACTCGACATTGATGCCATGCTTCTGCATCGCAATCTCGTCAAAACGGGTGGTCTTGAACGCAGTCGTTCTGGCACCGATGCAGCCGAGATTGAAGCGCTTCATGCCATTGACCACACGGCAGATCGCCGCGAAGTCGCGCAGGTTCTCCTGGAACTTCGGGGACAGCGGATGCACGACATGCGGCTTCAGGACGGTAAACGGGACGCCGTACTGGGTGAAGACATCGGTGACGGAGAATTTTCCGCAGAATGCATCGCGGCGGTGCTGAAAATCCATCTTGCCGATCTCGTCCGGGTAAGCCTGCATCAGGATCGGGACACCCGCATCCTGCAGCGCCGTGATCGCACCATTTTCATCGGCAAAGATCGGCATCGAGAAGATGACGCCATCGTACTCGCCGTCATGTTCCTTCAGCCACTTCGCATAGAGCAGTCCCTCGTCGCGGGTCTCGATCCCGCCGAAGCGTGTCAGCTCCGCATCCATCGCGATGTAATCATAGCCCGCATCCGTCACGGCCTTGATCATATCCTCTCTCGCACCGTAAATCAGTTCGCCCGGCATGAATCCGCGGTTGCAGAATGCCAGTGCAAATGTCATCTTCTTACCCATCTCTGTTCTCCTTTCCTGATCGCACATCCTCTTACGCAATCCCTGCAAATGTAATCGTCACGCTATGTCTTTCCGATGCAAATGCTCCGAGCACCGGCAGTGTTCCGTTCTCCCGCTCCGCATGTCTTCCGGAGATGTAGCAGTTGGTCGGCTCAAGCCCCAGCACATAATCTCCGCTCGCCATGCTCCTCCACTCCGAGAGGATCGGGAGTGTATCACCGGACCAGGTCATCGTCATCGACACCCCCAGTTCCGGATTCTCAAGTCTCGCACAGAAGTCCTTCTTCATCTTCTGGAAGAAGACTCTCTCTTCCTCGCTGTCCACCGGCTTCTCGAACGTGCAGGTCTTCTCGAGGCCTGTCTTCGCAAATTCGGTGCGGGGGATGGTCTCCCGCTCTTCCGGCAGGATCAGCTTCGCGTGCTCCGAGAGCAGCGGATAGCCGAAATTGCAGTGATAGATCTGCATGATCTCCTCGTCCCGCGGCGTCTCATTCGTCAGCACATCCTCAATCTGCACCGAAGCACCGCAGGCTGGAATCCGGATCGTCCGCTTCACGGTGAGCACATGGCCGAACAGGGCGGTCTCCCGGATCGTGCCGCGGATGCAGATTTCCTGCTCTCCTGCTGCGCTTTCCGTGTCGGTGCACGGCTCCACAATCTCCGCCGAGACCTGCTCGGCCGCGAGTGAATGATATCTTCCGTGCAGCGGATGCCACTCGTCCCCGTCCCGGTTCGCCGGGCCTGCGGAGCGAAGACCGCAGGTATACAGGAGCCCGCCCGGGAAGGTATTGACAAATTCATTCTCATACTGTCCGATCACGGCAGGGCTGTCATAGCCGTTTTTGCTCATCCAGCTCATATTGATTCCCTGATAGCGGCACTGGCCGATATCAAGGCCTGCATTCGGAAGAATTTCAAGTTCCAGCCCACCGGCTGTTCTGACCTCAATGATCTCTGTGCCCCTGGCCCGTCCCTCATTCACAGTAACGCGCCGGAGTGTCACAAGCTGCGCGGGATTCCCAATGTATCCCTGTCTCAATTCTTTCAACATAGGCATTCTTCTCCTCCCCGAAACGGATACTTCTATTTTAAAATCTTCCGTCCCTCAGATATATAGAAATTTGTCCGTTTTACTTTAAATTTGTTCGCAGCCGTGGTAGAATTTCACAGGACCTGATGTACCTTTCTATGCGTCGTCCCTGACCGGTAGGGGACGGCCGATCCTGTCACCCGGGAGGGAGCGATGGTTTCCGTATTTGATTTGCAAAAACTGCGCGGCCTGCTGCAGGATTTCTATGCCATGAGCCACATCCGCATCACGGTATTTGACGAAAACATGCACGAACTGGTCTCCTATCCGGAGGCGGTCGCGCCGTACTGCGCCGTCATCCGGGAGACAGAGGAAGGCCTTTCCGCCTGTATGCACTGTGACCGGGAAGCCTGCCGGAAAGCGGTGAAGCTGCGCCGGACCTACGTCTATCGCTGTCACGCCGGCCTCACCGAAGCCGTGACCCCGCTCTATGTCGGGAACCTGCTGGCCGGCTATCTGCTGTTCGGCCACGTCTTCTCCTACCCTACTCAGGGGGAAGGCTATCAGGCGATCATCCGCTGCACCAGGGATCTGCCCATCGACCGGAACCAGCTGGCAGAGGCAATCCGCCGTGCAGAACCCGCCAGTGAGGCCTATGTCTCCTCTGCGGCGCACATCCTGCACGCGGTCGCTTCCTACCTGATTCTCGAGCGGATGGCCACCCTGAAGGAGGATCTCCTCTCCGTGCAGCTCGACGGCTATCTCACGGCACATTTTACCGAGAAAATCAATGCCGCGGATGTCGCGGATTCTCTCGGGATCGGCAAGACACAGCTCTATGAACTGGCAGACCAGCTTTACGGCTGCGGCATCGCGGAGCATATCCGGGATCTCCGGATGGACCTCGCCAGGCAATTGCTCGCCGGGCGGACAGAATTGTCCCTGGCGGAAATCGCCTCCCGCTGCGGATACAGCGATTACAATTATTTCATCACCGTCTTTACCCGGGAAATGGGGATCTCCCCCGGCGCATGGCGGTCAGCACAGAAAAAGGGAGTAGATTCATGATTATTGACATTCACACACATGTATTTCCGGAAAAAATCGCAGCCACGGCAATTGATAAGCTGAGCATGGCTGCGCATATTTCGCCGTATATCGAAGCGACAGCCGACCGCCTTGTCCAGACCATGGCAAAGGCCGGCGTTGACCTTTCGGTCATCCAGCCGGTCGCAACGGCGGAGCGGCAGGTGGAAAAGCTGAACGATGCAGCCGCAAGACTGAATGAAGCGCACAGCGGCCTCTTCTCGTTCGGTGCCATGCACCCGGACTACGAGGGCTGGCATGATGAACTGGCGCGGATCAAGCGCCTGGGTCTGAAGGGGATCAAACTGCACCCGATCTACCAGGGCGTCGACATCGATGATATCCGTTTCTTACGGATCCTTGACCGGACGGCAGAACTCGGCCTGATCGTCCTGACACACGCCGGCTATGATGTCGGTTTCCCGGGCGTCGTCCATGTCTCGCCCGCAATGTGCCGTCACGCCGTCGAAAAGGTCGGACCGTTCGACTTCATCCTCGCCCACATGGGCGGCTGGCGGAACTGGGACGAGGTCCCGGAGATTCTCGCAGGGACCGGCGTCTACATCGATACTGCCTTCTCGACAGGGTTTATGGATCCGCTGGACGATGGCTACTGGACGGAGGAAGACCTTCCGATGCTCGATCGGGCAGGTGCGCTGAGGATCATCCGCGCAATCGGACCGGACCACGTTCTCTTCGGCAGTGACAGTCCATGGTCCTCGCAGGAGGACAGCCTCCGGTTCCTCAGGGACCTCACACGTCCGGCCGATCATCCGGAAGCCGGTTCAGCGGAACCGCTGACCGAAGAAGAACTCGCCGGCATCCTCGGTGAAAATGCAAGACAGCTGCTCGCAGAGCACTGACTTCTTCCATCCAGGTATTTGCATACAAAAAAGCGTGTGGTCAACATCTTCGCGTTGTTCCACACGCTTTCATTTTCGTTTAATAATGCTGCCGGGAGGCATCACCTTCAGATATCTGCGATATCATCCTGTGTGATCAGGGTCAGGTTTCTTGCCTGCAGGCGCACCTTCGCTGCTTTGTAGTCATCCACCTTGAAGACCATATACGCTTTCGCCTTGCTGCCGAGGAAGGCATACATATATTCAATGTTGACCTTGGCATCATCAAAGATCGCAAGCAGTTTGTCAAGTCCGCCCGGCACATCCGGGATCTCGACGATCAGGACGGAGGTCAGGCTCGCGATAAAGTTCTCATCCTTCAGCGTATTGACTGCGGAATAAGCATCATCGACGATCAATCTGGCAATACCGAAATCACTGGTCTCCGCCAGAGACAGGGCACGGATGTCGATCTCGTGCTCGGCGAGCGCAGCTGTCATCTGTTTCAGGGTACCAGGTCTGTTTTCAAGAAATACCGAAATCTGTTTCATGCTTGTGCACGCTCCTTTCCTCAGATCTTTCTCTTATCAATGACACGGACAGCTTTTCCTTCACTTCTGGCAATGGCCTTCGGTGCCACCAGGGTTACCTTTGCCTTGATGCCAAGCATCGACTGCAGGCCGGCTGCGAGCTGTGCCTGACGTGCAGAGATTTCGCCGATATTATCGGTGAACATCTCCGGCGTCATCTCGACCTGGACATCCAGGGTATCGGTGTTGTTCACACGGTCCACGATGATCTGGTAGTTCGCAGCATAACCATTGTTCAGAAGAACGGTCTCGATCTGGCTCGGGAAGACATTGACGCCGCGGATGATCAGCATGTCATCGGTACGGCCCTTCGGCTTCTCCATGCGGACATGGGTACGGCCGCAGGAGCACTTCTCACGGGTCAGGCGGCAGATATCTCTGGTACGATAGCGGAGGAGCGGGAATGCTTCCTTATCAAGAGAAGTGAATACGAGTTCTCCCTGCTCGCCATCCGGCAGAACTTCACCGGTGTCCGGATCAATGATTTCAGCAATGAAATGGTCCTCATTGACATGCATGCCTGCCTGTGCGGAGCACTCGAAGGAGACACCCGGTCCGGACAGTTCGGTCAGACCATAGATGTCGTATGCCTTGATGCCGAGGGTCTTCTCGATGTCATGGCGCATCTCTTCGCTCCATGCCTCAGCACCGAAGATGCCAGCCTTTAACGGAATATCATCCGGGCCATAGCCAAGCTCTTTCATCCGCTCGCCAAGGTAGGCAGCGTAGCTCGGTGTACAGCAGAGGATCGTGGCCTGCAAATCCATGATGAACATGATCTGGCGGTCTGTGTTTCCGGAACTGGTCGGGATCGTCAGGCAGCCGACCTTATGGGATCCGCCATTTAAGCCCGGGCCGCCGGTGAAGAGACCGTAGCCATAGGAAACCTGGCAGACATCCTCTTTGGTGCCGCCCGCAGCCGTGATGGCTCTCGCGCAGCATTCCTCCCACAGATCGATATCATGCTGGGTGTAGAATGCGACAACTCTTTTTCCGGTCGTTCCGGATGTGGACTGGATTCTGACACAGTCCTCAAGCGGTACGCCGACGAGGCCATACGGATATGCCTCTCTCAGATCTGCCTTGGAAATGAACGGAAGCTTATAGAGGTCATCGCTCGACTTGATATCTGCCGGCGTCACACCCTTCTCTTCCATCTTCTTGCGGTAGTATGGAACATTGTCCCACACATGCTGCACCTGCTTCACGAGGCGCTCATCCTGAATTGCCTTGATCACCTCACGAGGCGCACACTCGATTTCTTCCTGATAATACCTTTCCATGTTTATACCCACTTTCTTTTGTATAGAATGTCCCGAAACTGAGTCGTGTCCCTCATCCCCGTTCAGGACAGGATCTCACGCGTTCTTCCCTAACACAAATGCTTTCTTGTTCATCTCCAGGAATCTTGCCGGTACGCAGGCTTCGAGCGATGCCATCCAGGCCTCTTCCGGAATATCAAAGTAATGGGACAGTCTTCCCATCAGGACGATGTTCACGGCCTTTGTCGAACCGGCTTCTTCCGCCAGGGCCAGGCAGTCAAGCGCATCGACCTTCGCACCCGCGGCGCGCATCTTCTCGACCAGGTTGTCCGGGTAGGTGGCTGCACCGGTGATGACCGGCATCGGATCCACCTGCTGGGTATTGGTCACGATCTGACCACCCGGTGCGAGGTAGGAAAGCCATCTTGCAGCTTCCAGTTCCTCAAAGGAAACAATAAAATCTGCCTCTCCCTGATCGATCACCGGGGAGTAAACCTTCTCGCCGTAGCGGACATAGGTAACAACGGAACCGCCGCGCTGGCTCATCCCGTGCACTTCGGAAACCTTGACGTCATAGCCCTGCTCCATCAGAAGGTGGCCGAGAAGCTTACTGGCAAGGAGAGATCCCTGTCCGCCGACACCGACGATCATGATATTTTTCGTCTTCATTCTCTCAGTCCTCCTTTCCTTCTGCATTCTTCCATGGTGCCGTCAGGGCACCGAACTTACAGAGCTGGCTGCAGACTTCACAGCCGACACAGAGCGTCACATCAATGGCCGCCTTGCCGTCCTTCATGGAGATCGCCGGACAGCCGATCCGCATACAGGACTTGCAGCCGATACACTTCGTGGTATCCACCACAAGCGGTGGGTTGTGCTTCACATATTTCAGCAGCGCGCACGGACGTCTGGAAATGATGACCGACGGCTCGTCCGCTGCCAGTTCTTCCTTCAGGACCGCATCACACTGTGCAAGATCATACGGATCAACAACACGGACTCTGTTAAAGCCCATCGCACGGCAGAGCGCCTCCAGATCGATCTTGCCGGCCGGATCTCCCTTGATGTTGTAGCCGGTGGTCGGATTCTGCTGGTGGCCGGTCATGCCGGTGATCGAGTTATCCAGGATGATGACCGTCGAATTCGACTGGTTGTAGGCGACATTCGCAAGACCGGTCATGCCGGAATGCATGAAGGTGGAATCTCCTATGACGGCGACGGTGTGGTTCGCACTCTCTCCGTCTGTCGCCTTGTTGAAGCCGTGGACCGCACCGATGGAGGCACCCATGCAGAGGGTCATCTCGATCGAAGCAAGCGGTGCAACCGCGCCCAGTGTATAACAGCCGATATCGCCGAGGACCGTGCACTTATTCTGCTTCAGGGTGTAGAACAGGCCTCTGTGCGGGCAGCCTGCACACATGACCGGCGGTCTTGCAGGAACCGGATCGTCGATCGAAGCTGTCTCCGGAACCGGAAGTCCGAATGCCTTCCGGATGGTGCTCTGGAAGAACTCGCCGCAGATCGGCAGGATATCTTTTCCGTGAATTGCAAGCGTTCCGGCCTTCACACCGTCGAGCTCCAGCGCACGGACATGATTTTCAATAATCGGGTCCAGTTCCTCGACCACCACCAGCACCTCAAGGCCTGCCGCAAAGTCACGGATCAGCTTCTCCGGAAGCGGGTTCGTCATACCGATCTTCAGGACCGAAACGCTGTCCCCGAAGACCTCTTTCACATACTGGTAGGACGTCGAGTGGGTGATGATGCCGACCTTTTTCCCGGCAAATGTCCCTTCCGCCATGGTTCCCTCTGCCATCTCGCAGCGGTTGACCGGTGCCGTCTCTGCATAGGCGATCAGCGCCTTCGTGCGCTCCTCGACGACCGGATGACGGCGGATCGCATTGCCCGGCATCATGACATATTTCGCAATATTCTTCTCATATTCCTTGACCGGAACCGTTCTCTCAGATGTTTCGATGAGAGACTGGGAGTGCGCCACACGGGTGCACATCTTGATCAGGACCGGTGTGTCAAACTCTTCCGAGATCTCATAGGCGAGCTTTGCAAAAGCCAGTGCCTCAGCGGAATCCGAAGGCTCTAACATCGGCACCTTCGCCGCGATAGCGTGATGGCGGCTGTCCTGCTCGTTCTGAGACGAGTGCATGCCTGCATCATCGGCAACCCCGATCACCATCCCCGCATTCACGCCCGTGTAGGACATGGTGTAGAGCGGATCCGCTGCCACATTCAGGCCGACATGCTTCTGTGCGCAGAAACTTCTCTTTCCTGCGAGGCTCGCGCCGAAAGCAGCCTCCATGGCAACCTTCTCATTCGGTGCCCACTCGCAGTAGATCTCATCGTACTTGACCGCTTCTTCCGTAATTTCCGTACTTGGTGTGCCCGGATAACTTGAAATAAAACATACGCCTGCCTCATAGAGACCTCTGGCGACTGCCTTATTCCCGAGCATCAGTTCCTTGCTCATACACACATACCTCCAAATCTATTCCCATTTTCGAACATTCATTTCATGATCTGCTCCGGTCTCTTCTCGTGTCAGACCTCAGGACCGGTTCTGCCGCTCAACCAGCCGCTCACCGCTGTAAATATGACGGAGCGCCGGCTTGTCAATCTTGCCGGTTGCGTTGCGGATAACCTTATCAAAGATAATCTTTCTCGGTCTCTTATAGCGTGGCAGATCCAGGCAGAAATGGTTGACCTCTTCTTCGGTCAGTTCCATATCATCCTTCACCTGAATGATGGCTGCGGCAATTTCCCCGAGGCGGTCGTCCGGAAGGCCGATGACGGCCGCATCCTGAATCTTCGGGTTCGCCATCAGGAAGCTCTCAATCTGTACCGGATAGAGGTTCTCACCACCGGTGATGATGACATCCTTCTTCCGGTCAACCAGGAAGATGAAGCCATCTTCATCATACATGGCCATGTCCCCGGTATGGAGCCATCCGTCCTTCAGGACTTCAGCGGTCGCCTCTGGATTCTTGTAGTAGCAGACCATGAGACCCGGGCCCTTCACGCAGAGCTCGCCGACCTCCTGTCCCGTCACCGGAACATCATTCTCATCGACGATCTTGGCCTTCCAGCCAAAGCCCGGAACGCCGATCGCGCCGACCTTCTCCACGTTCTCCATCCCGAGATGCACGCAGCCCGGGCCGGTCGACTCGGAGAGGCCGTAGTTGGTATCATACTGGTGATGCGGGAAATACTGCTTCCAGTGCTTGATCAGGCTTGGCGGAACCGGCTGTGCACCGATGTGCATCAGGCGCCACTGATCGAGTTTATAATCTTCCAGCTTCAGCCTGCCGGAATCAAGGGCGGTCAGGATATCCTGTGCCCACGGCACCAGGAGCCAGACGATGGTACAGCCTTCGTTCGAGACTGCTTCGAAAATCGCCTCCGGTGTATTTCCCTTCAGGATAACCGCGCGGCTGCCGGTGTAAAGAGAGCCGAACCAGTGCATCTTCGCACCGGTGTGATAGAGCGGCGGAATACACAGGAAGCAGTCATCCTTCTTCGTCTCATGATGAATTGCCTCCATCCTTGCCGACTGGCTGAGTGCCTGGTGCAGCAGCAGGATCGGCTTCGGGAACCCGGTCGTTCCGCTGGAGAAATAAATTGCTCCCTCATCGGTATCCTCTACCAGAATCTTCGGCGCTGTCGAGGAACTGTTGGAAGCCTGTCTGTAATAGTCTTCCGCGTATGGCGGGCAGGTATCCCCGACGAAGTAGATCAGGGTGCTGGACTTGATCTTGCCCGCGATATCCTCGATCCGGCCGATAAACTCCGGACCATAGAACAGGACATCCGCATCGGACGCATCCAGACAGTAATCGATCTCTTCTGCCGTGAACCGGAAATTCAGCGGCACCGCAAGGGCACCCGCTTTCAGAATTCCAAAGTAGATCGGCAGCCACTCCAGACAGTTCATCAGCAGGATCGCACACTTCTGTCCCTTCTTGATCCCTCTGGAAATCAGCATATTGGCAACGCGGTTTGCCTTTTCGTCAAACACAGACCACGTAATCTCTCTTCTGTAAAAGACGGTGGATGTCGGCTGGATGAGCTCATACTCTCTCCAGGTCACCCGCTGCTCTTCCCGCATGGCAGGATCAATTTCAACAAGTGCCACTTCATCTCCGTAAAGCTTGGCATTGCGTTCGAGCAAATCTGTAATCGGCATCGTTTTAAAACTCCTTACTATAATGATTTAATCCGTTAAAGCATCATAACAAATCCCCACAAGAATGTCAATGCCTTTTCCGTTTTTCATCCGTTTCTTTCTTTACTTTTTCCCCTGAAACAGGTAAACTGTAAACTGTATGAAAACGAATCAATTTCTGCAGCGGATCCTGCAGGCAGAAGCGCCCGCCGGCATCAGAACATACACTGCAGATCGTATCAGAAAAAAGGGGGATTTACAAGATGGCTAAGCAATTCATCTGCCGCCCGGATTACCCGGTCGTGCAGACAAAACACGGCAAGCTCAGAGGCTATGTCGAGGATGGGACATTCAAGTTCTTCGGCATCAAGTACGCAGACGCAAAGCGCTGGCAGATGCCGGTCGAAGTCGCTGACTGGGATGGCATCAAGGATGTCTTCGGTTATGGGTATGTCAGCCCGATGCTCCGCCAGGATACACCGGGAAGCGGCGAACTGAAGGTCCCGCACCGCTACTGGCCGATGGATGAGAACTGCCAGTACCTGAACGTCTGGACCTCTTCCATCGATCCGTCCGCAAAGAAGGCCGTCATGGTCTGGTATCACGGCGGCGGCTACTCTGCAGGTTCGTCGATCGAGCAGGTCTGCTATGACGGCACCAGCCTGGCAGCCAATGATGACGTCGTTGTCGTCACGGTCAATCACAGACTGAACATCCTCGGTTACTTCGATGTTTCTGAGTATGGTGAAGAATTCTACAACTCTGCCAATGTCGGCAATGCAGACATGGTCGCTTCCCTGCAGTGGGTCCATGACAACATTCAGAACTTCGGCGGCGATCCGGAGAACGTCACGATCTTCGGTCAGTCCGGCGGCGGCATGAAGGTCATCAGCCTGATGCAGACACCGGCTGCGGACGGCCTGTTCCAGCACGGCATCGCCATGTCCGGCTATATTGTACAGGATGACGCTATGCCGGAAGGCGGCAGCAAGGCGATCGTCGAGGCAATGCTCGCCGAGACCGGCGCTGCGACCGTTCAGGAAATGGCTGAGATGCCGTACAGCGTCCTTGCAGATGCGTACAACAAGGTTGCTCCGGATCTTCGCAAGGCCGGCAAGTATATCGGTGGCAATGGCCCGATCAAGGGTGACTGGTACTGTGGTGACCCGGTGACCTATGGCTGGAGAGATCATGCAAAGGGCATCGAGATGCTGATCGGTTCCGTCATTGACGAGTTCAAGGGCTTCATGCCTGGCAGACCGGACCGTCTGACCATGTCCGAGGAGACCGCACACGAGATGGTCGCTGCAGAATACGGCGACAAGGCCGACAAGGCAATCGAGCTCTTCAAGGCAGCTTATCCGGGCAAGAATCTCTGCGACCTGATGGCAATCGACACGGTCTTCCGTCCGAGCAAGATCAAGCTGATCGAATCCAGAAGCAAGGAATGCAGCGCCGCTACCTATTCCTATCTCTTTGCATTCGACTTCCCGCTTGACTGCGGCGCAGGCGCATGGCATTGCTCCGACATTCCGTTCGCCTTCCACAACGCTGCACTGGTCCCGATCTGCAACCAGCCGGGAGTCACCGATGCCCTCGAGCACCGCTACAGCGCAGCCTACACCAACTTCGCAAAATACGGCAACCCGGCAGATCCGAGCCTTCCATGCTGGCCAGCCTGCGAAGTCGGCAAAGAAAACACCATGGTCTTCGACGTGGAATGCGCAGTCCGCACCAACCACGACCACGAGCTGATCGCCCTGGCCGTCGAGAACGCAGCAAACTTCATGGGCAAGATTGAGCACTAAGTTTCCCGATGATAAGTTCCATATAAGCATTGGAAGCCTGTGATTCACGCTGCTTCCGCTTCTTGAAAGCACGCCGTCACTGATTGACAGGATTCGCACGAAACTCGCGGACTGACGTCCGCTCAGACATCGTGCCTCATCCTGTCGTTAGACGGCGTGCTTTCTTCGGCTCTCGCAGATGTTCATCACAGGCTTCCAATGCTACAGGAACCTTCCCGGGCGAAATGCTCAAACTCCCCCGGGAAAGCAGCAGCGTTCCCGGCAGGTCGCTCACCCCGGGAGATACAGTATCCTTTCCGAAAAGTCACTCCCCGAAAGATACGATATCCTTCCGGAAGGTCACTCCCTCGGAAAAAATCACGAGATCAGGCTTTCTAAAGTTTCAAAAAGGGCCTCGGGTTCGACGGGTTTGCTCAGGTGCGCGTTCAGCCCGGCCTGCATGCTCCGCTGGACGTCTTCGTCGAAGGCGTTGGCGGTGAGGGCGATGATCGGGATGGTCTTTGCGTCCGGCCGGTCGAGGCTGCGGATCACGCGGGTGGCCTCAAGGCCATCCATGACCGGCATCCGCATATCCATCAGGATCGCATCATAGTATCCCACCGGATGTGTCCGGAAGAGGTCGACGGCAATCTGCCCGTTCTCCGCGAGGTCTACTTTGATCTCCCGCATCTCGAGGATCATCATCATGATCTCGGCATTGACCGGGACATCCTCTGCCATCAGGATGTGCTTTCCGGTCAGATCCACCGTTTTCTTCATCAGCGCAGCATTCTTCTTCGCGAACGCTTCCCGGAATTCATCCAGAACATTTCCCGCAAATAGCGGCTTCGCCACAAAACTGTCCACGCCCGCTTCTTTTGCTTCGTCCGCAATATCATCCCAGTTATAAGAAGTCAGGATGATGATCGGCGTAATATTCCCGACGATCTTCCGGATCTCACGGGTGGTCTCGACGCCATCCATCTCCGGCATCTTCCAGTCGACCAGGATCAGGGTATAATTCTCCATCCGGGCATGATGGACCTTCACCATCTCGATGGCCTCCGGCCCGGATTCGGCGATCTCACAGATCACACCGACCTGACCGAGGACCAGCGATGCATGCTCGCAGGCAATCGGGTCATCATCGATGATCAGAACCCGCATCTCATGTGGCTGGATCTCATATTCATCATCTGTCCCGACCTTCTTCCGGCTGGATTCGGTCAGGGTGATATGGACGGTAAATGTTGAGCCGACTCCCTTCTCACTTTCCACTTCGATGGTTCCGTTCATCAGCTCCACGATGCTCTTCGTGATCGGCATCCCGAGACCCGTACTTCCATATTTGTTGGTCGAGGAGGAATCCTCCTGACTGAAGGTGTCAAAGATCTTCGGCAGATATTCCTTGCTCATGCCGATTCCCGTATCCGAGATGGTGAACCGCAGCGTCGCCTTCCCGTCAAACCGTGCAGCATCTTCCACCCGAAACATGACATTGCCGCCTTCCGGCGTGAATTTCACTGCATTGCCGAGGATGTTGATCAGGATCTGGCGCAGCTTCATGTCGTCGCCGATATAGTAATCGTCGATTGTCCCGTCCATCCTGCATTCATAGTGCAGACCCTTGTCTCTGCACTGTCCGCTGATGATGGTATTCACCTGTTCCAGAAGCTTTGCAAAGGAGAATTCCTCATTCTTGATCACCATCCGGCCGGATTCGATGCGGGACATATCGAGAATGTCGTTGATGATGCTGAGCAGGTGATTCGCCGATGTGCCGATCTTCTGCAGGTATTCCCTGGTTCTTGGCGGCGTCTCCGGATCATTTAACGCAATATTATTCAGACCGATGATCGCATTCATCGGTGTGCGGATTTCATGGCTCATGTTGGAGAGGAACGCGGTCTTCGCCTTGCTGGCCTCCTCCGCCGCTGCCAGGGCATCCGAGAGGGCATGGCTCTGCTCGATCAGCTGATCCTGCAGAGCGAGTTTTTCCTCGAGTTCCTGCTGTCTGGCCTTGACCGCTGCCTCCTCCGCCTTGATCCGGGTCATCTCCGTGACATCCACGCACATCCCGAGCGTGCAGAGCCGGCCCGTATTGTCCGTGAACTTCATCTTGGTTGTCTGGAAATTTCTCGGATTCCCGACCGCATCCGGCACATCTTCGAAGAAGATATACGGATCGTCCATCTCCACCGCTTTCCGGTCGTCCTCGACGAAATGGGCCGCTGTCACCGGATCGAAGATTTCAAAGTCCGTCAGTCCGATCACGCCCTGCGGGCTCTCTTTATGCGCGTAGTCCGCAAAGGACTGGTTGCACGCAAGATAGACCCCAGTCGCCGCATCTTTCGAAAAGCTCATCGCCGGGATGTTCGTCAGCAGCGACGCCACCGAAGCCATGAGGTCCGCGAGCTTCGCAGCAGACTCGATCTGCTCCATCAGCCGCCGGTTCTCTTCGTCCGTCTTCTTCGCCTCCTGCAGCGCCTTCTGGACAGCCTGCCCGGCACGCACATCGTCATCGACATCTTTGAATCCGCAGACGATGCCCATCTTGCCGTCCGGCATATTGACCTTGGCAAACTCGATGCGGAAATACCGCTCGCTTCCGTCGTCCATGACACGCAGATAATTGATATTGAACTGCGGTTTGACCATGAGTTTCTTTTTCAGATTCTGGAGCGTCAGTGTCTCCTGGAGGCGATCCTGGTCCACCTTCGCGACGCTTGTGCGGATATAGTACTCCTTTGCCTTGTCATATTTCAGATGGCCAAGCGCATCCCGGATCGGCGCTGCATGCACCGTCTTTCCATCCACATCCCCGCGGTAGAGGGAGAAATTCCCGATTTCCACATCATTGATCAGCCAGACCGTATGATAGGATTCGCTCAGCGCCTCGATCACCGCGTTCCGCACCGCGAGGTCTGCTTCCATCTGTTTCCGCTTGTCTGTGATATCGGAAATAAAGACATAGTAGATTCCGCCATAGGCATCCGACTCCACGTAATGGCCGTAGTCCTCGACCCAGCGGATTTCTCCATCTCTCGTGCGGATCCGGTATTCGACCGTGTCCGTCTGATCCCGGCTTTCCAGAAGCTGGTCCGCGATCGCTCTTTCGGCTGCCACATAATCCTCCGCAAGCAGCATCCCCTTGAAGGTATTCCCCGTCAGTTCCATGAACTCCGAAAGATCTGCGCAGCGGAAGATGTCCAGTACCGCGTGATTCGCGTACAGGACCTCTTCTGTCTCATCTGCCTTATAAATGAAGAAACCACCCGGCATATGTTTGCCGAGCTCTTCGATCAGAGAAATAGTATTCTCATTCAGGACGAAATGTTTGCCAAACATCGCTTTACTCCTCTATCTGATAAACAGTGGATACTCCTGTTCCAGGCAGGCCAGCAGAAACCGCTCTGCCAGGATCCCATGACCGATATTCTCTCTTGCCTCATCCGGGGTGAACCATGCGCAGGAATCAATCTCATAGTTCGGATCCAGTTCCCGGTCATTCTCAACAATCACGGTGAAGTTTTCCATCAGGGTATTTGACGGTTCAAAGAAGCTTGTCCGGTTGAAGTGCACGTTGGCTGCGGTCATGCCGGTCTCTTCTTTCAGTTCCCTGACAACCGCATCCTCCGGCCGCTCTTTTCGGTTCACATAACCGGCCACCAGACGGTAATAATCCTTCCCGTACTGCTTGATCAGGAGGACCTTCCCGTTCTCCCGGTTCACGACCACCATACTGACGGCGACATTGTACAGCGGGAAGCGGAACTCCCCGCAGTAAGGGCAGTACGGAACAATGCCTTCGTGCTCCAGTTCCTTCTCGGTCAGTGCCGCACCGCACTCCCAGCAATGCTTCTGGATCAACATGCGTTCATTCCTCCCCCACAGACAATTAATTACATTTATTATAGCCGAGTCGCGATCGCAAATCAATCGAAAAACGCAGAGTGGCTGTGTCAAATATGCATTGAATGCGGGGTACTTGACTATTTAAAATAATTTCTCGAATTCCAGTCATGCTGCACCGAGGGTGTAGCTTTTCTCTTGTTGGGGGTGAGTTGACTAGCTTAACTGAAATGAGTAGATTTAGTCATAACAAATCCGGATAATATGACATCGGAATTCGTTGTTTTGCCAGCAAATCAGATTGTTCCATGATTATCAGAAGCAAAATCAGGTTTTATAATCATATCGGGTCTTCTGTCAGGACTCCGAAGCAGGGAAAACGGTTGACTGAAGTGAAATAAATAAGCTTTTATAGTCATATCAGGCATGAAAAAGAGGCTGCCGCGTCCGTAATGATTGCTCCTGAATCATTCACGAATGCGACAGCCTCTTCCTCTTTCCTGATCTACCGATCGATCAGTCCTCTTTTCTCTTTCTTGCGGCATACATGGTTCCGACTGCTGCGATCATCGTGCCGAAAAGCATCAGCAAAGAGTTTGCATCGCCGGTCTTCGGAGAACGCGCTGCAGCTTCCTCGCCGGCACCGAGTCCACCCTTATGGTTCTGCTCATCATCCCCATCAAAGCTGCCTCTCGGGATATCATCGTCATCGATTCCTTCTACTGTCCCGTCATCTTCCTTTTCATCCGGTTCATGATTTCCGCGCGGTGTATCGTCGTCATCAATTTCTTCCGTTCCCGGCGTTTCCGGCTCATCCGGCTCAGAAGGATTCTCCGGATCATCCGGCTTAGAAGGATTCTCCGGTTCGTCCGGCACTTCCGTCGTCGGCGTCGTCGGCGTCGTCGGCGGATTGACAGCCGGCGGGTTCACAACCGGGGTGTCCGGTGTCGGGGTGTCTGGTTCTCCCGGATTCTCCGGCTCTTCCGGTTCCTTCGGTTCTTCCGGTTCCTCCGGCTTTTCCGGCTCTTCCGGTTCTTCCGGTTTCTCCGGCTTTTCCGGCTCTTTCGGTTCTTCCGGTTCTTCCGGCTTTTTCGTGTTTACAACCTTGACTGCGGAGCCGCTTGCAGTATGCTCAGTCGCAGGTGTTGCAATTCCATAGGTCACAGTCGTCACGAATTTCCCGGCTGCGCGGTCGATCTGCGTTTTTGCATCTTTCCAGACGGTGAGTTCAAACTTCTCATCCGTTCTTTCATAGCCCTCCGGTGCTTCCTTCTCCTGGATATACAGGGAAACCGCACCAGGCGTTGCCGGTCCCAGTATGGATTCATGGAGTAAATCAAACCACCCTTTCACTGTTCCCAGTGCAGGATTCAGTTCAAATGTACCCGCCTCGAATTCCTGGAGAAGAATATCCGTCCCATCCTCTTTCCTTCCGTAAAGGCCAAATACCGCAGTCTTATCCGTCAGCAGCGCTTCATTCTTTCCATCCTGATCAGCACCGTATTTTGTCACCTTGATGCTGGAATATTGTTCATCGATCACTTCTCTGACTGTCACGTCTCTCTCATTCCGAATGACAGCTGTAGGTGCTCCATCGACTGTCATCTGGTATTCAAGGCTCTCCACGCCGGCATCATCCTTCGTAGCGACCGCCTGGATCACCACCTGGTGTTCCGTATGCGAATCCAGCAGATATCCGGCCGGAGCGGCCGTCTCTTTCAGAACGAATACCGTGATGCCACCCGGTGTTGCCGGCAGATAGGGTGCTACAAGATCGTCATCGGCCTTCAGGATGGCTGTACCGTCTTCTCCGGTCCGGATCACGATCGGCTGCGCATCCTTGATCTCCTGCGCCATCAGGGTGAATTCCGCACCTTCGAGCTGCTCACCGCTGATCGCATCGATCTTCGTTATTCCGATCTCCCCATGACCGATCTTCGTATTCGTCACATCCATGCCCAGAGCAGTCGTGATATATCCGGAAACCGGTTCTTCCGACACGGAGTAAGTCAGCTGCTCACCATGCCGATATGCCGGAAGGCCAGAGAAGGAATATCTCCACGCACTGTTTTCCGCTGCCGTCGCTGTCACTGTATTCCCTGCTGCGTCCCGGAAAGCCTCTTTGTCTTCCCCCGGAAGCGCCGCAAGCAGGTGCACGGTGATCTCTGACGGCCGCAGAGAAAGGTCTCCGTCTTTCTCAACCCAGGTCTTGCCGCCCTCCGCGGTCACCTCAGCATATGGATTGAAGTACGTCACATGATGTACAAGTTCATTTCCGCCGACCTCACCACTGACGGTCTCTCCGAGTCGCGATACCGTTGTTCCCTCATCTGCAACTGCAAATGTCCGAAGGATCCCAACCGTTTCTGCACCGGTCGCTGCATCCTGCTTCATCTCTTTCTTGAGCATTGATTCTCTCAGATAGAAGCCGTCCGGAAGCATTCTTCCTGGCTGATGGAATACATATGTGGTCCCTTCCGGGAACTTCAGGAAATGCGCTGTCTCGCCGTTCTTCAGATCGATTCCGAATTCCGTCCCGCTCTTTACCTGGATATACTCCGGTTTCTCCGCAGCAGAATCACTGTCCCGGTCACCGCTCTGGATGTAGTAGTAAATATCTGTCCCATTCATCGTTGTGACATTTCCGGTAAAATGGAACACCGCATCCGCAGGTGCCTGCGCATTGTCCTCCTCAACGACTTCCGTCAGCGTCAGTCCAACAAGCGGCTCATAGGTATTTTCAACCGTCACCTGATCCGTCCAGACTTTCTCGCTGATGGTCGCATTGTTCGTCGTATCATCTCCGTGCTTTGTTGTAATCTTCTTCAGAATGCCAAAGTCAAACGCTGTCCCTGCACTGATCGGGTTACCATTCTCATCCACTTCCCAGATATCATAAGTTGCATCCTGGATATTCGGGAAAAATGCTCTCGACTGCGGAATGCCATTCTGAATTGCAATCGATTCAATCCAGGTCGTTCCATCAGCCTTCTTTACGAAATCACCTGCACTGCCATCCGTATTTTTCATCTTCAGTGCAAAATATACACGCTTGTTGATTCCTGCAAGTTCAAGTCCCTTATCGGCAATAACTGATTTCGAGACCACGATTGACTTTACCGGATACAGATAGAAGTTGTCGCACAGTCTGTCGGTCTCGACACGGTACTTGACCCCATTGTTCAGGACCTCATCCTCCTGGTAGACATCCTTCTTACTTTCACTGAAATACCGTCCCTCTCCCTCACCGATGCTGCTCTCGTCTGTATAGACATTGTAGTTTCCAGGCTCTGCGACATCGAGTGCAAAGGACCGATAGCTCTCCGGCATCTGTGTCAGTGTCACTGTCTCCCCGGTCCGATCATGGATCACCTGGATCGACTTCAGGCCTTCCGGGTTCTGCTCTTTGTCACCAATCTTTCCGGCATGGACGAAGGTCCCCTGAAGGAAATCTCCTGTATATGTTCTTCCTTCTGTCCGGCTCGTTGTCGAACCATCGTCATTCAGAACTCTGGTATCGATGGCGAACTTTGTGCCATCCGCATATGCTTCGAGCTTCAGGCCGGACTCTGTACCGTCAGCATTCTTGCTGTCTGTAATCGTGATTTCATCTGCCATCTTGTTGTTGGCACCGGAACCAATCCCAGCCGCACCCCAGCCACCAACAGCCAGAACATCACCACCGGTAATCGTGACTGCGATATCTGCATCAACAAAATATTTACTTTTACCGCTACCGCTGCCCTGAAATCCGGAACCGATTCCTGCGCCGCCGTACATCTCATTCTCAGAGGATGCAGCGCCATAGGCTTTCACTGTACCGCCTGTAATCGTTACGGTCCCTTTGTCTGCACCGACACCAAGGCCGATCCCGGCACCACCCCTGATACCGCCTCTTGCTGTGATGTCACCACCACTGATCGTCACTGCTGTCTGCGCTACATATGGAACGCTTCGTCCTTCGATCCCACGACCTTCTGAAGAATTCGGCGAACCGCCGGAGCCGATTCCGGATGCACCATCTCCTCCTGTCGCCGTAATCTGTCCTCCCATAATCGACACGTCCGCATGTCCCAGATAGCCACCACCAATTCCTGCACCGCCGTGATGTGTTTTCCCCTCTCGGTCACCACCGACCGCATTGATTGTTCCTCTGGTTATGACTACTTTCGCGTCACAGTACATTCCACCGCCAATTGCAGCACCGATGTCATTGCTTGTAGCCTGAATCGTACCTCCATTGATCTCCACATCTGCATGGTAATATCCCGGGCCTTTATCTCCCATATTTCCATTATCATCTTTGTTCTTATGGCTTCCGATCCCACATCCGATGCCTGCTGCACCGTCTGCCGTAATGGTTCCGCCGTTGATCACGATCTTCCCGCTGTCAACATGATTTCCGCCACCGATTCCGGCACCACTTCCTCCTGATTTTGCTGTAATGGTTCCGCCATTGATCGTAATCGTTCCCCAGGTATTATATCCTGTCTTCTTATATGAACCAGAACTGGTTCCATCCCCTGGATTGTCAGAACTGCCGATTCCTGCGCCAGCCTTTGGAGATGTTGCCGTTACGGTTCCTCCATTGATCGTGATATTCCCGTAAAGGCCTTTCCCTTTGCTCCCCTTGGCACTGTTGCTTCCACCGATCCCGGCAGCATTGGTATCCCCGGTTGCTGTCAATGTTCCAGTTCCTTCAATCGTCAGGGATGCCATCTGATTCTGCGGGTTCTCTCCCGATTCGTACTCAAATTCCACTTCGATTCCGGCAAAGGATCCGGCCACATGATTGATATTGACGCCATGCGCTCCGATCACCTCATTTTCACTTCCCTCTGCCAGAACAAGTGTCACGCTATGCGGCGACTGGATCAGAATCGCAGGACCTTTCTCTGCCTGAATATGGATTCCATCCAGTGTTACCGCGGCATCATTTGCGACAATGATGCTCTGTCCGGTCTGCCCGATTCCTTCCTTCATGCCTACAGAGACATCGCCCGTGATGAAGAGCACACCCTGTTCCGCATCGAAAGAGTAGTTTTCCTGATTTCCCGTTACATGGAAGTCGCCAGCATCTGCACTCGGCACCGTCTCTGCTCCAGCTACCCAGTTTACTCCGGGAATCTGCGTCAGGCACAGAGTCGTCACCAGCAAAGCCACCAGCATTCTCATTCTTCTTTTCATAAACGCCTTCTTTCTTACCAGCCACATCTATGGCAAATCCATCAGCTTTATCGTTCTCCTGTTGCAGGAACGATCCTGCTACTCTGTTATACCATTTTCCACTATCTATTACAATATTGCTCCATGTTTATTCAGGAAAGTATGATGTCGTTCATGAAGAAAATCCGAAAAAGGTTAACCATATGCACAAGAATAATGTGCTTCGCACATTTCAACTCCCCCGCCCCTCAATCTTGAGGGGAGGGGTTTTCTATTTCCCTTCTATCCCTTAT
>CACZQN010000050.1 GCA_902783375.1 uncultured Lachnospiraceae bacterium | reverse complement strand
GTCCTGACACTGTACCCGAAGGTTCCCAGCTTCTTTCCAAGTGCATAATACTCCCCGTGGGAGTAGGCCGCAAGCCCTGCGGCGTTCAGATCGAACCGCTTTTTCTCATCCATATAGGTCGGATCGACATCTACCGATACGACTTCCGCCAGGAACATGTCGTGGGATCCCAGCGGGATCTTCTGCGTGACGCGGCACTCGATGTTCACCGGGCTCTCTTCAATGAGCGGCGCGTACCTGAGCTGTTTCGCCGGCTGCGCCGTCAGATGCCTGGCCTCGAACTTGTCCACGTCCCGTCCGGACTTCACGCCGCACCAGTCGCAGCTCCGGATCAGCTTCTGCGTGACCAGATTGATCACGAATTCCCCGGTCTCTTCTATGATCGCATGGGACCAGCGCTCCGGGCGGACGGATATGGATACCATCGCAGGGCTCGAGCAGACGGTGCCTGCCCAGGCGACGGTGATGATGTTCGGCTTCTCATCCGGCCTGGCGCAGCTCACCATGACCACCGGCAGAGGATAGAGCATGTTGCCGGGTTTCCAGATCTCCTTATCCATAATTACAGGTCCTGATCTCTGTTCAGCGTATCCATCAGGCCGGGCACGACCTGTTTCTTGCGGGATACGACCCCTTTCATCTTCGCTTCATTGTCCTTCACATGAACGCCGAAGGCGTCATGTATGATCTCGCCCGCGTCCTTGCCGTAGCAGAGCATGGTCGTGTCTTCATCGATGATGTTCGTCAGCATGAAGAACGCCAGGTCCAGCCCCTTCTCGGTATACTGCTTCTCCAGGAACGGCTTCATGCGGCCTTCGATCTCGTCCAGCTCGATCTGGTTCATGGAGGTGACCTGTCCGATGCCGATGGTCAGTCCGTTGTTGTCAAATGTCTTGAAGTCGTTGTAGAAGATCTCTTCCGGCGTCTTGTCCCTGAGCCTGGAGCCCGCGGCGAACATGGCCTTCGCGTGCTCTTCCGGGTCGATCCCGGCGATCATGGCCAGCTCCTTCGCGGCTGCCTGGTCTATCACGGTGCAGGTCGGGGAGCGGAATGCCAGGGTGTCCGACAGGATCGCGCTGCACAGAAGTCCCGCGATATCCTCCGGGATCTTGATGCCTTTCTCGTGGAACATCCTCCAGATGATGGTCGCCGTGCAGCCCACAGGCTCATTGCGGAAGAAGACCGGATTGATGGTCTCCAGGGAACCCAGGCGGTGGTGGTCGATGATCTCCATGATCTCGGCATTCTCCACATTGTCGACAGCCTGGCTGATCTCATTGTGATCCACCAGGATCAGGGCTCTCTTGTGCACGCCCAGCAGGTTCCGGCGGGAGATCGTGCCCACGTACGCGCCTTTGCTGTCCAGGATCGGGAAGTCGCGGTAGCGCTTGCGGGACATGGCCTCCTGGATATCGTCGGTATAGTCGTTCATGCCGAAGGTCATGAGGCCTTCGGAACGCATGAAGAAATCCACGGGCATGGCCTGGTTGATCAGGCGCGCCACTGTGTAGGTGTCCTGCTTCGTCACCAGGATCGTGGTGCCGTGCTCCGCAGCCATATGCTGGATGGTCCGGGACACCTGGGCGCCCAGGCAGACGATGATGCAGCCCGCGCCAGCCAGGATGGCCATCAGCTGGGACTCGTAGCGGTTGCCCAGGATCACGCAGTCGTGCTCCTCGATGTAGTTCTCCATCACGTCCGGGTTTGCCGCCGCGATGATCACCTTGCCCTGCTCTAAGGAAGCCTCCGGATCGCCCACGATCATCTCCGCCTCCAGCGTCTTCAGGATATTCCGGTAGGGGGTCTTCGCCACGGAGACGATGGCGGAGTCATTTTCATCCATGTAGGACTTCGCGATATCGTTGGTGGTGACCAGACCCTGAAGATGATTCTCCTCATCCGTGATCGGCAGCGTGAAAACGTTCTGGGTCTTCATCAGCTCCCAGGCGTCCTTCACCGAGATCTTGCCGTTGACCCCGGGGGTCATGCGGATCTCCATGTCCTTGACCCGGGTCCCGATGTTGTCCAGATACCTGGGCTGGGAGAAATGAAATTTGTCCAGCACGTACTGAGTCTCCGCCGATACCGCGCCGGCGCGGCAGGGGATGTAATGTTCCATTCCGCCATCCTTCTGCGCGTGCTCTTTCAGGTACGCGTAGGAGATGGCGGAACAGATGGAATCCGTGTCCGGGTTCTTGTGGCCGACGATGTAAACAGACCGCTTATCTGCCATTTGATGGTCTCCTCCTGATGATGCGTCAATTATGCCTGCCATATGAAGCTTGGTACGTGAATTTCCATGACACTGTTCATAAATTGTTTACAATATGTCTCATCTTTGTTCATGTTCCGGTGCTAACTTATTTATACAAGTTCGAGCGAGAATCAACGGATTAAGGACATATGATATTTTTTCATAATGGCCTCGGGGTCGGGCGACCGGCTCCGGGGCACTCCTCTTTTTAATGGACGCCCCCTTCCCGGGGGCGTCCCGCGTCACTGCTATTCTCTGCAGCGAGTACCTGTATCATATCACACAGAACAGCTTCCCGCTATGGCATTCACCGGATATGGACCGGTTCCGGCTCTTTCGATCTTTTTTCTTCTAACCATCTTGTTTGAGCTGTCTGTACAAACAAGTTTAATAGTTGCCCCGTTCTTCCATTACTTTCTTTAATCTCTGATTATTATCAAAAATGCTCTCGTTCAGGTGATTCATTTCCAGCAGACTATGCACACACCATTCGGGATCTTGTGTGTGAAATGCGAAGTAAACATCATTGAGCTGTTTATAGGGAAACAGCTTCATTACAAACCTGGTTGAAACTTCTCTGGTATATGAAAGATATCGATACATGTATCCGATCCAGAACATTGCACTTTTAGAATATTTCGTTTTGCCATAATCGGAATCGCCAAATTGCTTTTGAATGCTGTCTATTCCTTCATTTACATCCAGTGTCAGCGAAGCTGCATCGTTCAGATCCATCTTCTTCACATAATCCGAATGTAAAAATCTTCTGATAAATACTGCGGAAGAACAGCTTAGATCCGTAGATTTTTCGAATAGTTTCCCCTGATACTCTGCCAACAGCAGGCCGGTATGATCAAACTCTTTCATTTCAACAGCTCCTCTATGTATAACCCGGTCTTAAACTCTCTTTTGGCAAGTTTAAGTTTGGTATCTATCTCGTAACCCCGCTCGATCAGTGCGCTTCTGCAATCCTCTCGTTCCGGAACCGACAGATAATATCTTTCAACTGGAACCAGATTCTCTAACGCTCTGTCGGACTTTATGATATATTGCAATCCCAATCTGGACGCCGACAAAGAGTGAATGGCTGCATCTGCATTTATTTCACCCTCTGCAAATTGTGACATCACATAAAACATTTTATTGTCCGCTATTGGAGCTATAATTACATCTGCATCCTCTGTTTTTTTAATCACCTTTTGAACGGTCTCACTCTCTGCATAGTTTTTGATTGTGCCTCTAAAGTAACAAATTGCGATCATCCAGTCTAAAGAACAATCGAATTCAACACACTTTAGCCCTTCCAGCGAATACCTGAACGAATACACAGAAGCCCGGTCATATTCGCAAACAAATGACAGCGCCTGATTGTACGTTTGCCCCAGATAAAAACCATTCCCAAAATCACAATTCTTCCTTGACCCGGAA
The DNA here is from genome assembly GCA_902783375.1 of uncultured Lachnospiraceae bacterium. Taxonomy (GTDB): domain Bacteria; phylum Bacillota; class Clostridia; order Lachnospirales; family Lachnospiraceae; genus Catonella. The sequence continues at coordinate 490 of CACZQN010000050.1, read as the reverse complement.
ACTGTTATGTCTGATAGTCCGCTTTTTGAGCCATGAAATAAGACATTCCCGTACTTTTCTCTGATCAATTCCTCTTTAACAGAATTGATCCTGTAATTACGCTTATAAATATAGGAATACAGCTTTTCACAGACCTCATCCGTTGCGCTTCCTCTTTTTTCGATTGCATTAAGTGTTGTTCTTGAAATCCTGGTCGCTTCTGACAGTTCCAATATATTTATTCTTTCTGCCTCGGTAATAAAACCGATATCTTCCTTGATCCTGTATTCACAATTGACTCTAATCATTACCGTATCTCCTTTGACATCATTATACGAATAACAACTTGTTTGTTCAATCAAAACAAACAAGTTTTGATTAACTTCTTTGCGTTCCGTAAATATACGTAGCGGGAGGCATAGGGATTCAAAGGATCTCTATGGCAATCCCTACCGCTTCGTGCTATCATACAGCACATGAAGAAACATTTCTTATTCTATATGAGTATCCT